>PLZH01000017.1 GCA_003152055.1 Burkholderiales bacterium
TGCGCGACATCATCGCCATTCTCGGCATGGACGAGTTGGCGCCGGAAGACAAGCTTGCCGTCGCCCGGGCGCGCAAGATCCAGCGCTTCCTGTCCCAGCCCTTCCACGTCGCCGAGGTGTTCACCGGCACGCCAGGCAAGTACGTGCCCCTGAAGGAAACGATCCGCGGCTTCAAGATGATCGTCAGCGGCGAATGCGATTCGCTGCCCGAACAGGCCTTCTATATGGTCGGCTCGATCGACGAGGCCTTCGAGAAGGCCAAGACGATCCAATAAGCACATGAAGCGCCCACGCTCACTTCGTTCGCGGCACCCTCAAGGGGGCGCGGCGGGGCTTGGGAACGGCCCGGCGCCCGGCCGGTTCGCGGTCTTTTGAGGTTTGAACATGGCCACGCTGCACGTCGATGTCGTCTCCGCCGAGGAACAGATTTTCTCCGGCGAGGCGAAGTTCGTCGCCCTGCCGGGCGAGATGGGCGAGCTCGGCATCTATCCGCGGCACACGCCGCTCATCACGCGCATCAAGCCAGGAGCGGTGCGCATCCTGCGCGCCGACAACGGCGAGGAAGAATTCGTCTTCGTCGCCGGCGGCATTCTCGAGGTGCAGCCTGGCTCGGTGACGGTGCTGGCCGACACGGCGATCCGCGGCAAGGATCTCGACGAAGCCAAGGCCAACGAAGCGAAGAAGCTCGCCGAGGATGCGATGAAGAATGCCAAGAGCGACATCGATTTCGCCAAGGCGCAAAGCGAGTTTGCGGCGATGGCGGCGCAGATCGCGGCGCTGCGCAAGTANNTGGGAGCGGCCCGGCGCCGGCTGAAGCCCGGCGGGTTTTGTTTTTCCGCGGCACGGCTCGGCGATGGTTCTCGACTTCATCGGTCGCCATGCCCTGACACTGCACGGCATCGTCGTGGCGTTCGGGCTGGTCGTCTACGTGGCCGCGTCGCGCGCGCTGCCGCAGCGGCGCGATCCTTCGACAGCGATCGCCTGGGTCGTCGCGCTCGCACTGGTTCCCTACGTCGCCATTCCGGTCTACCTGATGTTCGGCAGCAGGAAGCTGCGGATGCGCGACGACCCGACGCCCGCGGCGTCGCCGCTCGGCCCTCCCGCCGGCGAGGACGAGGCCGCCTCGCTCTGGGCCCGCCGGCTGGGGCGATCGATGGGCCTCGCGCCGGCGGCACCTTACGAAGCCCTGTGCATCCACGCCGACGGCAGCGAGGCGCGGCGAGCGGTGCTCGAAGTCATCGCCAGCGCGAAGACGACGCTCGATGTCAGCACCTTCATCCTCGGGCGCGACCGGCTCGGCGACGAGATCGGCGCGGCCCTGAGGGTCAAGGCCGAGCAAGGGGTGCACGTGCGGCTTCTCATCGACGGCATCGGCGCGTGGCTCGCCGGCCGCGTCGACGCCTCGCGGATGCGCGCTTCCGGCGTCGAGGTGGTCAAGTTCGTGCCGCCGTTTCGCTCGATCCTGCGCGGCCGCGCCAACCTGCGGAACCACCGCAAGATGGTCGTCGCCGACACCGATCGGTTCTGGTGCGGCGGGCGCAACTTCGCGGCCGAGTACTTCGAAGGCGACCCGGCGCGAAGCGCCGGCGCCGCCATCGGGGCCGTCTGGCACGACCTCAGCTTCGACCTGCAGGGCACCCTCGTCGTTCGCGCCTGCGAGCAATTCGAGAAGGACTGGGCCTATGCGACGCGCGCCGCCGCACCCGAAAGCTGTCCGCCGCCGCAGGCCATCGAGGCCGAAGACGCGGCGCTCGGGCAGCTCGTGCCGAGCGGCCCCGACCAGGTCGACGACACCATCCAGTCGCTGCTGCTGTCAGGCTGCTTCATGGCGCGCCGGCGCATCCTGGCGATCACGCCCTATTTCATTCCCGATGCGACCTTGCTCATGGCGTTGATGCTCGCGGCGCGTCGCGGCGTGCTGGTCGATCTGGTGATGCCGGCGCGCTCCAACCATCGGCTGGCCGACGTCGCGCGACACCGGCCTTTGCGTGACCTCGCCACCGCCGGCGCGCGCATCTGGTTCGTGCCGTGGATGACGCACGCCAAGGCCGTCGTCATCGACGACCAGCTCGCGCTGGCCGGCTCGGCCAACCTGGACTTGCGCAGCCTCTTTCTCAACTACGAACTGATGCTCGCCTTCTACGAGCCGGCCGACGTGCGCCGCTTCGCCGAGTGGGTCGAGCGCGAGCGAGCCAAGGCAGCCCGCTTCGAGCCGAAGGAGCCGGGACTGCTGCGCGATCTTTCCGAAGGTCTGTTGCTCTGGCTGGCCTTCCAACTCTGACTTTCTAACCCAGTACCCGCAGCGCCGCGTTGACGATCGCCGCCGCATCGACTTCGAAATGCGCTCGCAGCGCCGCGCGGGTGTCGCTGCGGCCGAAGCCATCGGTGCCGAGCGTGACGCAGCGCCGGCCGGGNNGCCAGCTGCTCGCCGACGTGGCTGCGGATGACGCTCGTCGCCCCGTGCCGCCAGGCCGTTTCCGCGGCGACGCCGGCACGCGCCAGCTCCGAAAAGCTCGTCACGCTCCACAGATCGGCGGCGATGCCATGCTCGGTCTCGAGGACGCCGGCCGCCTTGATCGCCTCGCCGAGGATCGCGCCCGAGGCGAGCAGCTGGACGCGGCGAGCCCCTTCGTGCGACGAGAGCCGGAAGCGATACATGCCGCGCAGCACGCCTTCGTGCGCGTCGGCCGGCAACGAGGCTTGGGCGACGTTCTCGTTCATCGCCGTCACGTAGTAGAAGACGTCGCGCTGCTCGACGAGCATCTCGCGCATGCCGCGATCGACGATGACGGCGAGCTCGCCGGCGAAGGCCGGGTCGTAGGCCTTGCAGTTCGGCACGGTCGCGGCGACGAGATGGCTGGTGCCGTCCTGGTGCTGCAATCCTTCGCCGCCGAGGGTGGTGCGGCCGGCCGTCGCGCCGATGAGAAAGCCGCGCGCGCGCTGATCGGCGGCAGCCCAGATCAGATCGCCAACCCGCTGGAAACCGAACATGCTGTAGTAGATGTAGAACGGCAGCATCGGCAGGCCGTGCGTCGAGTACGCGGTCGCGGCCGCCGTCCACGATGAAAGCGCACCCGCTTCGGTGATGCCTTCTTCGAGGATCTGGCCGTTGCGGTCTTCCCGGTAATAGAGCATCGAGCCCGAGTCTTCCGGCTGATAGAGCTGACCGAAGGGCGCATAGATGCCGACCTGGCGGAACAGGCTCGCCATGCCGAAGGTGCGCGCCTCGTCGGCGACGATGGGAACGACGCGCGGGCCCAGGGTCGCGTCTTTCAGCCAGTTGCCGAGCAGGCGCACGAAGGCCATCGTCGTGCTCATCTCCTTGCCTTCGGCGTGTAGCGCAAAGGCCGCCGTCGATTCGAGCGGCGGAACCGCGAGCGCCGGGCAGTCGCTCCGCCGCGCCGGCAGATAGCCGCCGAGCGCCCGGCGCCGGCTGTGCAAATACTTGAGCTCCGCGCCCTCTTCGGCCGGCTTGAAGAAGGCGAGCGACTGCGCGTCGGCGTCGCTCATCGGCAGCGCGAAGCGATCGCGGAAGGCGAGCAGGCCGGCGCTGTCGAGCTTCTTCGCCTGGTGTGTCGTCATCCGCCCCTGCGCCGCCTCGCCCATGGCGTAGCCCTTCATCGTCTTGGCGAGCACGACCGTCGGTTGCCCGGCATGCGCGACGGCGGCGGCGAACGCGGCGTGGATCTTCACCGCGTCGTGGCCGCCGCGGCGCAGGCGATCGATATCCTCGTCGCGCAGGTCGGCGACGAGGCTGCGCAGTTCATCGTTCTGGCCGAAGAAGACTTCGCGGTTGAAGGCACCGTCCTTGGCCGAGAGCGTCTGGAACTGGCCGTCGACGGTCTGCGCGAAAGCGCGCATCAGCGCGTGGCCGTGGTCGCGCGCGAAGAGCACGTCCCAGTCGGAGCTCCACAGGCACTTGACGACGTGCCAGCCGGCTCCGGCGAACAGCGATTCGAGCTCGTCGATGATGCGGCCGTTGCCGCGCACCGGCCCGTCGAGCCGCTGCAGGTTGCAGTTGATAACGAAGGTGCAGTTGTCGAGACATTCGCGCGCGGCGAGCGAGAGCGCCGCGACCGACTCGGGTTCGTCCATCTCGCCGTCGCCGAAGAAGCCCCAGACGCGGCGTTGCGCGCTACCCGATGGCGCCGCATCGAGCAGGCCGCGGTGCTGCAGGTAGCGCATGAATCGCGCCTGGTAGATGGCATTGATCGGGCCGATGCCCATCGAGCCGGTCGGGAACTGCCAGAAGTCCGGCATCAGTTGCGGATGTGGATACGAGCTCAGCCCGCGCGCGCCGTGCCTGGGCGCCGTGAGCTCCTGGCGATAGTGCGCGAGGTCGCCGGCCGTCAGCCGCCCTTCGAGAAAGGCACGCGCATAGACGCCCGGCGCGGAGTGCGGCTGGAAGAAGACGAGATCGCCGAGCTGCCCGGATGCGTCGTTGCGGGCGCGGAAGAAATGATTGAAGCCGACCTCGAAGAGATCGGCCGCCGACGCGTAGCTCGCGATGTGGCCGCCCAGCTCGGCCGAGCCGCCGGTCTCGACGCGGTTGGCGCGCATCACCATCGCCAGCGCGTTCCAGCGCATCAGCGCGGCGAGGCGCTGCTCCATCGCGAGGTCGCCGGGAAAGGGCGGCTGCGCTTCGAGCGGGATCGAGTTGACGTAAGGCGTCACCATCGACGGCAGCCAGCGCACGCCGCGGCGCCGCGCATGCGCGAGCAGGGCATCGAAGAGGAAGCGGGCGCGCGCCTCGCCGTGCGCGGCGATCAGCGCATCGAGTGCCTCGCACCATTCGGCGGTCTCGGCCGGGTCGAGGTCATCGCCGGCGTCGGCGAGCACGGAGGCGATGTGCCGGGCGAGCGAGCGGTCGGTCATGGGGCGATTCTGCCGACCCGGCGTAACCGCGGCTCAGGCCGCGAAATGCGTGAGCAGCTCGCCAGCCATCGGCGCATCGCGCAACAGGCCGGCCGCGTCGGCAACCTGCTGCCCGTTGACCCAGACGCCATGCACGCCGACGGCATCGGTCGTCAGCCGCGGTGCGCCGCCCGGCAGGTCGTGGACGCGCCGCTTCGGGCCGCGCGCGACGGTCTTCGGGTCGAACAGGAGCAGGTCGGCGGCGAAGCCTTCGCGGATCACGCCACGTCTTTGGAGGCCGAGCACGCAAGCGGGATGCGAGCTCAGGCGCCGCACGGCTTCGGCCAGGCTCATCGCGCCGAGCTCGCGCGACCAGTGGCCGAGCAGGTGCAGGCCGAAGCCGGCATCGTTGAAGAAGGTGAGGTGGGCGCCGGCGTCGCTCAGGCTGACGATGCTGTTCGGGTGGTTGAGCATGCGGCCGACCTCATCTTCGTCGCTGTTGAGCAGTTGCGCGGTGAAGATGGTCTGCAGCTTTTCGTCGAGGGCGAGGTCGAGCATCGCATCCAGCGCGTCGCGACCCGCTTCGGTGGCGATCTCGGCGATGCTGCGCTGCTCGTGGCGCGCGTTGTCGCGTCGCGCCGTCTCGACGACGTGGACCTTGTCCCACTCGCCGTTGAAGAGGCGAAACGTCGCTGGCGTCGCGAGCTCGGCGCGAACGCCGTCGCGGAACGACGGGTCGGCAAGCACGGCTTCGAGCTCCTCACCGCAAAGGCCGAGCGCCGGCTTCCAGCTCGCCAGGCCTTCGACGGGGTACGGCGAAGCGAGCGTGAAGTCCATGGTCAACGGGCAGCACGACACCTGGCCGAGCATGCGGTGGCCGCGCTCATTGGCGGCGGCGATGGCGTCGAGGTCGTCGAACACGGCACGCGGGTTCGTGCCGTTGTGCAGCAGCGCGGCCACCATCACCGGCCGCCCGCTCGCCGCGGCGAGCGATTCGAGAAACGGCATCGGCGTGTGGCCGCCCTTGGTCAGCATATGGACGCCGCGCCCGCCTTCGCTCATGGCGCCGACGAGCGCGGCCATCTCCTCGTCACTCGCCAGACGCGACGGCATCGGCAACCCTCCTTCGCCGTTATGCGCCGGGCTCGTGCTGCTCGCGAAGCCGACCGCGCCATGCGCCATCGCCTCGCGCACGATCGCCTGCATGCGCGAGATTTCTTCCGGCGTCGCGCCGCGCCGTGCCGCATCGGCGCCCATCACGTAGGTGCGCACCGAAGAATGGCCGACGTACGCGGCGACGTTCACGGCCGAGCCCCGTGCCCGCAACTGCGTCATGTATTCGGGAAAGGTTTCGAAGCCCCAGACGATGCCCTGCTTCAGCGCGGCGAGCGACATGCCTTCGACCTGCGTCAGGTTTCGCATCGTCAGCTCGCGGTCGGCGGGACGGCACGGTGCGATCGTGAAGCCGCAGTTGCCGATCACCGCCGTCGTGACGCCGAGCGCGGGCGAGGGCGAGAGCGTCGGGTCCCAGGTGATCTGGGCGTCGAAGTGGGTATGGCTGTCGACGATGCCCGGCATCAGCGCCAGGCCTGCAGCGTCGACCGTTCGCTGCGCCGGACACTCGAGGCGCCAGCCGACGCCGACGATGCGGCCGTCGCTCACGGCGACGTCGGCATGACGCGGCGCCGCGCCCGTTCCGTCGACGACGAGGGCGCCGCGAACGAGAAGATCGATCACGCGGTCTTCAACCGCGGCGCGGCGAAGGTCGATTCCATTTCGCGGCGCAGCCTGTATGCCGGAGTGGACGTGTCCATCGCGACGTCGCTCCAGCAAAGGCTTTGCCCCTTCCTGACGGCGCGCGTCACCTTCACATCGTGCGCAAGGCCGAGCGGCAGGCCACCCAGGCGCGTCGAGGTCTCGGCCGGCAGGAGCTTGCCCCACACCGTGTAGCCGCCTTCGCCGTCGAGCATGTCGCCGGGCTTCAGGTCGCGCTTCGCGGTGGCGACGACGTCGGCGTTCCAGCATGTCGCCACTCCGGTCGCCTCGCCGCGCAGCGCCACGCTCGCGACCGACATCCCGACCTCGAGGCCGATCAGATGCCAGCGCTTGTAGAGCGTGAAGTAGCGGCCGCTCGGGTCGGTGTGGGCGTTGTATTCCTCGAAGCAGTTGCGGATGTATTCGGTCTCGCCTTCGACCGTGACCCATACGCCCATGCGGATGTCGTACGGGATCTGGCGGCCGTTCGCTTCGAGCGAGGAGATCACCTCGACCATGCCCTTTTTCTCGAGCACGCCGCCTTCTTCGACCGGCCGCGTCACGAAGGGAATGTCCTCCACGCTCGCCGGCGGATAGCGCAGTCCGTCGCTGGGGACGCTCAGGCCAGTCGCGTTGGCTACAGCGGTCGATTCGATCGAGGGCTTGGAGCCGTCGAGAAAGCTGTTGAACATCTTCGGGTTGAGGCCGCCGCGCGCGGCCTGCTCCGGCGTCAGGCCGTAGTAGCCCCAGACCGTCTCCGGCGTCGACTCGCAGAAGTGCGGCAGCCACTTGTGGCCCCGGCCCGCGGCGACGACCGGAAAGCCGCAGGTGCGTGCCCAGTCGACCAGATCGCAGATCAGCGCAGGCTGGTCGCCGAACGCGAGCGAATAGACGACGCCGGCGTCGGCCGCCCTTTTCGCGAGCAAGGGCCCGCAGAATGCATCGGCCTCGACCGTGACGTTGACGACGTGCTTGCCGTGCGCGAAGGCGGCGAGGCAATGCTCGACGGCGGCGATCGGATGACCCGTGCACTCGACGACCACGTCGATCGCGGGGTGCGAGACGAGCGCCTTCCAGTCGTCGCCGACGTGCGTCGTGCCGTTCTTCAGCGCTGCATCGAGGCTCGCCGCCTGCGTACGCTCGATCGGCCAGCCGACGCGCGCGAGGTTGGCGCGCGCGTTGGCCGGCGAGAGATCGGCAATGCCGGCGAGATGAACCCCCGGCGTGCGCGGCACCTGCGCCAGGTACATCGAGCCGAACTTGCCGGCACCGATCAGGCCGACGCGGATCGGCTTGGCTTCGGCTTGGCGCTGCTGGAGTTGACGATGCAAGCTCATGCCGCGAGCTTCAATGCGTCGGTCGAGGTTTCGAGCGCGCTCGCCGGCATGCCGTTCTTCCACGGCAGATCGACGCGGTAGTCCTTCAGCAGGCAGTCGTCGGGCAGCGTCTCGATCGGCGTGAAGTCGCGGTGCGCGATGTATTCCGGCCGCTTGAAGCGGCGAATGTGGTTGCTGATGGCGCACAGGCTCAGGTAGACGCTGACGCGGTTCCACGGCGAAAGGTTCGAGCCCGAGGCGTGCACGAGGCAGCCGTGGAAG
The DNA here is from genome assembly GCA_003152055.1 of Burkholderiales bacterium. Taxonomy (GTDB): domain Bacteria; phylum Pseudomonadota; class Gammaproteobacteria; order Burkholderiales; family Burkholderiaceae_C; genus Schlegelella_A. The sequence continues at coordinate 8,208 of PLZH01000017.1, forward strand.
AGGATCATCGAGCCGGCCGGGCCCTTCGGCGAAACGATGCCTCCGTTCTTGCCGCCGGCCCGATCGACGAGTTGCGCGATCAGCTCGTTGCCGATCGTCCAGAGCGGATAGCTCGTCGTCGTCTGGTCGTGCCTGGCGTCGACGACGCCGCGCTTGTGGCTGCCGGGAATGAACATCAGCGGGCCGTTGAACTCGCTCACGTCGTCGAGGAAGATCGCGACGTTCATGGCGCGCTCGGCCGGCATCAGGTCGTCGTTGAGCCAGGTGCCGTAGTCCTGGTGCCACTGCCAGACGTCGCCGTCGAAGGCGGCCTTGCCGTTGATCTTGAACTGGTGCATGTAGAGCTCTTCGCCGAGCAGGTCCTCGACCGGCTCGATCATGCGCGGATGCCGCGCCAGCCGCGCGAACGGCTCGCTGTACAGGTGCGCGGCGAAACTGGTGCGCACGGCGTCCTTGCCCTTTTCGCGCACGTTGTAGGCCTCGCGCCGGCTGTAGAGCTCGGGCACGGCCGAGGTCAGCGTACGCGTTTCCGCGGGCGTGAAGAGCCCCGGGAAGAACAGGTAGCCGTCGCGTTCGAACTGCTCTTTCTGTGCGGCGCCGAGTCTCATGCAGACCTTCCTTTCAACGGAGAAGCGAGTCTATGGGCGAGGCGGGCGAGAAGGGTTTCGCTGGCCTGCCGGGCGTGGGCCTCGATGCGGCCGGCGGCGCCCTTCGCATCGCCGGCGGCGATCGCCGTGGCAATGGCTTCGTGCTCGTCCCACAGCGCTTCGCCTGACCGGGACGATTGCAGCACCGCGCCCATGACACGACGCAGATGGACCCATTGCAGCTGCGCGCTGCGGCCGATGAGCGGGTTGCCCGATGCGGCGAGATGGCGTTGTGGAAGGCCATGTCGGTTTCGATCATCGCCTTGATGTGACGCCCGCGCGCGGCGCGCCGGCCCTGTTCGACGAGCCGGGCATCGATGACCGCGCGCCGCTCCGCGGCGAGCCGGGCGGCGAGCGTGTCGAGCGCGGCACGGACTTCGTAGACCTGGGCGATCCAGCCGGCATCGAGCGGCGCGACGATGACGCCGCGCCCCGGCGCATCGAGCACGAGACCGTCTTTCTTCAGGAGGCGCAGGGCCTGGAGCACGGGCTGGCGCGAGACGTCGAGCTGCGCCGCGATCTCTTCCCGCGTGAAGCGGGCGCCGGGCGCCAGCGACCCTTCGCTGATCGCGTCGAGCAACGCGCCATAGACGCGCTCGACGAGATCGGGCGCGCTTTGCAGCTTGACGAGATGCGCGGTCACGGGCAATGCGATCGAAGTCTGAATACAGAATACCTTGGTCGGCAATACCGGCTACTGAGGATTTGCCTGAGAGAACGCCCACGCGATCGCCGAAAAGCTGACG
>PLZH01000204.1:0-49485 GCA_003152055.1 Burkholderiales bacterium
ACGGTGCGCCGGACGACGGGCTTCGCCCGTGCCACCTCGGAATCGGCGGCAGCCGCCTTGCGTACGAGCATCAGCTGCGAGCCGGCCATGCCGACGCCCACACCCAGTCCGGAGCGGCGCAGGAAGGCCCGGCGATCCATGGTCGGGATGGCGCCGCGAACACCACGTGCCAGGCTCGAGACCAGCGACGACGATCCGGCCGGGCCGGCAGCTGAAGACTTGCGCGTGAGCAACATGGAAGGTCCCTCTGCCGATCGCCGCGAATCAGGCCCGCGCCGTTTCGTAGTACCGCAGCACGTGCTGCGTTTCCCGGTAGCCGTCGCCGGCGTCGTGCGCCGTCTTGGCGGCTGCGGCGGGCGACGCCGTGACCCCGGGCCGGTACAGCGCAGCCACCGCCAGTGCGGCAGCGCCTGTCACACCCGCACCGACGAGCAGGCCGCGCCGGTCGAGCCGCGCCGATGAAGGATCGATGGCCGGAGCCGCCTCTTTCGGACCGAAGAACTTCATCGCTGCTTCCTTNNGCGGGCGCGCCGCCCGCGACCTGCCGGCGGGCATCAGGCATCGAGGAGATCGAAGCCTTCGGCCTCGACGGCAAAGAAATCGCGTGCGAAGCGGGCCAGCGCGCGGTAGAAATCCGCGCCCGGGTTCGCCTCGATGGCGTCGCAGAGCGCATCGACCCAGCGCCGCAGATGGGCGTCGAAGAATCGCCTCTGCGCGGCGAGGTTGCTCGTGCCGGCGTCCTCGCCGGCGATCAGGAAGCGCATCACCTCGCACAGGCTTGCAATGTGATCCTCTGTCACGCCCGTCTCGCCGGCGGCCTGAAGGCCGAGCGCGCGCAGCGCATGACGCAGCTCGACGAGCGGCTTCTCGTTGAGCTTGCCCGAGAGATGGAACGACGCGTAGACAAAGATCTCCGGCTTGCCGATTCCCTGGAACAGCGCATCGAACTCGCGGCCGATCGCTGTGCGGTCGATGCGCCGCGCCGCCGCCACGAGCTCGCTCCAGCTGCGCTCGAGAAAGGCTCCACTCACCGGGGCGACCGTGACCGCGACCTGGAACTGTGCGTACAGCGCCTCGGCAGGCGGCGCGTAGAAAAGCTGCGCGAGCAGCCCGTAGACCTCGGCGCGCGCGAGCTCGTCGCCGTCGTCGGGCGCGGCGAAGTTCAGGGCCGGCATCGGGCGCTCCGTGCTCACAGATCGGTGATCCGCACTTCGTTCGGATCGCTGTGGATGTCGATGACGCGGCAATCGCCGCACATCCGCAATCGTTCGGCAGCAGCACCCTGGAACATCGAATGGCCCGCCAGTTTGCCGATCATGGTTTCGACGGCGCGCAGCGTGCCGAACGGCTTGGCACAGCGGACGCAGCAAAAGGGCTCGGCCTCGTTCAGCACGCGCGCCTGCCGGCGCGCCTTGCCGTCGTCGGCGAGAAGAAGACGCGGCTGCAGCGCGATCGCGTTTTCGGGGCACGTGCTCGCGCACAGGCCGCACTGGACACAGTTCTTCTCGATGAAGCTCAGTTGCGGCCGATCGGCGTTGTCGGCGAGCGCCGCTTCGGGGCACGCGCCGACGCAAGCCAGGCAAAGCGTGCAGGCCTGCGTGTCGACCACGATGCTGCCGAAGGGGCTGGCGGGCGCCGGCAGCGCGATCTCGTCGGGCACGCCAGCGGCCTGCAGCATCAGATGCTCGATCGCGAGGTCGAGCGTGCTGCGCTTCTCGGCCTGCACGGCGAAGGTCGCCGGGCGCCCGACTGTCGCCGCCGAGGGCCGCCGCAGCGCCCGGTCGAGGCGCAGCAGGGCAGGCTCGGTGCGCGGCGCGGCACCCGCCGGGACGCGCGCCGGACCGGCTTCGGCCGCATGCGTCGCGAGCCGCGAGACCTCGCCGCCGCCGACGATGCGCAGATGTTCGCCCGCGAAGCCGAGGCCGCTCAGCACCACCTGTGCAACCCGCATTTGCGCCATGATCGCTTCGCGGTAGACAGGCGCTTCCTCGTGCGTGACGAGCACCCAGACTTGGGCCGCGCCGTACGCGATGGCGGCCAGCCAGAGATCGATGCCGACCGAGGCCGTATGCCAGACCTCGAGCGGCAAGGCGCGCGCCGGCAGGCCGTGGATGGCGGCATCGGTGCGGGCCGCACGCCCGAGCGCATCGATGACCTGCGCGCCGGCGCCCTGGCTATGGATCAGCAGCACGGCGTCGCGCCCGCCGGCACGCGCATAGGTGCCAAGCAGCGTACGGATGCGTGCGCCCAGCTCGTCCGGTCGCGGCGTCGCGTAGCTGATCGCGCCGCTCGGGCAGACGGTCGTGCAGGCGCCGCAGCCAACGCACAGGTGCGGCTCGACGACGATGCCGCCGCCGGCCGTTCGGCCCTTCATCGACGCGTCGCTGCGGATCGCCTCAGCCGAGCAGACGTCGATGCAGGCGGTGCAGCCGATCTGGCCGTTGCGGCTGTGCGCGCAGATCTTCTGCTTGTAGCGGAAGAACCGCGGCTTCTCGAATTCGCCGACGCTTTCGCGCAGCTGCAGCACCGCGTCGACAAGGCTGGCGTCGTCGGCCGCGTGGAAGTAGCCCTGCGGCGGCTGGTGCAGGGCGATCGCGGGCACGGCCCCGAGGTCGAGAACGAGATCGAACGATTCGCTCACTTCGGCGGGTGCACGTCCGAAGTCGATCGCGCCGGCCGCCGCGCAAACGCGCACGCAGTCGCGATGACCGGTGCATTTGTCGAGCTCGATCTGGTAGCTGAAGTCGATCGCCTGCTCCGGGCAGACATCGATGCAGGCATTGCAGCGCGTGCAAAGATCCAGATCGATCGGGTTGTCGCTCGACCAGCTGACCTCGAAGGCGCCGAGCCAGCCGGCGATTCGCGTCAGCCGGCCGGCGTGCACGTTCATCGTCCGCGCCTGCGGCAGCGTGCCGCCCGGCTGCGCCAGAAGCAGGCTCACGTCGAGCTTGTCGGCAAGCATCGCCGCGGCGCGCAGCGCCAGCTCGGCGCTACCGATCACGAGCACACGCCCGGCTGACACATAAGAGACGGTAGGCACCGGCTCGGGCTCGGGCCGCTGCGCCGCGGCGATCAGGGCGGCGATCTTCGGGGTTGCGGCCGCCGCGTCCTTCGACCAGCCCGCGGTCTCGCGGATGTTGACGAAGCGGATCGGCCGTTCCGCGCGCCCCCGCGCGCCTTCGGTGGCCTCTGCGAGTTCGAGGAAGAGACGGCTCTCCTGCGTGCAGGCGACGAGCAGATCGGCGCCGTCCTTGCTCGCGCGCTGGAAGGCGCCGGCCTCGCGCCGGCACAGCGTCGAGTGGACGGTGTCGAGGCCTCGCCCCGCCTCAGGCCCAAGCGCCCGGGCGAGCGCCGGGCCGTCGAGCGGCATCGTCTTGTTGCAGTCGCAGATCAGCGTCGTCATTGGGGCTGGGTTGGGAGGCGCCGGCGGCCGGCGCGCGATCAAGGAGAGGAGCGGGGATTGCCGGCGCGAGCGCCGGCGGCCCCGCGATGGATGCCGGCGGCGCGCATTCCTCGTCTTCGTCCGCAGCGAAGAGGCCGAGCATCTTCGACTGGCTCATCTGGCGCAAGGTCGAGAGCGGGATCGGGTCGGGCCGGCCATAGTCGTCGATATAGGTGTCGAGGCCGTCCATCACGTTGTAGCGTGGGTCGCTGAAGAGCTTCTTCATCGCCGCGTTGCTGACGCCCGAATCGACACCCGGCCCGACGAAACGCGAGTAGTCGGAGCCGCGCGTCAGCAGCGCGACGTCGTCCATCGTCGGCAAAGGAGCGGATGGGACCTCCGGAGACGGACGCGTCTCGGCGTGGACCGCAGGCACGGCCACCGCGTCGGTCGGCGCCGGCTGCGGCGCCGCAGCAACATCGGCTGCGCCGCTTTGCACGCGTGCCTTGCGCTGCGACCAGCGCGACACGAAGCCGTCGGCCGCGTCCGTCACGACCGCTGGTCCGGAGCGACGAACGATTGCGGACGCCGGCGTATTTTCGGCTCCGGCCGATAGTTCTCGTCGGTATAGGCTTGCAACCATGCGACAAGGTCGACTTGTAGCGGCACGTTGTCGACCCGCTCCTGGGCGTCGAGCCAGCGCCCCGCTTCGTTGTAGGAAAGGCTCACCGTTTCCGGCCAGGCCCGCGACGGATCCTCGTCGTCGATCCGCCAGACGACGAACCACACCGGCGCGCCCGAGGTCAGGTTGAGGTAGTAGCCCTCGCCCTGATCGCGAAAGAGTTCAAGCCTGAAGCCGGGGTGAAGCGTGCGACGCAGCCGGCCATCGTCGCGCAGCACGCGCGCCTCGCTGCCGAACGCGTCTTCATGAGGCACGACTTCGGTGATCCTGAAACGCCAGTCTTCCCACCGGTTCGGCGCGGCCTCGCGCTCCATGACGACCGCGACCTGGACCGCGGGTCGCCGTGCCGCGTGCATATCGACGGTGGGCATCGTCGCAGTCTAGACCAACGCTCGTCATCGCTGCGAACCGATCGACAAGGTTTTGGGGGGATCCGGTAACCCCTCAACCCGAGCCGGTACCGTAGCCCGGGCTGGCGTGCGGCTCGCCCCCGGGCACGACCTGGATCGCGCAGTACTTGAACTCCGGAATCTTGCCGAACGGATCGAGGGCCGAATTCGTCATCAGGTTGGCGGCCGCCTCGTAGTAGACGAACGGCACGAACACGGCGCCGCGCGGCGTGCCATCGTCGCGTCGCAGGTGCAATGCGACCTCGCCGCGGCGCGAGCGCAAGGTCACCACGTCACCGGGATCGAGCCCGATCTCCGCAAGATCCAGGCCGTTCATCGACGCCATGGCCATCGGCTCGAGCGCATCGAGCACGATGGTTCGGCGGGTCATGCTGCCGGTGTGCCAGTGCTCGAGTTGGCGCCCGGTGATCAAGACGAAGGGAAACTCGGCGTCGGGCCGCTCGTTGGCCGGGATGATGTCGGCCGGCACCAGCTTCACGCGGCCGTCGGCCGTCGGGAAACGGTCGTCGAAGACGATCGGCCGCCCCGGATCTTCGGCGCTCAGGCACGGGTAGGTCACGCTGTCTTCGCGCTGCAGCCGCTCCCAGGTGATGCCGGCGATGGCGCCATGCATGGCCTGGCGCATCTCTTCGTAGACTGCCGCTACGCCGGCGTCGTCGCCCGCATAGCGCCACTCGAGGCCGAGGCGTCGGGCGATCTGCTGGATGATCCACAGGTCGAGGCGGGCATCGCCCGGCAGGTCGAGGGCACGCTGCCCGAGCTGGACCATGCGATCGGTGTTGCTCACCGTGCCGCTCTTTTCAGGCCAGGCGCTGGCCGGCAGCACGACGTCGGCGAGCCAGGCCGTCTCGGTCATGAAGATGTCCTGCACGACCAGGTGCTCGAGCGAGGCCAGCGCATGCCGCGCGTGGTTCAGATCCGGGTCGCTCATCGCCGGGTTCTCGCCCATGATGTACATGCCGCGCACCTTATGCGGGTCGCTGTCGGGCGCGAGCGCCTTGTGCACGATCTCGACGACCGTGTAGCCCGGGACGGGATCGAGCGGCGTCTGCCAGAAGTTCTCGAACCAGGCATGCGCGTCGGCATTGTCGACACGCCGGTAGTCCGGAAACATCATCGGGATCAATCCCGCGTCGCTCGCGCCCTGCACGTTGTTCTGGCCGCGCAGCGGGTGCAGGCCGGAGCCGGGCTTGCCGATCTGGCCGGTCACCGACGCCAGCGCGATCAGGCAGCGCGCGNNGCAGATCGGCGCCATCGCCTCGGGGCTGTAGCCGCGTACGTTTTCCTTGAGAGCCTCGAAGTTGTCGACGCGCTGGCGCACGAACTCGAGGTCCGTCAGGCCTTCCTCGATGACCGTGTGGATCAGCGCGTTCAACATCGCCACGTCGGTGTCGGCATTGAACTGCAGGGTGCGCCAGGCATGGCGCGAGAGTTCGGTGCGGCGCGGGTCGGCGAGCACGATCTTCGTGCCGCGCTGCGCCGCGTTCTTCATCCAGGTCGCGGCCACCGGATGNNCGCGTGCAGTGATCGACGTTGTTGCTGCCGAAACCGGTACGCACCAGCTTCTGGAACAGATAGGCCTCTTCGTTGCTTCCCTTGGCCGAACCGAAGCCGGCGAGCGACTTCGGACCGTGCTCGTCGCGCAGCCTGCGCAGCGTGCCGCCGGCGGCGTCGAGCGCCTCTTCCCAGCTCGCCAATCGAAACACCTCGGACCAGTCGGCCGGGTTCGGTACGACATCGGGATCCTTGGCGACGCCGGCCTTGCGGATCAGGGGCTGTGTCAGCCGCTGCGGATGGCTCGCATAGTCGAAGCCGAAGCGGCCCTTGACGCACAGCCGGCTGTGGTTGGCCGGGCCGTCGCGGCCGTCGACGCTGACGATCTCGTTGTCGCGGACGTTGTAGGTCAACAAGCAGCCAACGCCGCAGAACGGGCACACCGAATCGACCTTCTTGTCGACCTGCTGCGTGCCGAGCGAGGTCTTGGGCATCAGCGCGCCGGTCGGGCAGGCCTGCACGCACTCGCCGCAGGCGACGCAGGTGCTCGCGCCCATAGGATCGTCGAGGTCGAACACGATCTGGCTGTGCGAGCCGCGCAGCGCGTAGCCGATCACGTCGTTGACCTGCTCTTCGCGGCAGGCGCGGACGCAGCGCTTGCACTGGATGCAGCTGTCGAGGTTCACGGCCATGGCCGGATGCGACAGGTCAGGCGCGGGCTGCTCGCGACACAGCGCGCGCAATTCGGGGCGAACCGTGACGCGCTCGCGCGCCGCCCACTCGCTCAGCTCGCCATGCGGCAGCGCGCCAACGTCGTCGACCCACTTGTAGCCCTTCTCCGGCAGGTCGGCGAGCAGCATCTCGAGCACCAGGCGCTGGCTCTTCTTCGCGCGTTCGCTGCCGGTCTGCACCGCCATGCCCGGCTGCACGCTGCGGCAGCAACTGGGCGCCAGCGTGCGCTCGCCCGCGACTTCGACCACACAGGCGCGGCAATTGCCGTCGGGCCGGTAACCTTTCTTGAAACACAGAGTCGGAATCGCGATGCCTTCGCGCACGGCCGCGCTCAGGATCGTCTCGCCTTCGGTGGCGCTGACCTTGCGTCCGTCGAGTGTGATCTCGATCTGCGCGGCCTGGAGCCGGGCCATGACGATCGGTGCGTTCACGGCATTGCTCCGGCGCCCGATATCTCGTGCGCAAAGTGCAGCTGCACGCTGCGGATCGGGTTGGGCGCCGCCTGGCCCAGGCCGCAGATCGACGCATCGCCCATCACCTGGCAGAGGTCTTCCAGGGTGGGCTGGTCCCACACCGCCGCCTCCATGAGTTGCGCGGCCTTGTCGGTGCCGACGCGACACGGCGTGCACTGGCCGCAGCTTTCGTCCGCGAAGAACCGCATCATGTTCAGCGCCGCGTCGCGGGCCCGGTCGCGGTCGCTGAGCACGATCACGGCGGCCGAGCCGATGAAGCAGCCATGCGGTTGCAAGGTGTCGAAGTCGAGCGGAATGTCGGCCATGCTCGCCGGCAGGATGCCACCCGACGCGCCGCCGGGCAGGTACCCGTACAGGGCGTGCCCGTCCGGCAGGCCGCCGCAGTATTCGGCGATCAGCTCGTTCAGGGTGATGCCGGCCGGCGCCAGCTTCACGCCGGGCTGCCTGACGCGTCCGCTGACGCTGAAGCTGCGCAGGCCCCTGCGGCCGTGGCGGCCGAAGCCGGCGAACCAGGCCGGGCCGCGCTCGACGATGTCGCGCACCCAGTACAGCGTTTCGAAGTTGTGCTCCAGGGTCGGCCGGCCGAACAGTCCGACCGACGCGATATAGGGCGGCCGCAGGCGCGGCTCACCGCGCTGGCCCTCGATGCTTTCGATCATCGCCGACTCTTCGCCGCAGATGTAGGCGCCGGCACCGCGCCGAAGCTCGATGTGCGGAAGCTTGAACGGCGCCGCGCGCTGCAGCTTCGCCAGCTCGGCCGTCAGAAGCTCGCGACAGCCGTGGTACTCGTCGCGCAGGTAGATGTAGCAGGCATCGATGCCGACGACGGCGGCCGCGATCAGCAAGCCTTCGAGAAAGCGGTGCGGGTCGCGCTCGAGGTAGGTGCGGTCCTTGAACGTGCCCGGTTCGCCTTCGTCGATGTTGACCGCCATCAGCCGCGGCGCCGGCTGGTCGCGCACGATGCGCCATTTGCGGCCGGCCGGAAAGCCGGCGCCACCAAGGCCGCGCAGGCTGGACGCTTCGAGCGCCTTGATCAGCACTTCGGCGTCGCTGCGGCCGCCGATCACCGCGGCCGCCGCTGCGTAACCGCCGGCAGCGCAATAGCTGGCGTAGTCGACGAATGCCGGCGCCACATCGGCGTCGCGCTCGCTGACGCTGCGCTCGGCGAAGCTCTCGGGCGCGAACCCCGCGCCGCCGCTGCCCGCGGGGTGAGAGGTCCGGTTGCCCCGCACCGCGGCAGTCACGGCCGCGAGATCGGCGCACGGCACGGGACACTGATGCACGATCGCCACCGGCGCCTGCTCGCAGCGGCCGACGCACGGCGCGGCGATCACCCGCACGTCGATGCCGAGGATGGCCGGCAGGCGCTGCAAGAGATCGCGCGCTCCGGCCATCTCGCAACTCAGGCCGTCGCACACCCGCACCGTGAGCGCCGGCGAGCTCTCGCCGTCGGGCCGCACCTCGAAATGGTGATAGAAGGTCGCGACTTCGTAGATCTCGGCCATCGGCACGTTGGTCTCGCGCGCCAGCGCCACCAGATGCCGCTCGTACAGGCCGCGGTAGCGGTCGTTGAGCNNTTGCCGCACCGATCGTCGTCGTCGCCGCCGACTTGCCACCGTCTCCCGAAAGACTCATGAGAGCACTCTCGTCCTCAGTGAAAAACCCTGGCCGCGCCGCGAGCGACGGGCGGGCACCTCGGAAAAGGGGCGCCGAGGGTGACTATCGGACAGCGCGCATGCCCGCGTCCAATTGATTCGGGAAACCGAGCCATTCGAAACGCGAATCGTTGACTTGCAAACCCTCCATGCCGCGAGGGCCAGGGTGTGAGTCAGACGCCCAGAATCCCGCCCTGCGCAGCCGCATGGTGCAGCCAAGCACCGTCGGTCGCCAGCGTGAGCGCGGCCTCGAGCGTTCGCGATTCCCGCGTTCCCTTGACCATCATGAAGCCGATCGGCGTTCGCACTTCCGGCTCGCGCAGCGGCAACGCCTCCAGTTCCTTGTAGCCTCGAACCAGCGCCATCAGGGCGCCCGGCAGCACGGCGCACACCTCGCCGTCGAGCACGCTGAGCACGATCGTGACGATCGAGTTGGTCTCGATGGCCGGCTTGACGTCGAAGCCGGCCTTGCGAAACGCGGCGTCGATGATGGTCCGGTTGTGCATCTCGTGCGTCAGCAGGCACTGCGGCATCGCCGCCGCTTCGCGCCAGCTCACCACCTCGCCGAGCTGCAAGAGCGCCGCGGCCCCGGCGCTCCTGCGACGCAACAGAAAATACTGCTCCACGTACTGCGGCAGCACCTTGAACTTCTTGTTCCGCTCGGTGTAGCCCAGACCCATGTCCAGCGCCAGGTTCTCGAGCCCGGTCTCGATCTCGGGCGAGCTGAGCGAGCGCACGACCGGCACGATGCCGCCGTGGCGGGCCTGCAATTGCGCCGCGAAGCGTGCGGCCACGGGAATCGCGGTCGGTACGGAGCCGATGACCAGCGTGCCGCGCGGCGTGCCGACGCTGCTGTGCAGGTCCTGGCGCAGCAACTCCTGCTCGCGCAGCAGGAGGTTGGCGCTCGCCAGCACCCGTTCGCCTTCGGGCGTCAGCCCCTCGTAGCTGCGACCACGCCGCACGATCGCCACCTCGAGCTCGGCCTCGAGCGAGCGCAGCGCGTTCGACAATGCCGGCTGGGTGATATGACACGCACTCGCGGCGCGGCCGAAGTGGCGGTGCTGCTCGAGCGCTACCAGATAGCGCATCGCTTCGAGCAGGTTCATCGCGTCACGTATCTTTCGAGATCGTGATGCTCGGGAACTTGGACGAGAAGTCCTTCGCCCGCTGGGCGATCTTCACCGCGACCTGCCGGGCCACGCTCTTGTACAGGCCGGCGATCTCGCCGTCGGGATCGCTCACCACGCTCGGCCTGCCGCTATCGGCCTGGACGCGGATCGACAGGTTGAGCGGCAGGGCGCCGAGATAGTTCATCTTGTATTCGGCGGCGAGGCGCTTGCCGCCCTCCTCGCCGAAGATGTGCTCGACGTGGCCGCACTTCTCGCACACATGCACGGCCATGTTCTCGACGATGCCGAGAATCGGCACGTTGACCTTCTCGAACATCTTGATGCCCTTTTTGGCATCGAGCAGCGCGATGTCCTGCGGCGTCGTCACGATCACGACCCCGGTCACCGGCACGCGTTGCGAGAGGGTGAGCTGGATGTCGCCGGTGCCGGGCGGCATGTCGACGATGAGGTAGTCGAGGTCTCGCCAGTTGGTCTGCCGAAGCAGTTGCTCGAGCGCCTGCGTGACCATCGGGCCGCGCCAGACCATCGGGTTGTCCTGCTCGACCAGGAAACCGATCGACATGACCTGGACACCGTAGTTCTCCATCGGCTCCATCGTCTTGCCGTCGGCCGATTCGGGCCGGCCCTCGATGCCCATCATCATCGGCTGGCTCGGCCCGTAGATGTCGGCGTCGAGGATGCCCACGGACGCGCCTTCGGCAGCGAGCGCGAGCGCCAGGTTGACGGCTGTCGTGCTCTTGCCGACGCCGCCCTTGCCCGAGGCCACCGCGACGATGTTCTTCACGTTGGGCAGCAACTGCACGCCGCGCTGCACCGCGTGCGCGACGATCTTGCTCGAAATGTTGACGCTGACGTTCTCGACGCCCTGTACCGAGCGTGCGGCATCGATCAGGCGGCGGCGCAACGCGTCGACGGTCGACTTCGCCGGATAACCGAGCTCGACATCGAAGGCGACCTGGCCGCCTTCGACCCGCAGGTTGCGCAGCTGCTTGGTGGAGACGAAATCGCGGCCCGTTTCCGGATCGACGACACAACGCAGGGCATCGAGCAGCGCGGGTTCTTGAACGGCCATGGAGGTGTCGATACAGGTGCGGCGGGAGTTGCGACCGAGTCTAGCGCAGCGGTCGCGACAAGGCAGAGATCCGGGCGCAGTGAGTGGCAGCCGCCAATTACCAAGATTTGTCTTACCATCTCGGCGTGCGCTCCGCCACCGTTCCCGCCGCCCATGTCGCCGTTCGCCTGCGCGCCTCGATATCGGGTCTCATGCGCCGGCTGCGCGCCGACCCTGGCCCCGGCGCCCTCGCTCCGGCCAAATGGAGCGTCCTGGCCCAGTTGCACCGTCTCGGTCCGCTGGCGCCGAGCGAGCTTGCGCGCCATGAGCGGGTACGGCTGCAAACGCTGACGCGCCTGCTCGCGGAGATCGAGACCACGGGGCTGATCGCCCGCGAGATCGACGCGGCCGACGGTCGGCGCCGCGTCCTCTCGTTGACGACGGCCGGGCGCGTTCTGCTCGCAGCCGAAGTGCATCGGCGCGAATCGTCGCTGCACCTCGCCGTCCGGGAGCGCCTGACGCCGGCCGAGCGCATCACGTTGCTCGAGGCTTGCACGCTGCTCGACCGGATCGGCGATGCGCTGCCGCCGCAGTCGGTTGCCGCACCGACGCAACGAGCTGCCGCCGTCGCGAAACGCCCGCCGCGAAGGCAAGTGCGGTGAAGGCAGCCGCCCCGCCCGGCACGGGTCGATCCCTCGACGCGGAATCGCTGCGCTACGGAGCGCGGCTGGCGAGTGCCGTGCTGCTCGCCTTTGCCGCCTCGGCGCTGCTGCGCCTGCCCGAAGGGTTCTGGGCGGTGATGAGTGCGCTCATCGTCGTGCGCCCCGATTCCGGATCGACGCTGAGCGCCGGCTGGAATCGCGTCCGCGGTGCCCTGGTCGGCACGGCCCTCGGCCTCGCCGGCGCGGCCTTGCGCCATGTTGCCGGTGCGTCCGAGATCGCGCCGCTCGCACTCGTCACCGTGCTCGCGTTCGCGGCCGGTCTCTCGCCGGCGATGCGCAGCGCGCCGATCAGCGCTCTCATCGTCGTGACGAGCGGCAGCATCCCCGGCCATTCCGCGGGCCAGGTGGCGCTGCTTCGCGCGCTCGAGATCGGCATCGGCATCGCCGCGGCCATGCTCGTCTCGCTCGTCGACTTCCGGTCGCGGGCAACCCTGCGTTTTCGCGCCGCCGCGGCCGCGCACTTGCGCGCCTTGGCCGACGCCCTGCTGGCCGATCCCTCACCGGCGGCCCGCGAGGCGGCCGATGCCGCGCGTCGAGCGACCCTGCGTCAGCTCGCCGTTCTCGCCGAATCGGCCGATCGCGAATCGCGCGTCTTCGGGCGCGAGCAACGCCGGTCCGAAGGCGAGCGCCACCGCAAGAGCGCGCGTCTTCTGTCGAGAATCGCGAGTGACGCGGCACTGTTCGAACGCCTTCGCCAAACGCACCTCGGGCCCGCGGCGCAGGCAGGCGAGGCGATCGGACGTGCGGCTGCCGCCAGCCTGCGCACCGTGGCCGACGCCCTCGAGGCGCAACGACCGATCGATCTCGGCACGCTGCCGCTGGCGACCGTCGACCGCTCCGCGGCCGGCGACGCCCGCGTGGCGCTGCGCCTGCTCGAAGACGACCTCGGCGCGCTCGCCCGGATCGAGGCAGCGCAGGTCAGCGCCACGCCGTAAGCCGGTCGGCGCCGGTCGCGTCTGCGTCAAGCGCCGTCGATCGTCGCGAGCAACCTCGTCAACGCATCGAGATCGACCGGCTTGACGAGATGGGCATCGAAGCCCGCCTCGCGCGAGCGGCGGCGGTCTTCGTCCTGATCCCACGCAGTCAGCGCGATGACGAGCGGCGCATATCCCGGGCGACTTTCGCGGATGCGCCGGCAGGCTTCATCGAGATAGCGGTAGTTGCCGGTGATGAGATAACCCCGCTCCCCGGTCTCGGCATCCTTGGCGGCCGAAAGGACCTCGGACACGCCAAGCATGACCGCTCGGCTGTGGCTGACCCCGCCGAGCGCGTCGCGCAGCTGTTGCGCGTTCGTGAGTGTGAGCACCGCGTTGATCGCGAGCAGGACCAGAGCGATCACCGCCGCGGCCGCCAGCTTCCGGTCGACAGCTCGCCACATTCTTGCGTCACTCCGGCAAAGGTCTGGGTGACCACAGCCGCCAGCGAATCCACCCCGGGCCGCGAAGCGCGGCATTGTGGCAGAGCTTGCCTAGAATCGCCGGCTCGCTCCCGAACGTTTCTCCATGTCCCGCAAGCTCTTCGTCACGACCGCGCTGCCTTACGCGAACGCCCCGTTCCACGTCGGCCACATGATGGAGTACATCCAGGCCGATATCTGGGTGCGCTTCCAGCGCATGTGCGGCCACGAAGTGCTTTTCGTCTGCGCCGACGACGCGCACGGCGCGCCGATCATGATCGCCGCCGAGAACGCCGGCAAGACACCGCAGGCCTTCGTCGCCGAGATCGCTTCGGGGCGCAAGGAATATCTCGACGGCTTTCACATCTCGTTCGACAACTGGCATTCGACCGACGGGCCGGAGAACCACGCGCTGGCGCAGGACATCTATCGACACCTGCTGAAGGAAGAGCTGATCGCAGTGAAGAGCGTCGAGCAGTTCTTCGACCCTGTGAAATCGATGTTCCTGCCCGACCGCTACATCAAGGGCGAGTGCCCGGTATGCGGCGCCAAGGACCAGTACGGCGACAGCTGCGAGGTCTGCGGCTCGGTCTACGCGCCGACCGATCTCAAGAATCCGTATTCGACCCTCACCGGCGCGGCGCCGGTGATGAAATCGAGCGAGCACTATTTCTTCCAGCTCTCATCACAGCGCTGCCTCGATTTCCTCAAGCACTGGACGAGTGAGCCGGGGCGCCTGCAGCCCGAGGTGCTGAACAAGATCAGCGAGTGGCTCAAGGTCGACGAACAGGGCCACGGCGGCCTGGCCGACTGGGACATCAGCCGCGACGCGCCCTACTTCGGCATCGAGATCCCCGACGCGCCGGGCAAGTACTTCTACGTCTGGCTCGACGCGCCGGTCGGCTACCTGGCCTCGCTGAAGAACTACTTCGACAAGGGCGGTGCCAAGGCGAAAGGCGAGCTTCAATCGTTCGACGAGTTCATGGCCGACCCGGCGGTCGAGCAGATCCATTTCATCGGCAAGGACATCACCTATTTCCACACGCTGTTCTGGCCGGCGATGCTGCATTTCAGCGGCCGCAAGACGCCGGATCGCGTTTTCGTGCACGGCTTCATCACCACCAGCGCCGGCGAGAAGATGAGCAAGAGCCGCGGCACCGGCATCTCACCGCTGCGATATCTCGACATCGGCATGAACCCGGAATGGCTGCGTTACTACATCGCGGCCAAGCTGAACTCGCACGTGGAGGACATCGAGTTCAACCCCGAAGACTTCATGGCGCGGGTCAACAGCGATCTGATCGGCAAGTACGTGAACATCGCGAGCCGGGCGGCGAATTTCATCAACAAGCGCTTTGCCGGGGTGCTGCGCTTCGCAAGCGATACGGCGCCGCTCGTCGACGGCGCCCGCGCAACGGTTTGCTCTGTTCGCGAAAGCTACGAAGCGCGCGAGTTCGGCAAAGCGCTGCGCGACATCATGGCCGCGGCCGACCGCATCAACGTCGAATTCGACGCGGCGCAGCCGTGGATCCTCGCCAAGGACGACTCTCGCCGCGAGGAGCTGCAGGACATCTGCTCGCGCGCGTTGCAGGGGTTCAAACTGCTGTCGGTTCTGCTGGCACCGGTTCTTCCAGCGCTGGCGAGCCGGGTCGCCCGCGATTTTTTCGGGCTCGAACGCGAGTTCGCGTGGAGCGATGCCGAGGTGTTGCCCATACGGGTCGCCCCATACAGGCATCTCATGCATCGCGTCGAGGAAAAGCAGCTCGACGCGTTGTTTGCACCGCCGGCCGCGACCGGGGCCGAGCCGCCCCCGGCCGGCATCATCGCCCTGCCTCTGCCTGGCGGAGAAGCGATCGCACCGACCATTGCGATCGACGACTTCGCCAAGCTCGACCTGCGCATCGCGAAGATCCTCGCCTGCGAGAAGGTCGAAGGCTCGACCAAGCTCCTGCGCCTGACGCTCGACGTCGGCGAGCCGGCGCCGCGAACCGTCTTCAGCGGCATCCAGTCGGCCTACACGCCGGAGCAGCTGGTCGGCAAACTGACGGTGATGGTCGCCAATCTGGCGCCGCGCAAGATGAAGTTCGGTCTCAGCGAAGGCATGGTGCTGGCCGCTTCGCACGCCGACGCGAAGCACTACCCCGGCATCTTCGTGCTCGAGCCGCACTCCGGCGCGGTGCCGGGCTTGCGCGTCCGCTGAAGGCCTCGTACATGGGCGGCGACGGCATCGTCCACGAATATCCCGACACCACCTGGGCCGACGACGGGCCGACGCACGGCGTCGAAGCCGTCGTCGAGAGCGGCCACGTCCTCGCCTTTCCGCACCTCGCCTTCGCCCTCGACGAAAGCGAACGGCGCTTCCTCGATCCGCGCTGGGCCGACGGCAAGGCGAAGAACGTGTCGCTGCGCTGGCCGGCCGGCGAGCTGCGCGGCGCCAGCGGAGAGCCTGGCGACCTGGCCGCATTGCAGCGCATGATCGCCCGCTATGCGGATCGAAGCGAAACGCTGGCTCTGCGCCTCTTCCCGCACTACCGCGGCCAGCTGCGCCGCGGCAACACGTCGTTCCGGCCGGTCGACGTCGCCGGCCGCGTCCGCAGCTGGCGCCAGGACGACACGCGATTGCACATCGACGCGTTTCCCTCGAACCCGATGCAGGGCACGCGGCTGCTGCGCATCTTCTGCAACGTCAATCCACATGGCGAGCCGCGGCGCTGGCGCGTCGGCGAATCGTTCGAGGCGCACGCGCAGCGCTACCTGGGCAGCATCGGCGCACCGTGGCCGGGCTCGGCCTGGCTGCTCGCGACGCTCGGCATCACCAAGCGGCGCCGCACCGGCTACGACCACCTGATGCTGCAACTGCACGATCGGGCCAAGGCCGACGCCGAGTTCCAGCGCTCGTCACCGCAGCAGCACGTCGACTTCGCGCCGGGAACGACCTGGGTCTGCTTCAGCGACCAGGTCCTGCATGCGGCGATGGGCGGCCAGCACATGATCGAGCAGACCTTCTATCTCGAGGCGAAGGATCTTGTGCAGCCGGCGAGCGCGCCGCTGGCCATCCTCGAGCGCATCACCGGCCGGCCGCTCCTGGTGTGAGCTGGCCTTCGGCCGGCTCAGCTCGGCGCACCAGGCTAGGCCGGCGTGGGTCGCTTGCGCGTTCCACGCGCGCTCGCCATCGAGGAACTGACGGTGGAGTGAGGCGGTCCGGCGGTCACGCCAATCTTTGCACCGACCGCCGTGTGAAAGCGCTCGATCTGCTGCGCAGTCGCAAGCTTGGCCGGCACCCGGAGTTCGATCCGGTGCGCCAGCTGCCCCGGACCGGCCACGAGTCGCGCCGCCGGTCCGTTCGTGCCAGCGGGCCGGAGCACGTCGACCTGAACGCCGACGACCCGGCCCGCCTGCGTGATGACGGTCGCCGCGTGCAGCCGCTTCACGTCCAGTCCCCGATGTTGAGGTTGTACGAGATCGCAAACCCGCCCGCATTGCGGATGGCGACGCGGTAGGCGATCGCAGTCGCCTCGCCACCATCTCTCGCGACGACGCCCTGCTGATCCGCGTCGAGCTCGATGTTGATGGAATCTTCGAGGATGTTGGGCGCCGCGATCGCGACGCCGACATCGCGGCCGTTGGGCGAGTACGAGTACTCCCAGTACTGCGTGATGCCGGGCGCGATCGTGGTCAGGCCACCGATGCTTCTGTGCAGGGCCATCGGGCGCTCCTTTGCTTGCCAGGAAGAGACTCGATATTCCGCCCGCCCGGCGCCGACTGTCAACGGTGACCCGATCATTGTTTCGTGCGTGCCTCGGCCCGCTGCGGCGGCATCGATGCGCCCGCAGCGTCCAGTACCGCCCTTGGTCGACGAACTGCCGGCCGCTCGCCGGGCTCGCACCATCCATCCAACCGATGGCCCTCGACGAAATAGTCCACGAATCGACGACCCGATCGTGGCACTCGCTGCGATATGCTTTCCCGACGAGGAAGAGGCAGCCGGTGGGATATCTCGACGAACTCAAGCGCCAGGCCGACGCCGCCAAGGCGCAGCACACGCTGGATATCGGCGCGCTCGGGCGCAATGCGCTGGTGACGGATGCGGCCTGCCAGTCGGCGTTTCGATATTTCGCGACGCTGGCGCAACAGCTCAACGTCCTGCGGCCGCCCGCGAACGCCGAGTTTCGCCTCGACAGGAACACCGCGTTCAAGGACCTGAGGCGCACCGATTTCCGGGCCGACTCGCGGCTTCGAAATCTGCGCGATGCCGAAGTCTTCGACTATGTCCTCCTCGGCTTCGACATGAAGAGCGGTGCGCGCATCACGCTGGCCAAGGACTTCCCGCCGGCAATCGAAAAGCTCGAATCGAGGCTGGCGCAATGCGGCGCGACCTTCGAGAGCGAGATCATCCGTGATCCAGGCAACGGACGCTTCATCGAGAAGCGCTACGAGATCAGCGCCGATTTCCACGGCACGATCCGACTCATTCCCGACCACGACAGCGCCTGGATCCAGTTCCAGATCGTCAATCTCGACGGCTTCGAGACCGTGACGGTGCAGTTCCCCGCGTTCGAGGTCGGCTCGGCGCTGCTCGACGAGCTGGCGCGCTGGATCGTCGGCGAGCCGAACGCCTTTCTTCGCGACGGCCATCAGCTGCGCCGCGTCGAAGCCTGAGCCGCCCGCTCGCGCCGCTTGCTTGCGCCGTCTGCTATTGCGGCTTGCCGCCTTCCGCATACGCGACGAGACGCCGGACCTGCTCGGCAAGCACGCTATCGACCAGCCCGGCGAGCTCCTGCAACCCCGCCGCGTCGTTGCCGCTGACGCGATAGGTCACCTGAAGCAACGTCTTGGCGTCCTTCTCGGCCACCGCGAAGGAGCACCGCATTGATGGCCAGCGCCTGCAGCGGCCCGAGCGCACCCTGAAAGGGCCCTGGCCGCGTAGATGACGCGGCCGTGCTCGACGGAGTTGCCTTCCCAGCGCTCGCAAAAGCATGCGGAGGCCTGCGTCGCAAGGCTCAGGTTCGCGGCGCTGCCCGACCAGGTGTGCTGCGAGCTCCACCACGGGTCGACTTCGCCCAGGGCTTCATAGATGCGCTGCGGACTCGCCTTGACCTCCTGGCGCAGCGTCACGAGAAAGCCCGAGGGCGAAACCCGGACGTCGCGGCGGCGGCCTGCCCTGCCGGCGCCGTGATCGACACGGCCACCATCGCCGCAAGGCCGAGCGCGCGGGCGAATGAAGAACGGCTCATTTCCAGCCTCCGATCAGTGCACCCATGAGCGTATACGAGACGATCCGGCTCGACTCGCTTCGCCGCCGCCCGCCCCGTTAGACTCTCACTCTTTCGCTCCCGCCGACGCCATGCCCTGGTTCTGGAAGCCTTACACCTCCGACGTCACCTCCTTCATCGAAGCGATGAAGGCCAAGCGCCCGACCCTCGAGGACGAGCAGCAGCGCGGCCGTTCGCTGCTCTGGGACCGGCACATCGACCTCGGTGCCGAAGAGGAATACGACGAAGCGCGCGTGCCGCAGCAGCCCTACGTCTACCAGACGCGGCAGCCCTGAGCCGCCGTCTGTCGACGCGATGAGCGCGTACGCGGCCGCCGAGGCCGAACCGGCCGCAGGCAGCCCGGTCGAAGAAGCCGTCGACGGCATCGCTCTCGCCCGGCTCTACGGCGAGCCGCTCTTCGCGCTGCCGACCGATCTCTACATCCCGCCCGACGCGCTCGAGGTCTTCCTCGAGGCGTTCGAGGGGCCGCTCGACCTGCTGCTCTATCTCATCCGCAGGCAGAACTTCAACATCCTCGACATCCCGATGGCGAGCGTGACGCGGCAATACCTCGCCTACGTCGAGCAGATCAGGAAGACCAACCTGGAGCTCGCCAGCGACTACCTCTTGATGGCGGCGATGCTGATCGAGATCAAGTCGCGCATGCTGCTGCCGCCCAGAAAGAGCGCCGATGGCAAGGAAGCCGAGGATCCGCGCGCCGAGCTCGTCCGCCGTCTCGTCGAATACGAGCAGATGAAGCTCGCCGCGACCCGCCTCGATGCCCTGCCCCTGCTCGGCCGCGATTTCCTGCGCGCCGAGGCGGCGGTCGATGAATCGATGACGATGCGCCTGCCCGAGGTATCACCGGCCGACCTGCGCGAAACCTGGGCCGATCTGATGAAGCGGGCGCGTCTCAACCAGCATCACAAGATCTCGCGCGAGCAGTTGAGCGTGCGTGAGCACATGAGCCTGCTCCTGCGCGCGATGCACGGGCGGCGCTTCGCGATCTTCGAGGAGCTGTTCGACCCGGGCCACGGGCCGCAGGTGCTGGTCGTCGTTTTCATCGCGCTGCTCGAGCTGGCGCGCGAGCACCTCATCGAGGTGACGCAGGCCGAGGCCTTCGCGCCGATCTACGTCNNGGGCAGCGCCGCGCCGCAGGCGCAAGCGTGGGGGTGCTATTTCGACAGCTTGAAGGCGATCATCGCCCGCAGCTTGTTCGGCAGCACCGGCTTGATGAGCAGATGGAAGTCGTGTTCCAGCGCTTCCTTGTCGTGCCCGGTCATGCTGCTGCCGGTGACGACGATCGCCGGTAGCGCGATCCCGAAGCGCGAGCGCAACGCCGTGATGGCGGCGACACCGGTCTCGCCCTGCTGCAATCGATAGTCGGCAATCACCAACGCCGGCTTGACCAACGCGCAGTCGCTGGCCTCGGCCCACGCCGCCGTCGCGGCGACGCTCTCGAAAGCCTCGATCGTCGCGCCCCAGCTACGCAGCAGCACTTCGAGGCCTTCGCGCACGGCCGGCTCGTCTTCGACGACAACGATGAGCCGGCCTTCGAGCGTGATGCCGATAGGCGCCTTTCCCGGCACGGAGCGCACGCCCGCACGCGGCACCCTGCCGACAGGCAGCTCGAGGGTGAAGACTGAGCCGTGACCCATCTCGGAGCGGAGCGCGAGCGGTGCGCCCATCAACGCCGCGAGGCGCTTGACGATGGCCAGGCCGAGCCCAAGGCCCTTCTTCTGCTCGCTCGTGGTTGCCGCCGCCGTGCCGGGCACCTGATAGAACTCCTCGAAAACACGCGCCCGCTCCTCTTCGCGGATGCCCGGTCCGCTATCCCAGACCTGGAGCGAAATCCGCTCGCCGCGGCGCCGCGCACTCACCAGCACCGAGCCGTCGCAGGTATAGCGGATCGCGTTCGAAACGAGGTTGCGCAGGATGCGCTCGACGAGCAGCGGGTCGGCCAGTGCAGCATGGCGGCTACCGCGAAAGCGCAGGCCGAGACCCTTCTCGAACGCGGCCGGCTCGAAGTGAAGGCGGAGCTTACGAAAGATGTCGCCGACCTCGAAGCTTTCCGGGTTGACCTCGACGCCACCGCTGTCGATGCGCGTAATGTCGAGCAATTCCGAGAACAGGCCTTCCAGCGCATCCACCGATTCGTTGATGCTGTTGACGAGTTGCGCCACCTCGGGCTCGTGGACGCGCTGGCGCAGCGCCTCGGCGAAGAGGCCCATCGCGTGCAGTGGCTGGCGCAGGTCGTGGCTCGCCGCGGTGAAGAACTGGGTCTTCGCCCGATTGGCAACCTCGGCCTGGCGACGCGCCTCTTCGGCGAGGCCCTTTTCGGCGCGCAGCTGGACGGCGAGCGCTTCGGTGCGCAGCTTGAGCTCGACATTGCTGTCGAACGACTCGCGGTAGTTGCGGCCGAGGACCATGATCATGCCCATGGCGACGGCCATGACGATCGCGAGTTGCCAGCTGAGAGAGGCCTGCTCCGCCGCGACGGCGGCGATCGCCGGAACGAAGACGAGCAGGACGAAGACGACGAAGAGCGCGAACTGCGGCGCCAGGATGGGCACCGAGGCGACGCAGAAGGTGTAGACGACGAGCACGAGCGCAACCTGACTGGCGGCGCCGCCGTAGCCGTAGAAGAGCCAGGCGGCGGCGCCCCAGAGGGCGCCGGCGGCGAGCACGCCGGCCTGCCAGACGCGCAGCCGCCTCAGCAGGCCCGCCGTCACGTGGGGCTCGTTGCGCCCGAAGCGAACGGCGAGCCCGACGCGAACGAGCCAGACGAGCGCGAACAGCACGCCCCAGCCGAGACGAAGCATCGAGGGCGCCGTGTCGGCGAACATGAGCTCGATAACGAGGGCGCCGACGAAGTGACCGGCCAGCGAGGTGCGGTTGAACGCGAAGGTGCCGCGAACCTGGTCGCGCAGGAGCAGGAAGCTGTCGAGTGGAAGATCGGGCGACGCCGCGGGCGCCGGCCCCGTTGCCGCCATGCCTACGGCGAGGCGCGCGGCGGCCATGGCGTGATGCCGCCCTGGCTCGACATCTGGCTCACGGCGAGGACGGCCTGCGTCCGCGAGTTGACGCCGAGCGCGCGCAACACCGCGGCGACGTGATCCTTCACCGTCTCGACCGAAAGATTGAGCTCGCGGGCGATCAGCTTGTTCGACTGGCCGCGCAGGAGCAGCGCGAGCACGTCGGTCTGACGCGGCGTCAGCTTGAATGCGGCGAGCGCGGCACGCGGCGCCGCCGGTGCACGGCGATCCGGGCGCGGCGGGAAGGTGGCGCTCCCGCCTTCGGGCGGCGCCGCGCCGCTGCCTTCGCTCATCGCCATCTGCGGCACGTAGATGCCGCCCTGCATGACGACATGCAGCGCTTCCTGGAGTGTCTCGTTGCTGGCCCGCTTCGGCACGAAGCCCATGGCGCCGAGGTCGATGGCGCGGATGACGTCGGCGCTGCGGTCCGACGCCGAGACGACGACGACGGGCACGGCCGGGTAGGCGTTGCGCAGCTCGGCGAGCAGCTCGAAGCCGTCGGCATCGCCGAGGCGCAGGTCGAGGAGCACGAGGTCGAAGGCCGGGTCGGCGAGCAGCGCCTCGCGCGCCCCGCGCGCGCCGGCCACGCCGACCACGGCCACGTGGGTGCCGATCCCCTGGATGACGTTCTGCAACGCCGTGAGGATCAGCGGATGGTCGTCGATGAGCAGGACCTTCATCGTGATGTCGCCCTTCACGTGTACCGCCGCGCCACCGATTCGGCGATGCAGACCGGCTTGTCCGAGCCTTCGCGTTCCATGTTCACCTCCACCGTCAGCTGAGCACCGCCTTCGAGCGGCTCGAACTTCAGCAGCCTGAAGCGGCCGCGCAGGCGGCTGCCGCTCGGCACCGGTGCGGGAAAGCGGACGCGGTTGAGGCCGTAGTTGACGCCCATGCGCGTATCGCTCACCGCGAACGCCCTGGCGCTCATCTCGGGCAAGAGCGAGAGCGTGAGAAAGCCGTGCGCGATCGTCGTGCCGAAGGGCCCGGAGCGGGCCCGCTCGCGATCGAGGTGTATCCATTGGTGGTCGCCGGTGGCATCGGCGAACAGCTGGATGCGCTCCTGTGTCACCTCGATCCAGTCGCTGACGCCGAGCTCTTCGCCCACGAGGTGCTTCAACTCGGCGAGCGTCGCGAAACTTCTCATATCTTCAGTTCACCCAGACGATGATCGGTGCCCACTGCTCGCGGTCGCGCTCGAAGCGCACGGAGGAGACGTCCCAGAGCGTCAGGCCGTGCGCCGCCAGGTGCACGTAGTTTTGCGTGTCACGCAGGAACCCGAGCAAGGGCACGCGCACCGAATCGAGGAAGTGGCGCAGCTGGTCGGTGGCGATCGTGCCTTCGCGCGTTCGCGTGCCGACGACCGCGAGCTGGACGTTCGGGCTGCGCCGGTGCGCGAGCAACTGCTCGATGAATTCGTGCGTCGCGTTGATGTCGAAGATGCTCGGCTGCAGCGGAATGAGCACCTTGTCGGCCAGCCTCATCACTTCGTCGAGACGCTTGCCGTGCAGGCCCGCGGGCGTGTCGAGGACGACGTGCGTCGTTCCCTTCGGCGGCCGCACGACATCGCCCTGCGCCGTCTCCCAGGCGCTGATCTTCGGCAAGCCGGCGGGCCGGTGATCGAGCCAGGTGCGCGACGACTGCTGGCGATCGACGTCGCCGAGCATCACGGCGTGGCCGCGCGAGGCGAGATAACCCGCGAGATTGGTCGAGAGCGTCGTCTTGCCGACACCGCCCTTGGGATTGGCGACCACGATCACCGGCATGCGGCCCTCCGTCCTTGATTTGCGGTTATGTTAGCGGCGCCCGGCGTCGACGCGCCATCCCCACTTACCAGCGAGGGCCCGCATGGCCTCATCTCCCGTCGCTCCCGCCGTCGCTTCCGAGCCGAAGGCCGCCTGCGGCGCCGAGATCCTCGTTCTCGTCGCCCACCCCGAGCTCGAGCAGTCGCGCACCAACCGGTGCCTGATGAACGAAGCGCGCGCGCTCCAGTCCGCGAGCCCGGCGGGGCGCATCGAGGTACGCGACCTCTATGCGCTCTACCCCGACTACCTGATCGACATCACGGCCGAGCAGGCCGCCCTGGCGGCGGCGCGGCTCGTCGTCTGGCAGCAGCCGATCCACTGGTACGGCATGCCGCCCTTGCTCAAGCTCTGGGTCGACGACGTGCTCGCCTTCGGCTGGGCCTACGGGCCAGGCGGCACGGCGCTGCGCGGCAAGGACCTCTGGCTCGTCGCCTCGACCGGCGGCCCCGAGGACTCGTACCGTCCCGACAGCTACAACCGCTATTTCTTCGACGCCTTCCTGCCGCCCTACGAGCAGACTGCCGCGCTCTGCGGCATGCGTTTCATGCCGCCACTGCTGCTGCACGGCGCGCACAAGGCCAAGGAGGCCGAGATCGCGGCGCACGCCGAGACCTACGTGAAGCGGCTCGCCGAGTATCCGCAGTGGCCGGAGATCGACCAGATCGACGAGTGCCCCGACTGCGTCGTGCCGCTGACGGCGCGGCCGATCGAAAACGTCATGGAAGCGACGTGATGGAACACGGCTCGTGGCTCACCGGCAGCCTCGTCTACCTGGGCGCGGCGGTGCTGGCCGTGCCGGTCGCCCGCTTCCTCGGCCTCGGCTCGATCATCGGCTATCTCGGTGCCGGCATCCTCATCGGCCCGTGGGGCCTGAAGTTCGTCACCAGCCCGGACGAGATACTGCAGTTCGCCGAGTTCGGCGTCGTCCTCATGCTCTTTCTCGTCGGCCTTGAGCTGGAACCGCAGCGCCTCTGGTCGCTGCGCAAGACGATCTTCGGCTGGGGCAACTTCCAGCTGTTCGGCTCGGCGGCGCTGCTGCTGCTCGGCGCACTCGCCTTCGGCATCGATTGGCGACTCGCCGTCGTCGCCGGGCTCGGTCTCGCGATGTCGTCGACGGCGATCGGGCTCGGCGTCCTCGCCGAGCGCAACCTGATGGCGACGACCTCGGGCGAAAGCATCCTCAGCGTCTCGCTGCTGCAGGACATGGCGGCGATCCCGATCCTCGCCCTCGTGCCCTTCCTCGCCGTCGCCGCCGGCCACGAGGGCGGCGGCGGCGGCTGGCTCGGCGCGGCACAGGCCATCGGCACCATCGCCGTCATCATCCTCGGTGGCCGCCTCCTGCTCAGGCCAATGCTGCGCTGGATCGCCAGGAGCGACACGCCAGAGATCTTCACCGCGGCGTCGCTGCTGCTGGTCGTCGCCACGGCAGCCTTGATGAATGCGGTGGGCCTGTCGATGGCGCTCGGCGCCTTCCTCGCCGGCGTGCTCCTCGCCGAGAGCGAATACCGGCGCGAGCTCGAAACCGACATCGAGCCTTTCAAGGGTCTCCTCCTCGGCCTCTTCTTCATCGCCGTCGGCATGAGCATCGATTTCGCGATCGTGCTCCGCCAGCCCTGGGTCATTGCCGGCGTCGTCGTCGGCTTTCTACTGGTCAAGGCGGTGGCGCTCTGGGCGATGACGCGCCTCATGCCGATTCCGAGGATCGAGCGGCCGGTCTTCATCATCCTGCTCGCCCAAGGCGGCGAGTTCGGCTTCGTCGTCTTCCAGACGGCCGCACAGGCCGGCGTCGTCTCGGCGCCGGTTTCTTCGCTGCTCGTCGCCGCCGTCGCGATCTCGATGCTGCTGACGCCGCTCCTGCTGGTCGCCGCCGATCGCTGGTGGATTCCGATGCTTGCCGGCTCGAAGCGCAAGGCCGACGTCGAGGAGTTGCGCGAGCCGCAGGACGCGCCTGTCATCATCGCCGGCTTCGGGCGATACGGGCAGATCGTCGGTCGCATGCTCTACGCCAACGGCGTCAAGCCGACGGTGCTCGACCACGACGCCGAGGCGATCGAGGCGCTGCGCAAGTTCGGCTGGCCGGTCTTCTACGGCGACGCGACGCGGCTCGACCTGATGCGTACCGCCGGCGCCGACAACGCGCGCGTCCTGGTGCTGGCCATCGACGACACCCTGCAAAGCGTCGAGTGCGCGAAGATGGTCCGCGAGAATTTCCCCGACGTAGCCATCGTCGCCCGCGCCCGCAACGTGCAGCACTACTACGAGCTGTACGAGCTCGGCGTAACCCTGATCGAGCGCGAGACGCTCGACTCGGCCCTCATGACGGCGCGCAGCGCCCTCGAGCTGCTCGGCTGGCAACCGCACCAGGCGAGGAACCTGGCGCTGCGCTTTCGCCGCCACAACGTCGCCCAGCTTGCGGCGATCGCGCCGCACAGGAAGGACGAAGCGCGCCTCATCGCCGCGGCCAAGCAAGGCCGGCAACAGCTCGAAGAGCTGTTCGCGATCGAACGCCAGCAGGCGGCCGAGCGCCAGGCGCGTGCCGGCTGGAGCGCGGTCAATCCGCAGCCGCCCGTCCCGCCCTGAACGCAGGCGCCGCGATCACTCGACCCGGCAGGCTTCCTCGAACGCGAGGCGCGGGCTGCGCGCGAAGAGCTTGCTCGGGTCGCCGTGGCCGAGATTGCAGACGAAGTTCGACTTGATCTCGGTGCCGCTCCAGAACGCCGCGTCGACCTTGGCATTGTCGAAGCCGCTCATCGGCCCGCAGTCGAGGCCGAGGGCGCGCGCGGCGATGATGAAGTAGCCGCCCTGCAGGCTCGAGTTGCGAAACGCCGTCGTCTCGGCGAATTCTTTCTTGCCCAGGAACCATGGCTTTGCATCGGCATGCGGAAACAGATGCGGCAGCTTCTCGTAGAACGCCATGTCCATGCCGATGATCGCCGTCACAGGGGCCAGCCGGGTCTTGTCGACGTTGCCCGGCGACATGCACGCGAGCAGCTTTTCCTTCGCCGCCGGCGAGGTCACGAAGACGATGCGTGCCGGCGACGAATTGGCCGAGGTCGGACCCCACTTCATCATGTCGTAGAGCCGGCGCAGCGTCGCCTCCGGCACCGGCTCGGCGTTGAAGCCGTTGTGCGTGCGTGC
The DNA here is from genome assembly GCA_003152055.1 of Burkholderiales bacterium. GTDB lineage: Bacteria > Pseudomonadota > Gammaproteobacteria > Burkholderiales > Burkholderiaceae_C > Schlegelella_A. The sequence continues at coordinate 26,358 of PLZH01000204.1, forward strand.
ATGGTCGAAGAGCTGTTCGGTCGTGACGTTCATGAGGGTCCGTGGAAGCGATCGCCTGGATGGCGACAGGAGGCATTCTCCGAATCGATCGACCCCGCAGGATCAATGGATTCGTCGGCGACGTTCGTGCCGGTTGAAGGGCGGCCCGACAATCGAAGCGTGTTCGCACCGACCCAGGCAGACGTTCGCGATTTCTTCGTGGCGGCGGGCAAGAAGCGCCGCGCCGGCGCGCTGCTGACGCCGCTCGAGACGATCGCCGCCGACTGGATCGACGCCCATCCCGAATACGCGGGCGACCTCGCCGACGCCGAGGCGGCGCGAGCCGCGAGCTATGGTGCCGACGCCGGACGCGAGAACCCCTTCCTGCATCTGTCGATGCACCTTTCAATCAGCGAGCAGATCGGAGTCGACCAGCCCCGCGGCATTCGCCAGGCCTTCGATCTGCTCGTCGCGCGCCTGGGTTCAGCGCACGAGGCCCAGCACGGGGTCATGGAATGCCTCGGTCGCATGCTGTGGGAATCGCAGCGGAGCGGCCGGCCTCCCGACGGCGACGCCTACGTCGACTGCGTGCGCCGGCGCGCGACGCACTGAAGGCGGCGCGAACCCTCCCGTAGCCTTGCCCGGCCCTAGCGCAGGATGAAGTAGATCGCGGCGAGAGCGACGATCGCGGCGAGCACCCAACCCAGCATGCCCGCGGGCTCGCGCATGCGCGCCGGCGCCGCGACCGGCACCCCTTCGATCGCCGCCTGGCGGGCCTGCAGGCTCGCTTCGAAGGCCTTGAAGAAATCATCGGTGATCTTGCCCGCCGCCGCGTCGATGAGACGCGAGCCGATCTGCGCCATCTTGCCGCCGACGGTGGCGCGGGCGCTGTAGGCGAGCTTCGTCGCCGCGTCGCCCTCGGCGCTGAGCTTGACATCGGCCGAGCCCTTGCCGAAGCCGACGACACCGCCCTGGCCGTCGAAGGCGATCGTGTAGCCGTTCGGCGCGTCGACGTTCGTCATCTTGAGGTTGCCCTTGAAGCGGGCGCTGACCGGGCCGATCTTCATCGCCACGGCCGCCGTGTAGGCATCGTCGCCGGTGCGCTCGAGCGACTCGCAGCCGGCGATGCAGGCCTTCAGCGTCTCGGGATCGTTGAGCGCCGCCCAAGTCGCCTCGAGCGAAGCGGGAATGAGTCTTTCGCCGTGCAATTCCATGGTGCGATTCTGCTACGCCGCGAGACGCTGCGGAATGCCGACCTGCGACGCGCGCGCCCGCGGCGCCCGCAAGGCGACGGCGAGGTCGGCCAGGCTTGCCAGGTTGTGCACGGGCAGAAACCGATCGACGTTCGGCAAGAGGGCGCGGATTCCTGCTGCGCGCGGCTCGAAGCGATCGAAACGCAGAAGAGGGTTCAGCCAGACGATCTGGTGCGCGAAGAGGCGCAGCTGGCGCGCCGCACGTGTCAGGTCGCCGTGCTCATCGGTATCGAGGCCGTCGGTCACCAGAAGCACCGCCGCATTGGCGCCCAGCAGGCGGCGCGCCCAGTGACGATTGAAGTCGTCGAGGCAGGACGCGATGCGCGTGCCGCCCTTCCAATCCTGCACCTGGGCGCCGGCCATCGCCAGCGCGACGTCGGGGTCGCGATTGCGCAGCGCGCGCGTGATGTTGGTGAGCCGCGTGCCGAAGGTCAGCGTCTGCACCTTGAGGTAGCGCCGCGTCAGGCCGTGCACGTAGTGCAGCATGAGGCGAGCGTAGCGGTCCATCGAGCCCGAGATGTCGAGCAGGACGACGAGCGCCGGCAGCTCGCTGCGCGGCTCGCTGAAGCGCGGCACCAGCGTCGCCGGCTGGCGCGCCATCGCGAGCATCGTCGCGCGCAGGTCGATGTGGCCGCGCGAGCTCGCTTCGTGGCGGCGCCGGCGCACCGGCGCGAGCGGCAGCGGCAATTCCTCGGCGATGCGCTTGGCGAGCTCGAACTCGGCCCCGGTCATCGATTCGAAGTCGGCGCTCTGCAGGCGCTCGCGGTCGGAGAAGGTGAAGGTCGTCTCGTACTCGATCTCGTCGTCCTTGCCGGCAGCGGGCCTCCTTGCCTCGGCATCGACGCGCGGCGGCGCCAGCGCCTCGGCCAGGCGATTCGGCCGCTGACGCTCGCGATCAGCGCGGCCGTGTGCCTTCGGGAGAAGCTGCGCCATCATCTGCTCGAGCAGCTTCGGGTCGCGCCAGAAGGTAGCGAAGGCGGCGTCGAAGATCTGCTGCTGCTCGTGGCGATCGAGCATCACGGCCGAGAGCGCGGCATGGACGTCCTCGCGCCGCTCGAGGCCGACGGCCTCGAGCGCTTCGAGCGCGGCCAGTACGCGATCGGGCCCGACCGGGATGCCGGCGTTGCGCAGAACGCGAGCGAAATGGGTGATGTTCTCAGCGAGCACCGGCGCGGCCCGATTCGCGCAGCTCGGCAAGGAAGCGCGTCACGTCGCCGCCCTGCATCTTGACGATGTCGTCGCGATGCTTGAGGAGGACGCCGAGCGTGTCCTGGACGTTGGCCGGATCGAGGCTCATGGCGTTGAGGGCGACGAGCGCGTTGACCCAGTCGATCGTCTCGGCGATGCCTGGCGACTTGAAGAGATCGAGCGTGCGCATGCGCTGCACGAAGGTCACGACCTCGGCGTAGAGCCGCTCGGCAGCGCCCGGCGCGCGGATACGCACGATCTCGAGCTCGCGCTCGACCGACGGATAGTCGACCCAGTGATAGAGGCAACGGCGCTTCAGCGCGTCGTGGATCTCGCGCGTGCGGTTGCTCGTGATGACGACGATCGGCGAAGCCAGCGGGCTCGCCTTGACCGTGCCAAGCTCGGGAATCGTCAGCTGGTTCTCGGCCAGCACTTCGAGCAGGAAGGCGTCGAAGGGCTCGTCGGCGCGGTCGAGCTCGTCGATGAGGAGCACCGGCGAGACATCCTGCGTCAGCGCCTGCAGGAGGGGCCGCTCGATCAGCATGTCGCGCGAATAAAGGCTGTGCGACAGCCGTTCTCGGCTCGCCGCATCGCCCACGTCATGGGCAGCCTCGGCGAGGCGGATCTCCATCATCTGCCGCGCCACGTTCCATTCGTACGCCGTCTGCGCAATGTCGAGGCCCTCGTAGCACTGCACGCGCAAGAGCCGCGTCCTGAGCGCGCGCGCCAGCGCCTTCGCCAGCTCGGTCTTGCCGACGCCCGGCTCCCCCTCGAGAAAGAGGGGGCGCTTCAGCGACAGGCCGAGGAACACCGCCGTGGCGAGGCGACGATCCGAGACGTAGTCTTCGCTCGCGAGCAGGCTGATGACGGCATCGACGCTTGCAGGAATCGGTGGATTCGTTGTCATGCGGACATGCTAACTGCGGATGTCCGGGCGGGCTCGAGCGAGCAGCGTCGGGCGTGCCCCGATCGCGGGCGGCCGGACCGGTGCGCATCTGCGGCGCCGAGAAGCGCAGGAAGCAGAAGGTTGCCCTCGCCGCAACCGCCTTCTGCTTTCGAGCATCGCAGGGAAGTCCCGCGCAGCGGGACCGCCGCAGCTAAGCGCCGGGCCGGCCGCCCTGCGCCTGAGCCTTGCACCAAACGAAGCGAGACGCGATCCCCAGCGATCAACGAGCCAGCGCCGCCGCCACCGCCCGAGACGCCATGACGCTGATCATCGCCGCGCGGTACTCGGCCGAACCGTGCAGATCGGCGTTGATGTCGTCAACCGGCATCTTCACCGCCTTCGCTGCCGCCGCGATGAAGCTTTTCGACAAAGCATCCTCGATCGCCTTGGCGCGAAACGCATGGCTCTTCGCGCCGGTGACGGCAACGCGCACGCCGCCCGAGCTCTGCGCCACGAACACGCCGATCAGCGCGAAGCGCGACGCCGCCTGCTTGTACTTGACGTACGCGGCCTTCTGCGCCGCCGGGAAGCTCACCGACGTGATCAGCTCGCCCGGCTGCAGCGCCGTTTCGTACAGGCCGGTGAAGAAATCGTCGGCGGCGATGGTCCTGCGGTCGGTGTGGATCGTCGCCCCGAGCGCGAGAACAGCCGCGGGGTAGCACGCCGCCGGGTCGGCATTGGCGATCGAGCCGCCGAGCGTTCCCATGTTGCGCACCATCGGATCGCCGATCCCACCCGCGAGCCCGGCGAGCGCCGGGATCACGCGCTTCACGTCGGCGTTCGAGGCCACCGACGCGTGCGTTGCCATCGCGCCGATCGTGACGCCGTTGTTCTCGGCCTTGATGCCTTTGAGATCGGCGATGCCGCCGAGGTCGACGAGGCGCTCCGATTGCGACAGGCGCAGCCGCATCGCCTGGATCAGGCTCTGGCCGCCGGCAAGATAGCGCGCGTCGCCGGTGGCCGCTGCCTTGGCGTCAGCGCGGCTCGCGGGCCGCTGGTATTCGAATTCGTACATGATTCGTCTCCGTGGTTTCAGGCGGCCATGCCGTGCGCGGCGCGCCAGACGCGTTCGGGCGTTGCCGGCATGGCGAGGTCGATCACGCCGAGCGCGTCGGTGATCGCGTTGATGTAAGCCGGCGGCGAGCCGATGGCACCCGCTTCGCCGCAGCCCTTGACGCCGAGCGGGTTGTGGCTGCACGGTGTCGAGGTCGTCGCGAGCTTGACCTTCGGCACGTCGGCGGCGCGCGGCATCGCGTAGTCCATGTACGAGCCGGTGAGGAGCTGGCCCGACTCCACGTCGTAGACACAAGCCTCCATCATCGCCTGGCCGAGCCCCTGCGCGACGCCGCCCTGCACTTGGCCTTCGACGATCATCGGATTGACGATGTTGCCGAAGTCGTCGACGGTGACGAAGGACTCGATCTTCACTTTGCCCGTCTCCGGGTCGACCTCGACTTCGCAGATATAGCTGCCGGCCGGATAGGTGAAGTTGGTCGGATCGTAGAACGCGTTCTCGTTGAGGCCGGGCTCGAGCTTGTCGAGCGGGAAGTTGTGCGGCACGTAGGCCGTGAGCGTGACCGAGCCCCACGGCACCTTCTTGTCGGTGCCCGCGACCTTGAACTCGCCGTTCTCGAACTCGATGTCGGTGTCGGCCGCTTCGAGCAGGTGCGCAGCGATCTTCTTGCCCTTAGCGATGATCTTGTCGACCGCTTTCACGATCGCGGTGCCGCCCACCGCGAGCGAGCGGCTGCCGTAGGTGCCCATGCCGAAAAGCACGCGGCCGGTATCGCCGTGCACGATCTCGACGCTATCGACCGGGATGCCGAGCTTGGCCGCGACCACCTGAGCGAACGTCGTCTCGTGACCCTGGCCGTGGCTGTGCGAACCGGTGAATACGGTGACCGACCCGGTCGGATTGACGCGAATTTCGCCCGCCTCGAAGAGCCCCGCACGGGCGCCGAGCGCCCCGGCGATGTTCGAGGGTGCGATGCCGCAGGCCTCGATGTAGCACGAGTAGCCGAGGCCGCGCTTCATGCCCTTGGCCTCGGACGCGGCCCTTCTCGCCTTGAATCCGGCGACATCGGCCATCTCCAGCGCCTTATCGAGGTGCGCCGCGTAGTTGCCGACATCGTATGTGAGTCCGACCGGCGTCGCATACGGGAACGTCGTGATGAAGTTCTGGCGCCGGATCGCGGCCGGATCCATCTTCATGTCGCGCGCGCACTGCTCGACGATGCGCTCGACGACATAGGTCGCCTCCGGCCGCCCGGCGCCGCGATAGGCGTCGACCGGCGCGGTGTTGGTGAACACCGCCTTCACTTCCGCATAGATCGCCGGCGTCTTGTACTGGCCGGCGAGCAGCGTCGCGTAGAGGATGGTCGGCACGCACGAGGCGAAGGTCGAGAGATACGCGCCCATGTTGGCGATCGTCTTGACACGCAGGGCCAGGAAATTGCCTTGTGCGTCCATCGCCATCTCGGCGGTCGTGAGGTGATCGCGGCCATGGGCGTCGGTGAGGAACGATTCGCTGCGATCGGCCGTCCACTTGATCGGCCGGCCGACGTGCTTGCTCGCCCACACCAGCGCCACGTCTTCCGGATAGAGGAAGATCTTCGAGCCGAAGCCGCCGCCGACGTCGGGCGCGATGACGCGCACCTTGGATTCGGACAGGCCGAGGACGAAGGCGCACATGAGCAGACGCTCGACGTGCGGATTCTGGTTGGCGACGTAAAGGGTGTAGCTCTGGTCCGACTTGTTGTAGCTCGCGTTGGCAGCGCGCGGCTCCATCGCGTTCGGGATCAGCCGGTTGTTGACGAAGTCGAGCCTGGTGATGTGCGCCGCCTTCGCGAACGCCGCGTCGACGGCCGCCTTGTCGCCGTGACCCCAGTCGTAGCAGACGTTGTCGGTGACCTCGTCGTGCACTGCCGTGCCGATCGAATCGGCGGTACCGATTTTGATCACCGGGCGCAGCGCTTCATAGTCGACCTCGATCAGTTCAGCCGCGTCCTTGGCCTCGGCGATCGATTCGGCAACCACCAGCGCGACCTGGTCGCCGACGTGGCGCACCTTGCCCTGCGCAAGCACCGGATGGGCCGGTTCCTTCATCGGCGTGCCGTCCTTGCTGTGGATCAACCAGCCGCAAGGCAGGCCGCCGACCTTGGCCTCGGCGAGATCGGCACCGGTGAAGATGCGCAGGACGCCGGGCGCCTTCTTCGCCGCGTCGAGCTTGATCGAGCGGATGCGAGCATGCGCGTGCGGCGAGCGCAGGAAGACGCCATAGGTCTGCCCGTGCATCGTCACGTCGTCGGTGTACTGGCCGTCGCCGGTGAGAAAGCGCCGGTCTTCACGGCGGCGCAGGCTCTGGCCGATCGGGCTGCTTTGGACTTCGTTCATGTTGCCCATGGCGCCCTCCTCAGGCCGAGACGGGCTTGGCGCCCGACTGGCAGAACTGGATCGACTTGACGATGTTCTGGTAGCCCGTGCAGCGGCAGATGTTGCCGTCAAGCGCCTCGCGGATGGCTGCTTCATCGGCCTTCGGGTCGTCCGCCAGCAACTGCACCGCCGACATCACCATGCCCGGCGTGCAGAAGCCGCATTGCAGGCCGTGGCACTCGCGAAAAGCCGCCTGCATGGGATGCAGCTCGCCGTCAGAAGCGAGGCCTTCGATGGTCGTGATCGTGCTGCCCTGCACCTGCAAGGCAAGCATCGAGCAGGCCTTGATGGCGCGACCGTTCATGTGCACGGTACAGGCGCCGCATTGCGCCGTATCGCAGCCGACATGCGTGCCGGTCAGCTGCAGGTTCTCGCGCAGGAACTGCACGAGCAGCGTACGCGGATCGATCGTCGCCTTGACGGCTTTGCCGTTGACGGTGAGTGAAAGAGGAACGTCCACGAATGTCTCCTGTAGGGAATAGCAGCGCCATCGTCGATCGCTCGTCGCCGACGGGGTGGAGGTCATTGTTCGAGCCATGGAGACGCACGCAAAGGACGGGGTTTCCCTAATGGAACCGGCGGGCCCGCGAGCGCCCGGCATAGCGATGGCGTAAGGAATGGCGCCGCCTCTCCTTCGGGCGCGACGCTCCGGCCTCAGGCCAAGCAGCTTCGGAACCCGAAGAAGCCGTCGTCGCGCTCCGGCGAAGCGAAGCAGCGAAAGCGGGCGCCGCGAAGCGTGCTGGGCGTCGCGAAAGACGCGCCACGAAGTACCTTGGTCTTGCCGAAGGACGGCTCCGAGTACTCGCGCCACGGGCCGGGCATGAAACCCGGATAGGGGCGAAAGGTGCTCGCCGTCCACTCCCAAACGTCGCCGAAGCGAAAACCGCGTGTTGCCCCTTGATGCGCCGCGGCTTCCCACTCGGCCTCGCCCGGCAGGCGCCGGCCGGCCCAGCGGCACCACGCATCGGCCTCGTACCAGCTGACGTGCGCGACCGGTTCGGCCTGCGGCACGCGCGCCAGTCGGCCGAAGCGGTGCTGCAACACGCCATGACGCAGTTGATCGACGTGGCGCGGCGTCCGCCGCGCATGGCGCTCGACCCAGGCCCAGCCGTCCTCGTTCCAATGCGAACGATCGTCGTAGCCGCCATCCTCGACAAACTCGCCGTACTGCGCCCACGTGACCGTCTGGGCGTCGATCTCGAACTCGGGGATCGCGACCGGATGCGGCTCGCGCTCGTTGTCGAAGCGAAAGCCGGGCGCACCGGTGCCGAGCAGCCAGCGCGTCGCCGGAAAGCAGAGAGGCTGCCGCGGCGCCTGCGTGGCGATGCGCGGCAGAAGGCCAGCGGGCCCGGCAACACCCAAAGTCTGGGCGAGAACCGCGAAGCCTTCGACATGCATCTCCTCGTGGAAGAGCGCGAGGCGATGAAAGTAGAGCGCGTCGTCGCTTTCGTCGCGCGTCGCGTCGAGCAGGTCGAGGCTGGTCTCGAGCGACTCGACGAGGTATTGGCGCGTCGCCGGCAGATCGGGCAATTCGCCCTGAGCGAGTTCGCGACGCGCGGCTCGCGTGCGAACGGCGGGGTCGTACCAGCCGTCGGCGCCGGGCTGGATCGAAGCGAGCCGCGGCAAGCGCGCGTCGGCGCCTTCGCCGCGGCCGCGCTGCACGTTGCGGCCGATCCAGAATTCCTGGAACCAGCCGATGTGTCCGAGCGTCCAGAGCGGCGGATCGATCTCGGCGCCCGGCGCATCGGCCGGCAGGCGCAGGGCCTGGCCATCGAGCGCCGCTTCGAACAGCGTCGCCCAGGCCAGCACGCGATTGCGGGCGTCGATCAGGGCGAGCGACAGCACCTCCTTGCCAGCCGTCCGAAGCCGTGCATAGTCGAGGCCCGAGGCAAGAAGCTCCATCACGGGTGCATGCTAACAAGGCGAAGATCAGCAAAGCCCGAACGGGCAGCGCCGACGCGGAGCGGCATCGGCGCGATCGTGCGCGCGATCGCTGCGTTGCTCACGCTCGGCACGTGCGCCGCTTCGCCCGCCGAGCCCGGCTGGCCCGACTATGGCGGCGACGCCGGGGGCAGTCGCTACAGCGATGCGGCGCTCGTCACGCCGGCCAACGTCGGCGAACTGCGTCGCCAATGGCTCTATCGCACGGGTGACGCGTCACGGCGAGCCGCGGCACTCATGAAGCGCGTGAAGTTCGAGACGACGCCCATCCTCGTCGCCGACAAGCTCGTGCTGTGCTCGTCATTCAACGAGGTTATTGCCCTCGACCCGGCAACCGGCGCCGAGGCGTGGCGTTTCGACCCGAAGGTCGCCACCGATCGGCGTCCGGCCAATCGCTACAACTGCCGCGGCGTCGCGCAATGGCGAGACGCGTCCGTCGCGAGCGTTGCGCCTTGCGCATGGCGCATCCTGAGCGCCACCACGGATGCACGACTGATCGCCCTCGATGCACGCACCGGCCTGGCCTGTGTCGGCTTCGGGAAGAACGGACAGGTCGATATCGACCCGGGAGCGCTGGTCTGGCCGGGCGAGTTCCAGATCTCGTCGGCGCCGGTTGTCGTCGGCGACGTCGTGATCGTCGGCTCGGCGATCAATGACAACGGTCGCGCCGCCGCGCCTTCGGGTCGAGTGCGTGCCTTCGACGCGCGGACCGGCGCGCCGCGCTGGAGCTGGGAGCCGCTACTCCCGCAGCCCGGCACGAGTGCAGGCGCGGCAAACGTATGGGCGCCTATGTCCGTCGATGAGAAGCGGCAAATGGTCTTCATGCCAACCTCGAGCCCGAGCCCCGATTTCTACGGAGGCCTGCGCCCCGGCGCCAACGAACACGCCGATTCGGTCGTCGCACTCCACGCGGCCGACGGCTCGCTGGCCTGGGCGTTCCAGATCGTCAAGCACGATCTGTGGGACTACGACGTCCCGGCGCAGCCGACACTGGTCACGCTGACACTCGACGGGCGCGCCCGCGACGTCGTCGTGCAGGCTACCAAACAGGGGCTCGTCTTCGTTCTCGACCGCGAGACCGGTGCTCCGGTCTTCCCGGTCGAGGAGCGCGCGGTGCCGCAAGGCGGCGCGCCCGGCGAGCAGCTCTCGCCGACGCAGACCTTCCCTGCGGACCTTCCGCCGCTCGTGCCGTCGACGCTACGCCCCGAAGACGCGTTCGGCTTCACGTGGTACGACCGCAATGCATGCCGCGACCGCATTGCCGCATTGCGCAATGAAGGCCTGTACACGCCACCGTCGGTGCAGGGGACACTGCTCTTCCCGTTCAGCGGTGGTGGCGTGAACTGGGGCGGCGTGGCGATCGATCCGCGCGGCGTCATCTATGTCAACACGTCGCGCGCGCCGCATTCCGTGCGCCTCATTCCGCGCGCCGACTATGCCGACGGCAAGGCACGCAACCCGGGCAAGGAGATAAGTCCGCAGGCTGGAACTCCATTCGGGATGCTGCGGGAGTTCGTGTCTTCACCATTCGGCGCCCCCTGCAACAAGCCGCCCTGGGGAACCATCGCGGCGCTCGATCTGAGCAGCCGCAGGATCCTCTGGCAAGTGCGCCTGGGAACCACCGAAGACCGGCTGCCATTGGGCATTGCGCTCAAGACGGGCGTACCCAATTTCGGCGGGCCGATCGCAACTGCAGGCGGCCTTGTTTTCATCGGCGCCGCGTCAGATCGCTATCTGCGCGCCTTCGATGCGAAGAGCGGCGCCGAGCTCTGGCGGGGCCGCCTTGCGGCGGCCGGCATGGCAACTCCGATGACCTACGTGTGGCAGGGACGACAGTACGTCGTCATCGCCGCTGGGGGGCACGGCGAAGCGGGTGCCGAAACGAGCGACGCCGTCGTCGCGTTCGCCCTGCCGGCGCCGGGCGAGCCGACACGGACATGGTGGGATCGAACGATCGATCAACCCGGTGGCCACGCGCAGCTCGGACTCGCGTTGGGCTGCTCGTGTCTCGCCGGTTTCGGCGCCGTTTTCGTACGCTGGCGGCGAACGAATAAGTCGCGGGCATGAACGCGCCTGGCGGCAGCCTCGCGATCGTCAGGTTCCGGCCGTGCTCGCGGCGCCGCTTGAACGGCAGTTGATGGGCAAGTACTTGAGCGCGAGGTTCGTCTTGTTGAGGCCCTTGGCCGTCATGTTGGCCGGCGGCTCGGCGTTGCCGCAGACCCAGGCGACGGGAACGATCGGCGCACCGTCGACCACGCCCGGGCGGAACGTGAGCACCTTGCCCCGGATGTTGGCGTTGGCATGATTGCCGAAGGTCACCTGGATCGCGCCCGATTCGATCGCCACCGAGCTGATGTAGTTGTTGACGATCAGGTTCGCCGCAGGCAACCCGGCGGCGGCGTTGTCGACCGGCAGCGTCGCGGTCATCGCCCAGGCAAGGGCGACGGGCGCCTTGGCGACGTCGGCGAGCTTGACCGCTTCGACGATCTGGTCGCGCACGAACTTGTCGGGAACGCCCGGCAGCGCGATCAGAGAGAGGATGGCGATGATCGCGATGACGATCATCAGCTCGAGCAGCGAGAACCCGTACACACGCGGCCGGGCGCAAACGCGGTATGGTCGGTGCGAATGAAAAGTGTCGCTCATGCAGGATGAATTGAACGTTCTTGAAGCCCTGGGCTTCGTCTGGCCGAGCCCGGCCTTCATTGTCGGCGCGATCCTGTTCGGGTTCGTGGGCATGTACGCCTTTTACGTCGGGAAACGTCGCCAGCGCCCGAAAACGAAATGGCTCGGCGTCGGGCTCATGTTCTATCCCTACGCCGTTCCGAGCACCGCGACCTGGGCGCTTTACGCGTTCGGCGCTGCGTTGTGCGTCGGCGTCTGGATGGATCGCGCCGCCTGAGGCGCCGCGGCGTCCGGATCACGGCCGTTTCGAGTAGGCCTCGTCGAAGGCCGCGCGCAGCCGCTTGCTGACCGGCGGCAGCGCGTCGATCACGGCCTTGGCCCAGTCAAAGTATGCGCGCTTGCGCTCGAGCGGCCAGCCGTGCGGCGGGCTCGACGCCACGTCGCGCAGGTTCGAGGTCTTGTCGGCGAGCTTGACGAGCGCTGCGCGCTTGCTTATGTGCGGCGCGTGCTCGACCTGCAGGCGCTTGCGCTCGGCCTTTTCGAGCGTCGTATCGTCGGTCACCTCGCGCACGATGTCGGCGACTTTGGCGCCGAACATCGCACCGATTTCCTCGAAGGTCGTGTCCGTGTCCTCGACGGTGTCGTGCAACACGGCCGCAATCAGCGTCTTCGTGTCGGTGACGCCGCCTTCGACGGCGAGCGTTCTCGCCAGGGCGATCGGGTGGTTGATGTATGGGCTCGCCTCGACGTCCTTGCGGCGCTGCGCGCGATGCTTGTGCGCCGCGAAAGCGAGCGCTTCGAAGAGTTGCGATTCGATCGAGGGCTTTTTCATCGGCAGACCCGGTTGCGAAGCTCGATTCTGCTTCGCCGCCCGGGACGACGAGCCATCGGGCGGCATCAGGGAGCGGCACCGTCCTACGGCGCCGCCGCGGGGCTTCGACTTATCGTCCCCCTCAACCCGGCGCGCATCGTCGTGCCGACCTGGAGAAATCTCATGCATCACTTTCCCGCGGCCCGTGGCCGCAGGCTTTCCCTTCTCGCTGCCACCGCCCTCGCCGGTGCACTCGCGAGCCCGCTGCTGTTCGCGCAGCAACCCGCCGCGGCGACTTCGGCACCGATGACGCCACAAGCGCGCTACCAAAAGGACCGTGCCAATTGCGAGGCCGGTCGCACCGACGAGGACCGTGCCACCTGCCTGAAAGAAGCCGGCGCTGTGCTCGAAGAGCGCAAGCGCCACCAGCTCGACAACAACGGTTCGCCGGTCTCGAACGCGACGCAGCGATGCAACGCCCTGCCGGACAAGGACAGGGCCGGCTGCCTCGCCCGCGTCGTCGGCCCGAACGCGCCGAACCAGCGCGTCACGACATCGGGCAGCGTCGCCGGCGGCGGCATCCTGAAGGAAACGACGACAACGACGCCGGGCTCGGTGATCGTGGTCGTGCCCGATCCGGCTCCGAGCAAGTAGCAGACTCGCAGCGTCGCAGCGACCGCGGCGGCGCGCCCCTTGCCACGGCAGCAAGGGCGGCTGCTATCCTCATCGTTCGCCCATTCGTGGCGAGCGCCGTGGCCGCCCTGCACATCACCGACATCGAATCGGCCATCAACTGGTGGCGCGACAAGAAGCCGTCGCCCGACGGCATCACGGCCTGCGCCGAGGTGCTCGCGCTCGCCGAGATCTACGCGCTGATGGTCTATCACCACGAGTCGGAGTGCGAGGAGGCCTCGATGCCGCCGGCGGCGCACGCCGCCTGGCTCGCCTGGTACGCGACGATGCCCGACGCGCCGTGCATCGCCATCTGCTCGACGAGCCAGGGCGACGCGATCTGCAAAGGCTGCGGCCGCAGCTTCGATGAGGTGCAGCGCTGGACGCAGATGTCGCCCGCTGAGAAGCGCGCCACCTGGCGGCGCATCACGAACGACAACACGGCGTGGCGCTTCAACCGCTACGCCGAGCGCGCTCGCGACGGCGCGCCGGCCGCTTCGCCGCCGCGTGGCGAGAGCGCCGCGTCGGCATGACGCGGCCGCGTCTGGTCGACAGCGCGCACCGACTCCTGCCGCTCGCCTGGCCGGTCTTCGTCGGCCAGGTCGCGGTGCTGGCGTTCAGCACCGTCGATACGGTCATGGTCGCGCGCGCCTCGGCGCTCGATCTCGCGGCGCTTGCCATCGGCGCCGCCGCGTACATCTCGGTCTTCGTCGGCCTCATGGGCGTCGTCCTCGCGGTCGGGCCGATCGCCGGGCAGCTCTTCGGCGCTGGCAAGCTGCGCGAAAGCGGCCACGCGACCGAGCAGGCGATGTGGCTCGCCATCGCCCTTTCGGTCCTCGGCTGCACGCTGCTCCTCGTGCCGGAGCCCTTTCTCGCGCTGGCCCACGCCGAAGGCAGCGTCGCCGCCAAGGTCCGCGCCTATCTGCAGGGCCTCGCGTTCGCGTTGCCGCCGGCATTGATCTTCACCGCATACCGCGGCTTCAACGTTGCCGTTTCGCGGCCGAAGTCGGTCATGGTCCTGCAGCTCGGCGCGCTTGCAGTGAAGATTCCCGTCAACGCGCTGCTTGTCTTCGGCGCGACACTGCCGACGCCATTCGGCGAGTGGCGCGTTCCGGCCTTCGGTGCGCCTGGCTGCGGCGCGGCGACCGCCATCGTCATGTGGTGCCAGCTTTTCGCCGCGCTGGTGCTGCTGCGCCGCGACCCCTTCTATGCCCGCTTCGGCCTCGGTCGCGTCCCCAGCCGGCCGAGACGCACGAGTCTCGCGGCACTGCTCAGGCTCGGCGTGCCGATGGGCCTGTCGATCCTGATCGAGGTGACCGGCTTCACCTTCATGGCCTTCTTCGTGTCGCGCATCGGCGCGACCGTCGTCGCCGGACACCAGATCGCCGTCAACATGGTCTCGATGATGTTCATGCTGCCGCTATCGATCGCCAACGCTTCGAGCGTGCTCGTCGCGCAGCGCATCGGCGCCGGCGACGTGGCGGACGCGCGGCGCATCGGCTGGGACGGCCTCGAGATCGGCGTCCTCATCGCCGTCGCGCTCGGTGGCACGGTCTACCTGCTGCGCCAGGCGATCGTCGGTCTCTATACCTCCGACGCCGTCATCGTCGCCGCGGCGCTGCCGCTGCTCGCCTGGGTGGCGCTCTTTCACGTCGCCGACGCGGCGCAGACGATATCGGCGTTCGTTCTGCGCGCCTATCGCATCGCCACCGTGCCGCTCGTCGTCTACGTCATCGCGGTCTGGGGGATCGGCCTCGGCGGCGGCTACGTCGCGGCCTTCGATCTGACCGGGTTGTCGCCGCCGTGGATGCGCGGCGTGCGCGGCTTCTGGTCGATGGCGACGCTCGGCGTGGCCGTCGCGGCGCTCGCAATGGCGGGCTTTCTCGCCTGGAAGCTGCGCAGCGAGCGGCGCGAGTCTCGCGCCGTCAGCGTGCCGGCAACTCGATCGTGAAGCAGCTGCCGCCGCCCTCACGAGCGTCGCAGCGAACGCGGCCGCCGTGGCGCTCGGCGATCTGCTTGACCAGAGAAAGACCAAGGCCGACGCCGCCTGCCTGCTCGGCGTGCCCCGGCAGGCGAAAGAAGGGCTCGAAGATGCGTTCGCGCATCGCCGGCGGCACGCCGACGCCACGATCCGAGACCTGGATCGTCGCGCCGCCTTGCTGCGGCGCGCCCAGGACGACCGAGACTTCGCCGCCGCCATAGCGACGGGCGTTCTCGAGCAGGTTGCGCAAGGCGCGGCGCAGCAGCCGTTCGTCACCGGCGACGAATACGTCGCCCGGCGAATCGACGCTGGCGTCGACACGCGACGCTTCCTCGATGGCGAGGGCGAGGAGGTCGACCTTGTCGCGATGCAGCGGATTCTGCGGCGCGTCGAGCCGGCTCGCGAGCAGCACTTCCTCGACCAGCGCGTCGAGCTCGCCGACATTGCGGTCGATCTCGCGCTTGAGCTTTTCGCGCTGCGCCGGGCCCGCTTCCTCGAGCATCGAAACGGCCATCTTCATGCGCGCCAGCGGCGAGCGCAACTCGTGGCTGGCGTTGGCCAGCAGCGAGCGGTGCGATTGCACGAGCGCCTCGACGCGCGCCGCCGCGACGTTGAAGCTCGACGCCACTGCCGCCACTTCGTCGCGGCCCGACACGGCGACGCGATGACCGAGGTCGCCACTGCCGAACTGCTCGACGCCGAGCTTGAGCGTCTCGAGCCGGCGTGTCAGGCGGCGCACCACCGGAAAGGCACCAGCGGCAACAGCAAAAAAGAGAACGACCAGGATCAGCGCGAGCCCGGCGCCGCGCGGCACGCCGGGCGGCAGGAACGGCCAAGGCGGCGGCTCGCGTGAGCCGCGCTCTACGGGCGGACGGTCCCGGGGTTCGCCGATGGCCATCGGGCGCAGCTGCCCCGGGCGCAGTCTCCAGAGCGTGCGGCCGTCGTCGAGCCTGAACGGGAACGGCAGCGCGCCCTCGGCGACGCGCCGGTTGAACGAGTCGGACGCGCCGATCCGCTGGCCCGCTGCGTTGTCGAGCGCAAGCGGCACGCGCAGCCGCGTCGACCAATCGCGCAGCGCCGCAGCCTGCGCGTCCGCCGGCGCGTCGACGCCGGGGAGCGAATGCTGGATCAGATCGGCCCAGGCGCCGAGCCGCTCGTTCAGGATCGATTCGTTGCGCGTGCGCTCCTGCTCGAGGTGGCGCTGCAGAACCCATCCGGACGCGAACGCGAACAGCAGAAGCACCACCACCACGGTCGCATAGATGCGCAGGTAGAGGCTTTTCATGAGACCCGTTGGCGCCTTGCGGCTGGCCTCACGGCGCTGCTCCGCGAAGGGGCGCTCGCGCTCCGGGACGGCCCGGCGGCGCTCATGCGCCCCCGTCGTCGGCGTCCTGCTTTCTCGCGAACACGTAGCCGGCGCCGCGCACCGTGAGCACGCGACGCGGCGATTTCGGATCGTCCTCGATGACGGCGCGGATGCGCGAGATGTGCACGTCGATCGAGCGGTCGAAGGCCTCGAGCGGATGGCCCTTGAGCGAATCCATGATCTGGTCGCGCGAGAGCACGCGGCCCGGGCTCTGCGCCAGGACGACGAGCAGGTCGAACTGGTGACCGGTGAGATCGCAGGATTTGCCGTCGAGCCGCGCGACGCGGGCGCCGAGATCGATCTCGAGGCGGCCGAAGCGCAGCACGTCGTCTTCGGTCGGTGGCAGCGAGGCACGGCGCAGCAAGGCCTTGACGCGAGCGAGCAGCTCACGCGGCTCGAAAGGCTTGGGCAGGTAGTCGTCGGCGCCGAGCTCGAGGCCGACGATGCGGTCCATCGGCTCGCCGCGGGCGGTGAGCATGAGCAGCGGCAACTGGCGCGTCCGGCTTTCGCTGCGCAGCTCGCGGCAAAGCTCGAGGCCATCGCCATCGGGAAGCATGAGGTCGAGCACGAGGGCGTCGTAGCCGCCACCGACAAGCCGCGTACGCCCGGCGGCGAGCGATCCGGCGGTCTCGACCTCGAAGCCGGAATGGCCGAGGTAGTCGGCCACCATCGAGGCCAGGCGGGCGTCGTCGTCGATGAGGAGGAGTCGGGGTGTCATTGCAGTCGATGAATGCAACACGGGCTCCTCGCGGAGCCCGGTTCCATCCGTATGAAGTTTATTATCGGCGCGGCGCCTCGCGTTGCATCCGCTGCATGCGGTCTTCCATGCGCTCCTGACGGTCGCGCATGCGCTCGCCGATCGTGGCGCGCTGCTCGGGCGTCAGAACCCTGGCGACGTCGAGCATCGCCTGGGTGACGCGGCGGCTCATCTGATCGTGCTGCTGCAGCATCTGCTGGCGCATCTGCTCGGCGGCCGCGGCGTCGACCGTCGGCGCCGTGAAGATCTGCATGCCGCGCTGGCGCAGACCCTTGCCCGCAGCCGCCTGGGCCTTGAGGTCAACGGCCGCCTGAATGGCGATCTGCTTGATCTGGCTGCGTTGCGCGTCGCTGGCATGCAGCCCGTCGAGCATGAAATCGACCATGCGGCCGATCCGCTCGGGCGAGCCGCGAAACATCATCCCCGGGCCCGTGTCGTGGTGCATGCCGCCGAGGTGCATCCCTCCGGGCATCTCGTGCTGCATGCCAGGGCGGCCATCCGCGCCGGGCTGCGGCGGCGCCGGCTGCGCCCAAGCTGAGAGGCCGATGGCCGCAAGAAGCGTCATCAGCATGCCGACCATCATCCACTGCATACGGCGGCCGGTGGAAGAACCCCGTACCGCTGCCATCGTCTCGCCGATCATCATTTCTGCTCCACGACCCGACCATCGAGCCTTGACAAGAAGGATGCCCGGACGCCATGAAGCGAGGGTGGCCCCGCGGCAAAGATTTGTGAATCGAGGGGCCCGCCTGCTATCGCGGCTGCGGGCGCTCCCCGCCAGCCGGGCCTCCCGACCCCCCGGGGCCAGCCCCGGGGGGTCGGCCGCCGGAGGGTCCCCCGCCTGGAGGCGGGCGCTGATCGCCGGGCGGACGAACGCCAGGCGGCCGCGGCAAAACCGGTGGCCGAACGATCGGCCGCGGTGGGCCGGGCGGACGGATGCCTGGCCGCGGCGGCATGGGCGGGCGGTGATTCGCCCAGTGCCCCTGGTTCCGGAACCAGGGCCGGTTCGTGTAGTACTGGCCCCAATAAGGGCCGATCGAGAAAGTTACGATCGGAAAACCGATCAAGGCGCCGTAGCTGATGACGGGCACATCGGCGTTCTGGTACGGATAGGCGATGTTGCCGGCGTAGATCCAGCCGCGCACGTCGCCCGGCTCGACGATCACATCGCACCAGGCGAAGCCTTGCGTGCAACCCTGCACCGCCAACGGCGTGCCGGGGCCGAAGCTTGCCACCAGCGGGTAGTCGCGGGCCGGGCCGGCGCGCAGGTTGATCCATTTCGTGGTGCGCGCCTCCTGCGCCGCCGCGACCAGCGGCAGCACGGCCGCGATCATGGCGAGAAAAAAATGTTTCGGGTTCAATCGCTATCTCCTTAAGCGCCCCAGCCTACCTGCCGTGAGGGTGCTCGGCCGAAGAAAGGCCAAGCGCATGAAGCATGGGTTTGATCCGATTCGCGTTCGATGCTTGCTTTCTTCTGGCGCGACCCGCAGCAGCCGACCGCGCCGTTGCCTACGAGAGTGCTCGCGCGGCACCAGCGAGCAGCGGCAGCCTCACCACGAATTGACTGCCCTGCCCGGGACCGGCGCTGCGCGCTGTCACGGTGCCGCCGTGCGCCTGGACGAGCTCGCGCACGACAGCCAGGCCGATGCCCAAGCCATTGCCGTTGAATGCGACGGCCCGCCCGTCCTGGGCAAACGCATCGAAGATGGCGGGCAGGGCCTCGGCTCGCATCCCGATGCCACTGTCGGACACCGTCAGCACGATGTCATTGCCCTGAGGCAATGCGCGCAGCTCGAGACGGCCGCCCTCGGGCGTGAACTTCGAAGCGTTTTCGAGCAGGTTGTTGAGGATCTGCGCCAGTCGTACCGCGTCGCCCTGCAGACGCAGCTCGCAACCGGCGACTTCCAGGCCGAAGCCCTGGCCGCGCCGGTCGATCGCCGGCTTGCAGGCTTCGACCGCCGCATCGATGAGCTCGCGCATGTCGACCGGGCCGAACACGAGCCTGAGCTTGCCGCTTTTTGCGCGCGACAGATCAAGAAGATCCTCGATCAACCTCGACGCGTGCTCGCTCTGCCGCTCGATGATGAGCTGGGCGCGAGACAGCCGCGCATCGTCCCGTGCGAGCGTGCCGATTGCTGCGGCAGCGCAACGAATCGAGGCCAGCGGATTGCGCAACTCATGAGCAAGTACGGCCAGAAACTCAGCCTGGCGGTCCAGCGCACCCTGGGCGGCGGCCTGCAACGCCTGGGCTCGGGTCACCGCCAGCGCCGCCTGATGGTTGGCGACGCGTAGGTCATTGCGTTGTCGCTCGTGCTCGGCGAGGGTCAGCTCGTAGTGGGTGACGAGCGGCCATAGCGAGTCAAGCTGCGGCTTTTCCAGGCGCCTGCCGATGATGGCGTCGACGACCTGGCCGGCGTCGGCTGCCTTCTTTGATTGGCGACGTCTCGCGTTCAACATGAGAATTCTTGCGCATCTCAGACGGCAGGCGCCCGCGCCAAACACAGTCTCAGCGGCTTTGCGCGGCCGTGTCTGTGCGGCAGCGCACGTACACGACGTGAGCAAGCGCATCCGCTCAGCGCGGGGGCCGAGCCGGCGCCGGCTCGTGTTTCATCCAAGTGGTGAGAACCGTATAGGCGACGGCGAGCACGACCGGGCCGACGACGATGCCGAGCAGGCCGAAGGCGACGAGCCCGCCGATGACGCCGACGAAGATGAGAAGCAGCGGAATGTCGGCGCTACGCCTGACGAGCATCGGACGAAGAACGGTGTCGAGCAAGCTAGCGACGAGCGACCAGACGAGCAGGAAAGTGCCCTGCCAGGGGTGACCCGTCCAGTAGACCCAGATCACGACCGGAACGAGCACGACGAGCATGCCGATCTGGGCGATGCACAGCACGAACAGTGCCGCGGTCAGCAAGAGTGCGAATGGCACGCCGGCAATCGCCAGGCCGATGCCGCCGAGGATCGACTGGATGACCGCCGTGACGCCGACGCCGATCGCGACGGCGCGCGTCGCCTGGCCGGCCAGATGCACGAGGTCTTCTCCGTCCTTGCCGCCCAGGCGGCGGCCAAGGCGTTTGGCGGTCAACGCCGCCCGCTCGCCGTGCGCGTAGATGAAGGCGGCGAGGATGAGGGTGAGCAGGTACTGCAAGCTCAGGTAGCCGACGCCTCCGGCCCGGGCCACGATCCACGCCGTCACGCTGCCGGCGTAGGGCGCGACCCGCGCCCACAGGCCTTCCACGCCCGCCGCGGCGACGTCCTGCCAGGCACTGCCGAGCCGCGCGCCGATCATCGGCAGACCGACCAGCCAGCTGGGCGGCGCCGGCATCCTGAAGGCCACGACCGACCGCAACTCGCCTGCGATCTCGTCGGCGTTGGAAACGATCGTGCCGACCAGGAGCATCAGGGGAACGAGAAAGAGCACGAGCAGGATCACGAGCATGGCCGTGATCGCAAGCCACCGGCTCTTCCACAGGCG
This sequence comes from Burkholderiales bacterium, assembly GCA_003152055.1. Classification (GTDB taxonomy): domain Bacteria; phylum Pseudomonadota; class Gammaproteobacteria; order Burkholderiales; family Burkholderiaceae_C; genus Schlegelella_A. Next base: position 46,787 of record PLZH01000204.1, read on the forward strand.
CGACTCGATGCGCAGCATCAGCGGCCAGGTGACGACGACGATCGTGGTCGCCCAGATCGTCGCCGCGATGAAGGGGCGGACGATCCAGAAGGCGGCAACGATGAGCGCGCCGATGCATACCATGCTGAGCAGGGTTTGCGTGAGGTCGCGCTGAGGCGCTGCCATGGTGGAAAGTGCCGCGCATCGAAGTGCGCGGCGCGCGAGCCTACCTCATGCCGTGGCAGCCGGCTGCCACGGGCACAGCCGTTGCTACGAAGTCAGCGTCGAGCGAAGGGGAAAAGGCGATCCCGATGCAGACGTGTGCCACGCTTGACGCATCCGTCCGCGACAGTCCCGAGCATGGACAGCATCGCATTTTCGAGCCAGCTCTACCGCTACCTGTTCTACGGCTGGATGTTCCGCGACGCGAGCCGCGGAAACACCTTGGAACGTGCGGCCGCGTGGCGCCACAACCGCGAGCAATCGCGATGGCTGCCCACCTACATGCGCCGATGGGCGATCGGCGCAATGCTACTGCTCGGCATCGCCGCGGTCTTCGAGTTCGTGTTGTCCTTGCCCGTCCTGTCGTCGGTCTTCTACGTCCTGTCGTCGCTCGTCGTCGCCTTCAACGCGGTGACGGCAACGTGCTGGGGATTGCTGCACTTCGACGTTCGGCCGGGGTGAGTGCGATGCAGTGGGCCGGCCGGGGCCAGTCTAGTGCGAACCATTCTGCGCGTTGACAAGGAGAGCCATCGCACGTCGTCTTTGCTGAGGAATCTTCGCCGGCTCAGGCGAGGAACCCGGCGAGCCTCTCCGCGTCGGCGCCGCGCAGCGTATGGTGCGCCAGAGAGCGCAAGGTGTCGGCCGCGGCGGCGGTAGCGACATCGATGCCAAGCCCGGCGGTGGCCGGCCAGTCCGCGTCGAGACGAAGGTAGCGGTCGGCGAGGCGGTCTTCCAGCATCGCCTGGATGTGCTGCTGCTGCACCGAGATCATCGTCAGCACGAGGCGACCGTCGGACAGCCAGCCGACCGCACCGGCGTTCTCGCGAACGCCCTCGGCGGGCCGATAGTGCGCGGTCGCGGTCCCGATCGACAGCATCGAGACGCGCCGCGGATCGACGCCCATGAAGTGCTCGAGTTCGTGCAGCGCCACCTGATCGGGCGCGACTGCGTACAGGCCGCCGTCGGCGTAAACGCGGCTGCCGACCCGCACGCAGGGAAAATAGGCCGGCGCCGCGCAGGTTGCCATCGCGACGTCGACCGCGAGCACGTCGCCATCCCCCGCGGAAGCCGGCGAATGCGGCGTCTTGAAGATCTTGGTCTGGCAGAGTTCGACGTCGACGGCCGGGACGACGATGCGGTGCAAGGCGTCCGCGAGTCGCTTTTCGCCGAGCTCAGCCTGCAGCGCCTCGCGCAGCGGCTCGCCGGAATACTTGGGGCCGAGCACCGAACGGCTGAGGTCGAGGAGCCGGCTCATGGCGCCGTCCGGCAAGGCTCGGCTCGAGAACACCTCGGGGCCCTGCTCGACGAACAAGCGCACCAGACTCGACATGGGCACCTCATAGGCCAACGCCAAGGCGAGCAGGCCACCGATCGAGGTGCCGGCGATCAGGTCAAAGCGCCGGCCCAATGGTCCGCCGACGCGGGCTTCGAGCCCCTCCAGGACAACGGCGGTGTAAAGCCCGAGAAAGCCCCCGCCCGCCAGCGCCAGGACGCGGACCTGATTCTCGGGACCGATCGGCGTATTCATCATCATCGACACGTTGGCATGGCTGTGCGGCGTGCGACTTGATCCGGCGCAATACCCATCGCAGGCGTCCAATGGAGCCTGAATCCAGATCAACAACCAAAGGAAACGCCGCTCGAAAGGTGCTGGAAATCCATCGCGCCTGCAACGCTTACATGTCGAGTTCGGAGTACCGCCGGAAGATCCCGTCATTGTTGAATGCGACCCGCCGCCCCGACGCCAGATATCGCTTCAGGCGCGGTCGGGCGAAGACCTCGTCTTGCAGGGAGCACAGGCGCGGACATTCAGCGAGCACCGCGTGGCTCGCCTTGGGAAAGGCATAGCGCAGTCCGGCGATCACTTGCGCCATCGACAGGTCCGCGTAAGTGTATTTCGTGCCCACCATTCCCGGCCCTGCGGCCGTGTTGTGCCTCAGAACGCGCTCGAAGTAGCCGAGGAACTTCTGCATACGAAGCGCAAGAAACTCCCGCGAGCGGCGCTTTGCGGCGGCGAGTTGTTGCTCGTAATAAAGGCTCGATCCGAGCGGATGGTGCGTGTCGTGGATCTCGACGATGAAGTCTGCGATCGTGAGCTGGAGCTGATGGGTCCACAACTTGCCGGCCTCGCTCCGTGGAGCGAGATCCAGCCGGCCGCCGAGAAACAGCAGGATGTTGGCGGTCTGTCCGATCACCCGGCGACCAGCCTTGAGGAACGGCGGCGCGAACGGAGGACATTCGATGTCTTGGCCTTCGAGAAAGCGCGACATGGCCAGCATGCCGCCACCTTCCTTCTCAGGCACCCGCGCCATGTCGGCGTAGTCTGCTCCAGCTTCCTCGAGCGCCAAGCGCACGAATTCACCGCGTCCCTGTATCCCAGGCCAGTAGTAGAGCTCGTAGCGCATCGCGGACCCCTCGATTGAACCGGCCGACCGGCCCCGGTCGGCGGGGCAGGATGAATCGGGCGCGTGCCCATGGTTGACACACATGGATTCGGA
>PLZH01000204.1:49582-72449 GCA_003152055.1 Burkholderiales bacterium
GCCATCACGGCAGCGACCGTGATCTATGCTTGGTTCTTCACCTGACCTGGCAAGCACGCGGAGAACACCGACCCGGGTGGTTCCGGGCACCAGTTCTGGTCGGGCGGCCTCTTGAATCGTGGGCGGCGGCTTCGCCGTGGGTCTTGACGCGCCGAAGACCACCCGCCCGGACCACGTCCGGTGAGCCGGCCTCGATTCCCGAGGTAGGGCGCTGCTCTCGAGCTTGTCGAGGGAGGCGAGCCTATTGACGCGTACCGAGATCTCGCCGGAGACAGCAACTCCTGATGGTGCTGCGCTGCCCGGGGAGTTTCGTAGGTTGTAGGTGCGCTCTGACGCTCGTTTGTCCATTCGGCCGAGTGACTCGGCGAGTGACCCGGAACAGGATTGACACGATGAACACGCAGACAAGCTGAGGCGGAACTCAAGACACGCGAAAGCGGCGCTCAACTGAGCGGCTTAACATCGAATTTGCGCGTTGCCCTGCAGCGTTATCGCTCGTTCTTTCAACGCGTGCTGACTCTTTAGGATTGCACGGGACGGTCGGCGGTCGACCCGATCTAATTGATGGTGACTTGCCTGCACGAGCTCAGCACCGGCATGGCGGCAACAAAGAGTCAAGCCTTGAGGTTGAAATGGGACCAGGAGCCGCGAGCCGACGATGAGCTACATCGACCGAAACCTCATCGCAGGAGAACGGGTGGTCTTTCGCACCCGCCTCCACTGGCTGATCTTCATGATGCCGGTACTCTTCGCTGCGCTGGTGTTGTTGCCGGTGGCCTGGTTTCTTGCCAATGGAAATTGGCACGGTGTCGCCTGGGTGCCCCTCGTCCTTGCGCTAATCGTGTTGCTTCCCGCAGTGGTCAAATGGAAAAGTTCCGACTTCGCTGTCACGAACAAGCGCGTGATGATGAAAGTTGGCGTCTTCGCCACGCGCTCGGTCGAGCTGCTCCTCAATAAGATCGAAGCCATAGCTGTCAACCAAAGCTTTCCGGGACGACTCTTTGGTTACGGGGACATCGTGGTGACCGGCAGCGGCGGTACCCGGGAAGCGTTCTCGCACATTCGAAGTCCGCTCGAATTCCGTCGCGCGGTGCAGTCAGTGAGTGATGCACCGCCAAATTCCTAGCAAGTTGTTGATCCTGCGGGACAGATCCGGGTCGCGCTGATAGGTGCTGGCGAGGTCCTGACCTTCTAGCGCGAGTTCAGGCAGGCCCAGGGCCTTGCGTGCGCTGGCGCACCGACAAGACGCACCGGCGCGTCCAATATTGATATATCGACGAACCCCCGAAGGCCCTCGCATGAAATCGCTGCTTGCCCGTGCCACGCTCGCCTTGGCAATGCTGGTCCCGCTCGGGGCTTGGGCTGAGGTTTCGCTGGCCATCAACATCGCGCCGCCAGCGCTGCCGGTGTACGCGCAACCGCCGGTGCCCGGCGATGGCTATATCTGGATGCCTGGGTACTGGGCCTGGAGTGCGACGGAGAGCGACTACTACTGGGTGCCAGGCACCTGGGTGCTGGCGCCGACCGCCGGCGACCTGTGGACCCCGGGCTACTGGGCCTTCGAAAATGCCGGCTATTTCTGGCACGTCGGTTATTGGGGCAGCAGCGTCGGCTTCTATGGCGGCCTGAACTACGGTTACGGTTACACCGGCTCGGGATACCAGGGCGGGCGTTGGGATCATGGCGTCTTTCGCTACAACCGGGCCGCCAGCAACGTCAACACCACGCTCGTGCACAACGTCTACAGCGCCCCCGTGCTCAACCGGGCCGGCGCGACGCGTGCGAGCTTCAATGGTGGCCCGTCAGGTGCCCGCGCCCGGCCCACGGCTCCCGAGCGCCAGCTCCAAGTCGCCGCGCATGCCGGGCCGACCGCCGAGCAGGTACAGCATGAGCACCAGGCCTTGACGACGCCGACCCAGCGGGCTTCGATCAGCCACGGGGCACCGACGGTAGCCGCTACACCCAGGCCTTCGGCGTTCGAGGCGCCGGGGGTCGAACGCGCCCGCGTCAGCGCGGCCACGCGCGCCAGGCCTGCCAGCCCGGCACAGCGCAGGCCGATCGCCGCCCAGGCGGTCCAGCCCCGACCTGAGGCGAAGCCGGCAGCCCAGCCGCAGCCCCGTGCCCAGGCGCAGCCCCAGCGAGCGCCGCAGCAACAGGTGCAGCGTCAAGGGCCCCCGGCTCGCGCCGAGCAGCCGCGACAAGAAGAGCCGCGCCGGTAGCGACAGGGTGCACTGCCTCTTAGCGGGCGTCTTAGCGGGCGGCCGTGGCCGTCCGCAACGGGCCTAGGGACCAAAAAACCGCTCGCTGCTGCGAAACCGCGCCGGGCCGAGGGAAGGATCCGACGGCTCGTCATCGCAGGGCGACAAACAGCGACTCGACACCGCACATGTACTACGGGGAAAAGTTCAATGCTTTGACCCATCTTGTCGGGGCCGTTCTGGCACTCGCCGGGACCGTCGTGCTCATCGTAGTGGCGGCGTTGGGCGGCGGCCCCTGGAAAGTGGTGAGCGTCTCGGTCTACGGGCTGACGCTGGTATTGCTGTACAGCTTCTCCGTGCTCTACCACAGCCTGCAGGGTCGCGCCAAGAACGTCCTGCGCGAGCTGGACCATCAGAGCATCTATCTGCTCATCGCCGGAAGCTACACGCCGTTCTGCCTGGTCTCGCTGCGCGGCCCTTGGGGCTGGTCGCTGCTCGGGATCGTATGGGCGCTCGCAGTGCTCGGCGGCTTGCAGGAACTGCGGCCGAAGAACGAAGCGCGAATCCTGTCAGTGGTGATCTACGTCTTGATGGGCTGGTTGGTCCTGGTGGCCTTGGTCCCTCTGCTGAAGGCGCTGGGGCCGGCCGGTTTCGCCTGGGTTGCGGCTGGCGGGCTGTTCTACACGATCGGCATCGTGTTCTATGCGCTCGATAGCCGGCTCAAACACGGACACGGCGTCTGGCATTTGTTCGTGATCGCCGGCAGCGTCACCCACTACGTTGCGATCCTTCGTTATGTCGTGTTGGCAGCGTAGCTGATCAGCATCGCGCCTTTCTCGGCAGGCAGCGCTACGTCTTCAACTTCTCATCGGAGGACGGGGCGGGCAGCGGAGTCGGGAGGTTCGCTGGCGGGTGCGGCGTCGATGCTGGCTTGTTTGCCAGGTGATGCCCGATGACGCAGCCTGCAGCTGCGCCGATCAGGGGATGGTGCCCGATGAAATAGCCACCGACCGCTCCCACGGCGGCGCCCTTCAGGCACCCCTTGGCGCTTGCAGCGCTCCCTGCCGAGGCAAGCAGCATGGCCAGAGAAATCACCAGTAGTTTGGATCTCATCGTGTTTCCCATATCAAGCTCGCACTGTCAGAATCGACAGGGTGCACCCGGCACGCGCGACGCCATCCAAGGCTTGCACACCACGTGAGTCAGTGGTCGGCGCTCACCTCGCTGGAGATGTTTTCCGGCCGCTGCCGAGCCCTTCTTTTTCTTGCGGCACAAGAACCCACATCAGCACATAGACCAGCATCCCGGCTCCTCCGCACAACATGAGCAAGGCGAACAGCACCCGCCAAACCCATGAGGCCATACCCGTGATCCGGGCGATACCCCCGCAGACTCCGCCGAACCAGCGGTCGTCTCGGCTACGGCGCAATGCATTGATGGCCGCCACTGCCGGCGCTTCGCAGGTTGCGCGAGCAGCTCCGCTCAGCACACGCGCCTTGGCGCGGAGAAATTCGTCATCCGACAGAACGCCACGTTGATGCAACTCGCCCAGTTTGCATAGCTCGTCGCTTTCAGACATCGCTTTCTCCTGTTTGCGTGGGCGATGTTGTGAGCGTATCGCTTTGGTGGCCGAGTACCAGTACCTTGCGACGAACTGCATGCCGGGGCGACGGACCCCGCGCGTCAGCGTCTGAACTCCATCGAGAAGGAAACCTTCGTCATGGACTCTGATGCCGCCGAGTCGTGACATGTTGCACGGTCACGAAGATAGAAGCCTCAGGGATAGCGAGGTCAATCCGAAACCAGACTGCCTAGACGCGATTCGGAGCACGCAATTGTCGAACGTCGCCAGGAAGGAGCGCTGGGTTGTGACGCCCTACGACTTGGCCGCACAAGAGCGTCGACGATGAGCACTCGCTTCGTTCTCCCGGTCCTGCTGGTCGTGGAACTTGCCGCGTGCGTCACCCAATACTCGCCAGACGCGGGCGGATCACCGGCGCGACTGATTCTCGACCCGCTGGTGACGAGGCGGAATCCATCCGCCGGCATCCTTTCGGTCCGAAGGGGCGCAGGAGCGATCGACGACGAGTGCCGTCACCGCATATTCCTCGACGGAAATCCCGTGGCTGACCTGCGACCTAACGAAGTCATCACCATCTACGCGCGTCCGGGGAAGCACGTCCTTCGAGCCGAACAGACCGGTTTGTCTTGCCACGGCGGAAACGAGATTGCGGCGACAAGCGAGCAGGGCAAGTGGCTCACGTTCACCACGGCGGATCCATCGTCAGGCGGCGCAATGCTGACAGCGACTGCGAACTAGTTGCGCGGCAGCGACTTCGGCACGCACGGCGCTTGATCAAGATTGCCCAGTGCCCGTGAGACGTTCGACCCGGCGCAAGTGAGCTGAGTCCGACGAGCCTGGCAACGCCCTGAGGAGAAGCACGACAGCCGACGCACTGAACGCCGCGGCTCCCACGGGACTCCTAGCGATCAAGGTGGCGAACTGTTGCAGCGCTTGCGGGCTCACCTGCTCGACGAAACGGGCCAGCTCGATAATCTGATCGTTCGTGAATTGGGCGACATCTTCAATTCCCGCAGCGGCGCCATTGGGGCCGCCGACAAACAGCAATCTGGCGAATGCCCCCGCGGCTACGGCCGCCAGGCCGAGGGAGCTCAAAGGCCGCGTCAAGCTCGCGAGGAGCTTGGCACGCAGCGGCCGATCGGCTGACCAATACAGTCGCGCAACCAACCGGGGCACCCGAGGTACTCGATCGCGTCGCGCGTCGAAGCATCTTTCGTCGCGCCGCCGAGCCATCGGCCACGCTGCATCGTCAAATTCGTCAGACATAGCTGCCCTCTCGTAGAGATTTCGATTCGCGAGGCATATCCATAGTCTCCTGGTGGCCCGCTACCGCGAAGCATGCAAAGCCCCGCGGCAACGGCGCGCGGCACGCCAGGAAGAAGTGAGTCTGCGTCGTCAATGTGACTGAACCGTTACGACCTTCCCGGGCAGAGGACTTGTTTCAGGAGCACGAACCCGTCCTGAACTTCGCTGAAGAGGAGGCCGCTGTCCCGGGTCGTCCGGTGTCGCCGCACGCCCGTGACAGGACCTCCGGGCGTCCGGCGGTCGGTTTGCCCGGGTCATGAATTGAAGGGCCATTCGGCATCGCTTGGCGCGATAATTGATGAAGCGACCATGATCGATAGTGGCCCTACGTTTACCCCTGTCTGCGAGCCCTTGGTTGGAGGCGATGCGTTTCGCGTTGCGTAGTCGCGGGCTTCGTCGGGAGTGTCGCCGCGCCCTCGTCGGCGTTGTCGTGGCAACCCTCCTTGGACCTCTTTATGGATGTCAAGACAAGTCGTCAGCGAACAACCAGGATGGCGCCTCCAAAATCGCGTCAAACATGGGTCCGCTCGAAATTGGCACGAACCGACCAGGTCGGGACTTTTCGGACTTTGGAGTCCGAGCCCGCGACGCCGCTGAGTGTTCGCAGTGGTGCGCCGAAGACGACAGGTGCCTGGCCATGAGCTTCCTGGCACGGCCTCCCCCGAGCGACGGTATCTGCTGGCTCAAAGGCTCCGTCCCCGCCGCGACTGCCAATCCCGCGATGGTGTCGGCGGTAAAGAGTCGCCCCCCGAATTGATCGGGAGCGCTTCCCGGCGGGATCTACCGAGGCGACAGCGCGCGCGATGCGAGGGCGGGCATCAGCGATCGAGGTGGCGGCCGACGCCGGATGGGTCGAAGCGTCGGGAAGCTTGCGGCCTCGGGCAACGTCAACAACCTTCGATCATCGCCACGGCAGGAAGCGCGGCTCGTGGCGCGCCATCGTCCGCAGGCACGAGATGCGCCACGAATTGCCGGCTCACGCGATCCCAGTCGAACTCCATCGCGCGCGCACGAGCCCGCTCGCGCGGGATGGCCAGCGAGCGCAATGCGGCGCTTCGCAGATCGATGTCCAGAACGCCGCCATCTGACCGGCCGACGACGTCGAGCGGCCCCTCGACGGGGTACGCCGCCACGGGTGTTCCGCAGGCCATCGCCTCGAGCATGACGAGGCCGAAGGTATCGGTCCGACTCGGGTAGACGAATGAATCGGCGGCGCTGTAGATGTCGACGAGCCGATGCCGCTGCACCGAGCCGAACCAGCACACCCGCGGGTAGGCGCGGCGATAGCGCTCGAGCAGCGGGCCGCCGCCGCAGACGGCTTTCGACCCCGGCAGGTCGAGGCGCAGAAAGGCCTCGAGATTCTTCTCGGGCGAGACCCGGCCGACAAAGAGAAAGACCGGCCGCGGCAGGCCGAGCGCCGCGTCGGGCCGGGGCTGGAAGAGCTGCAGGTCGATGCCGTGCGACCAGCGCCGCAGATTCGCGAATCCGTATCGACCGAGGATCCCCATCGTTCCCTGCGACGGCACCATGATGCCGGCCGAAGGCGCGTGGAAGCGGCGCAGCGCTGCGTAGCCCCAGTGCTCCGGAAGGCCGGTTGCCGCGCTGAGGAATTCAGGAAAGCGCGTGTGAAACGCCGTCGTGAACTGCAGGTGCCGGCTGCGGCAATGCGCGCGTGCCGCGTATCCCAGCGGTCCCTCGGTGGCGATGTGAATCGCGTCGGGCTGGGCCGCATCAAGAAGGCGCCCAAGCTCGCGACGTGGCCGCCACGCGAGCTCGATCTCGGGGTAGAAGGGACAGCGAATGCGCTTGAAGAGCGACGGCTCGATCACGGCGACGCCGTGCCCGGCCGATCCGAGCTTGTGCTGCAGATCGACGAGGGTTGTGACGACGCCATTGACCTGCGGCTTCCAGGCGTCGCTGACGATGGCGATCTTCACGCGTCGACTCCGCCCACCAGCGACGCGACGAGCGTTGCCCTCGCCGCTGCAAGCGCGCTCGATCGCGCGGACCAGTCGACGATCTCGAGGCGACCGTCGGCATGTTCGGCCAGCGCAGTGAGGCTTTCCACCCAGTCGCCGTCGTTGGCATAGACGATGCCGTCGATCTCGCGCAGTTCGGCGCGGTGGATGTGGCCGCAGACGACGCCGTCGACACCGCGCCGCCGCGCCTCTCTGGCCACGGCAGTCTCGAACTCGCCGACGTAGGCGACAGCGCGCTTCACCTTCTGCTTGAGATATCCCGAAAGAGACCAATAGGGCAAGCCCATGCGCGCCCGCAACGAATTCAGATGCCGGTTCAGGCGCAGGGTGAACTCGTAGAGGCGATCACCGAGGTGCGCTAGCCATTTCGCGCATTGGACGACGCCGTCGAAGAGGTCGCCGTGGGTGACCCACAGCAAGCGACCATCCGCGGTCCGGTGGATCCAGTCTTCGACGACCTCGATCCCGCCGAAGTGGTGGCCGAGATAGCGTCGCGCGAACTCGTCGTGGTTGCCCGGGATGAAGATGACGCGGGTGCCCTTGCGGACCTTTCGCAGGAGCTTTTGCACGACATCGTTGTGAGCCTGCGGCCAGAACCAGTTGCGCCGCAATTGCCATCCGTCGACAATGTCGCCGACGAGAAAGAGCGTCTCGCACTCGGTCCGCCTCAGGAAGTCGAGAAGCGCATGCGCGCGACAGCCGGGCGTTCCGAGGTGAACGTCGGAGATCCACAGACTGCGAAATCGTAACTCGCCGGCGACATCACCTGAAACGGCGACGCCAGCGTCAGGAATGTCTTGCCGGCCCGCGGCCGATTCGGCCCACGCGCGCAGAAACGAAGCGTCGCGATGCATGGACCTGAATGGTCCCGATGCAACGTGACCGCTTAGAGGCAGCCGAGTGAATTTGTGATGAATCGGGCCTCAGCCGTTTGGAGGACCCACCCGAGCTGGCGCCACAGTCTTTCACCGCGGCCGGATGGTGACGACGATGTGTCCCGCGCCGATCCGCACCGGGCTGGTGTCGAGCTCGGCCGGGGCGGGCTCGCCGCCCGTCTCCGACGACCTCCGTTCACGCCGCCACGCCGTCGTTTCGCGCCGCCGGCCCGCAACCGGTCGCTTCGCGGCTGCAGCGCGCCGAGCTGATGGCTAGCCTGCGCTCATCGTTCGACGACCCGCTGCATCGGAGACCTTCATGAGTCCTTTGTTCTCCTCTTGCGAAAGACGCTTCGCCGTCTTCGCTTGGCTCGCGCTGGCCGCGCTCGTCGCGTCCGGCAGCGCCTGGCCGGCGGCCGACGACGCGCGCCAGGGCGCATTTCGGTCCTTCGCCAGGGCATCGGCCGGCGATGATTCGGCGATCGAGCCGGCTGCCGAAGCGTTCGAGGCCTTGCGCAAGGCCGAGCCCGCCAACCCGGTGCTGACCGCCTACGCCGGTGCCAGCATCGCGATGCAGGCGAAGACCACGCTGGCGCCATTGAAGAAGATGAGCCTCGCCGAAGACGGCCTGGCCCTCGTCGACAAGGCGCTCGCGATGCTGACGCCGGCGCACGACGCGCCGATCGAGCGCGCAACGCCGGGCTCGCTTGAGGTGCGCTTCGTCGCTGCCAACACCTTTCTCGCCGTGCCGCCCTTCATGAACCGCGCCGCGCGCGGCCGGAAGCTGTTGAGCGAGGTTCTCGCCAGCCCGCTGTTCGACAAGGCGCCACTGCCGTTCCAGGGCAGCGTCTGGCTGCGCGCGGCCGAGCTCGCGGCCAAGGAGCAGCGCGCCGACGATGCGCGCCGCTATCTCAACGAGATCGTTTTGCGCAACGCGCCGCAGGCCGGCCAGGCCCGCGACCTCCTGCTGAAAGGGCCGACCCCATGAGCGGCGAGACCGTCGTCGAGCTGCGCGGCGTGCACAAGACGTACCGGCTCGGCCAGCACGTCGTTCGTGCCCTGCAAGGCGTCGATCTCGCCGTGCGGCGCGGCGAGGTCGTCGCGCTGACCGGCCCGTCGGGCAGCGGCAAGAGCACGATCCTCAACCTGTGCGGCCTGATCGACACCGCTGACAGCGGCGAGATCCTGCTCGACGGCCGGTCCGTCGCCGGCCTCGACGAGACGAGGCGCACGCTGGTTCGCCGCGACGCTCTCGGCTTCGTCTTCCAGAGCTTCAACCTGGTGCCGGTGATGACGGTGGCGGAGAACGTCGACTATCCCTTGTTCATCGCCGGCGTGCCGGCCGCCGAGCGACGCGAGCGGGTCGCCGCGCAGCTCGTCGCCGTCGGACTCGAGGAGCACGCCGGGCATCGGCCCGACGCTCTGTCCGGCGGGCAGCGGCAGCGCGTCGCCATCGCCCGGGCGCTGATCAAGCGGCCGCATCTGGTGATCGCAGACGAGCCGACGGCGAGCCTCGACTCGCACACCGCCGATCAGGTGCTCGCGCTGATGCGCGAGCGCTGCCACGCCGAAGGCGCCTCCTTCCTCATCGCGACCCACGACGCGCGATTGACGCAGCGCTGCGACCGCGTGCTGTCATTGCTCGACGGGAGGCTGCAATGAGCTGGCTCACGTTCGCGGTCCAGAACACGCTGCGCAACCGCCGCCGCTCGCTCGTCACGATCGCCATCGCCGCGCTCGGCACGGCGGCGATCCTCCTCGCCGGCGGCTTCGCCCTCTACACGTACCAGGCGCTGGCGCAATCGGCGGCGCGCAACACCGGGCACCTCATCGTCGGCCTGCCCGAGCAGTTCACCAAGGACGAAGACACGCCGCTGCAGTATGGCCTGGACGACTCGGCGCAGCTCGCGGCGCGGCTGCAGGCCGACCCCGACGTCCGGCACGTGCTGCCGCGAATCGCCTTCAGCGGCCTCGTCAGCAACGGCGACAAGTCGACTGTCATGCTCGCGACCGGCGTCGATCCGGACAACGAGTTTGCGGTCAAGGGGCCCTTCCTCAGCATGCTCGCCGGCGACGTTCTCACCTCCGACGCGGCGCAGGCCGAGGTGATGCTCGGCGAAGGCCTGGCGAAGAGCATGAAGGCCAAGCCCGGCAGCGGCCTCACGCTGCTCGCGAGCACGACCGATGGCGCCCTCAACGCCCTCGATGTGACGGTCAAGGGCGTCTTCTCGACCGGCGTTCCCGATATCGACAAGCGCCTCGTCTACACCGACATCGGCACGGCGCAGAAGCTGCTCAACACGAAGCGCGTCTCGACGCTCGGCGTCTTCCTGAAGAGCATGGAAGCGACGACCGGCGCGCAGGAGCGCATCGCCGCGGCGAACCCCAAGCTCATCGTCCAGACCTGGCTCGATCAAGCGTTCTTCTACAGCTCGGTGCGCGGACTCTACAACCGCATCTTCGGCGCGCTCGGCCTCATCATCGGCGTGATCGTCGTCTTCGTCGTCGCCAACGCGATGGCGATGGCGATCGTCGAGCGCACCCGCGAGATCGGAACCCTGCGGGCGCTCGGCACGCTGCCCTCGCAGCTGTTGCGCACGCTCGCGCTCGAAGGCATGGTGCTCGGCGGCGTCGGCGCACTGGTCGGTGCGCTGATCGCGCTCGGCGTCTCGCTGCTGCTCTACATCGTCCCGGTGCAGATGCCGCCGCCGCCGGGCAGCTCGCGCGGCTACCCGCTCAATACCGCGATCGACCCGCTGATGTACCTGTTCACCGTGCTGGCCATGGTCCTTGTCTCGATGCTGGCCTCGGCCTGGATCGCGCGCAAGACGGTCCACATCCCGGTGGTTGAGGCGCTGGCGCACACCTGAATCCCGGAGGCCTCCTTATGAAGCTCGCAAACCACTGCATCGCTGCCGTCGCGCTCACGCTGGCCGCGGCGCAGGCGCAAGCCGACGACGTGAGCGCGCTGCTCAAGGCCGCCGACAAGTACCGCATGAGCAGCGAGAACATGCAGGTCGACACGCAGATCAGCGTCTTCAACGCCGACGGCACGCCCGACAAGGAGCGCCGCTACGTCGTCTTCGCGCAGGCGAAACACCAGTCGCTCGTCCTCATGCAAAGCCCGGCCGAAAAGGGCCAGAAGGTGCTGATGCTCGGCGACGACTTCTGGCTGCTCATGCCCGGCAGCCAGCGACCGCTGCGCATCACGCCGATGCAAAAGCTCCTCGGCGACGCCAGCACCGGCGACATCGCGACGATGAGCTGGGCCGAGGACTACGGCGGCGCCGTCGCCGGCGAAGAGCCGTGCGGCGAGCCAGCGCAGCTGTGCCAGCACCTGAGCCTGCAGGCCAGCCGCAAGGGCGTCACCTACCAGCGCATCGAGCTCTGGATCGGCAAGGCGCGGCACGAGCCCGTCCAGGCCGACCTCTACGTGCAGTCCGACAAGCTCGCCAAACGGGCGCGCTTCGTCATGGACCGGCCAGCCGCGCCGACCGCCGTGACCGAGATGCTGCTGAGCGACCAGCTCACCAACAAGAAGGAGACGCAGGTCCGCTACCTGGCGAGGAAGGAACACACCGTTCCCGAGGCCTGGCTGAACCCGATGTTCCTCGCCCGCAACCCGTCGCTCGAATGAGCTTCGCGCGGTGCGCCAGGCCTGTCGTGCTCGCGCTCGCCTGCGCCGGGCCATGCGGCGCGGCCGACTTCAGCGGCTACGTCCGGCCGGAGTACCTCGAGCAGGCCGCGGCGGCGCGCGGCCCGCTGGCCGCCGCGAACTCCCTCGTGCCCGGCATCGCCTCGGTGCCACGATCCGGGCCGGAGATCGACGCAGAGCTGCGCGCGAGCGGCTATGGCTTGACCGGCGTCGCGGCGCTACAGGCCGAGCGGCAGGAGGGCGACCGGCTTCGGGCCCAGGGTCGGTTCGACGAGCTCTACTGGTCGGGCAGCCGCAGCGACTGGCAGTTCAGCGCCGGCAAGAAGATCGTCGCCTGGGACGTCGGCTACGCCTTTCGACCGAACGACGTGGTCGAGCAGGAGCCGCGCCGCCTGCTCCTCGACACAACGCCCGAGGGCCGGCCGCTGCTGGTCGCCGAGCGCTTCGATGCCAGCACCGCGTGGTCGTTCGTCCTCGTCAATCCGATGCATCCGCTCTCGGCGCGCGGCGCTGCGGAGCCGGCCCTCGCCGGCCGCGTCTACCGGCGCGACGGCCCGGTCGACTGGCACGGCTTCGCCCGCATCGGCGCGCACACCGGAGCAAGCGTCGGCGCCGCGACCGCGTGGGTGGCGAGCGAGTCGGTCGAGCTGCACGCCTCGGCGCGCTATCTGAATGCCGCCGACAGCCTGGCCATCGACGACGCCGCCGTCGCCGTGGCGCCGGCCGGACTCACGCGCGGCGACCCGTGGGCCAACGCGACGGTCCGGCACGCGGCGCAGCTTCTCGTCGGCGGCACATGGACCAATGTCGACCAGCTCAGCCTCCTCGGCGAAGCGTGGTGGGACGGCACGGCGCTCTCGAACGGGCAGTGGGCCGACTGGAACGCGCGCAACCAGCGGCTCGCAACGCTGATCGGCGGCCAGGCGCCGGCGAGCGCCGTCGCCGGCAACTTCGCCTGGCAGGCCGACGCGTTCAACGCCTCGACCAGCCTGCGCCGCGCCAACCTCTACGCACGGGCCAGCTGGCAGCACGACAAGTGGCAACCTGCCCTCGACATGCTCTACACGCCGACCGATGCCGGCCGCGTCGTCACTGCGTCGCTCGGCTGGCAGGGCGATCGCGTGCGATTCGATGGCGGCGTGCGCGTCTATGGCGGCCCATCGAGCGCCGTGCTCGCGCAACCGCCGACGCGGCGGGTCGCCTACGTCGCCGGAACGTGGTCCTTCTGAAGGCGCCGGCTCGAAGGGATCCGAGTGCCTAACCTGCTCCAGGGCCGGGATGGATAATTTCCGTGCATTCGGGGCACGCGCCGCGTGGGAACGATCCAGACCTTCGCTCGAAGATCGAATTCTTTTCACGCCGCACTTCGAACCTCGCCTGAGCGAGCCGCGGTGAGGATCGCGGACTCCATGCCCTCCACGGAAGGAGCCAGATCATGTCCGCAACGGAACATCATCCATTTGTCGAGGTCGATCTCGCCAGGCTGCGGCCCACGCAGATCACCGCCGGCTTTGCCGAAGTGGCGCAAAAACGGACCCAATGGGCGCGTTTAGCCAAGAAGGCCAGGCGCAAGCTGCTTGATTCGCACTGGTTTCCCGCCGTAGTCGGACCGCGGGCTCGTTACCACATCGTTGACCACCACCATCTGGGTCTTGCGCTTCTCGAGGAAGGCGTTGAGCGAGTCAGAGTGATGGTTCTGGACGACCTGTCCTACTTGGAGCCCGCGGTTTTTTGGCGCTTCATGGAGCAACAAGACTGGGCACATCCATTTGACCAATCGGGCGAACGGCGCGCATTCGATGCGATCCCGACCGGTATCTCGCGACTCGTCGATGATCCCTACCGCAGCCTCGCGGGATTCCTGCGCAACGCCGGAGGCTATGCAAAGGACACCGCGCCCTTTGCCGAATTCCTGTGGGCCGACTATTTGCGCCCGCACATCACCCTTGGGCAGATCGAAAAGTCGATGGAGATTGCCGTTCGCGAAGGACTGGGTCTGGCAAGAAGTCCGCTTGCGCGCTACCTGCCAGGCTGGTCTGGCGTGACGCCAGCAACGGCTTCGGCAGCACGCTGATGGGCCTAGCCGATAGGTCGAACCCAGACGGTTCGATCTGGTTGGCCGATCTGGTGGCCGGTGTATCGATGGCGGGATTGCTGCTACCAGAAGCGGTTGCCTATTCCGGCATCGCCAATCTTCCGCCTCAAGCCGGCGTCCTGGGACTGTTCGCGGGTCTGGTTGTCTACGGGTTGATTGGCAGATCGCGCTTCGCGATCGTGTCAGCGACGTCGTCTTCGGCCGCCGTGCTGGGTGCCGCGACGTTGTCGATCGCGGGGCCAGATGCTGCCATGCGGGCAATGTTGGCGGCCGGTCTGGTCATGGCCACCGGCGTGGCATTTGTATTTGCCAGTGTCGCCCGGCTGGGCTCGATCTGCAACTTCATCTCCAAGCCGGTGCTTCGAGGCTTTTCGTTCGGACTGGCCATTGCGATCGTCCTGAAGCAACTGCCCGAGATGAATGGGGCTCATCCCCAGGCCACCGCGTTGCTGGCTTTTACATACGAGATGTTCTCGCAGCTGCCGCATTGGAACTGGACCGGCGTGGCCTTCGGCCTCGGCGCATTGCTGGCGCTCAAGGCCCTATCCCGTTTTCGCAAGCTGCCTGGCGCCTTGTTTGTGATCGCGGCGGGGACCCTGATCGGACAGTGGTTCGACATCAAATCGCACGCCGTCGGTCTGGTGGGTCCCATTGTCTTGTCGCTGTCGGTACCGAATCTGCCGGACTTGTCGCGCGACCATTGGCTGCGCTTAGGCGAGCTGTCGCTGGCGGTGCTTCTGCTCCTATTCGCCGAGAGCTACGGGGCCATCCGCAGCATGGCCCTCAAACACGGTGACGAGATCTCGCCCAACCGGGATCTTCTCGCGTTCGGGGGTGCCAACTTTGTGTCCGGACTCCTCCACGGGCTGCCGGTCGGCGCCGGGTATTCGGCGACTTCGGCCAACGAGGCAGCGGGCGCGATGAGTGGGAAGTCGGCGTGGATAGCTGCAGCGGTAGTTCTGCTGTTGGTAGCGGTCTTCCTGCCTTTCATCGAGCAAACGCCGGAGCCGGTATTGGCCGCCGTCGTGATCCACGCGGTGTCGCACACATTGACACTGTCGGCATTCCGCCCGTATTTCGAGTGGCGACGCGATCGCGTAGTGGTCGTCGCGGCGGCGCTGGCTGTCATCTTGCTCGGCGTGCTCGATGGTCTTCTGGCGGGCATCGCCATCAGTCTGGTGATGACATTGCGCAGCCTATCCGAGCCGCGCGTCAGCGAATTGGGTCGGGTGGGTGCCGGACATGATTTCCTGAGTTGCAGCCAACATCCGAATGCCCTGCCCATCGCCGGACTGCTCGTGCTGAGACCCGAGGCGCCGTTGTTTTTCGCTAACGTCGAGCGGGTGTTGACGGATATCCGCGTACGCATCGCTGCCGCGCAGCCACGCGGCTTGGTGCTCAGTTTGGAGGAGACCCCCGACCTGGACGGCACCTCCATCGAGGCGTTGAGGGACTTTGCGGCTGAACAGGCGCGCGCCAACGTCACGCTCATCCTCGCGCGGCTGAAGGATCCTGTGTTCGCGTTGCTCGCGCCATCGCTCGCAAGCGCAAGCCAAACCATCTTGGAAACTGGCAGCGTCGACGACGCCGTAGCACGCCTCCTGGTCGCAGGCGTTGGCGAGGCTCTGCAGGGCGATGCTGCCAGCGGCTAGCGGCCCAGCCCTTGCCGATTTTTGCTTGGCTGGCGATACTTTGAGTCCCAAAAGGAGAAGCACACATGGCCGACGTGAAGAAGCTGATCGAAATGTTCGAGGCGAAGGCGAAGGCGAAGCCGGGCGCCAAGGTCGTGGACGTCCCGCCGCTTGAGAAATCCGGGGCCGGCACCGCGTTGGCGTCTGACGTGCGTACCGCTGCGGAGACGGCCTTCGGCAAGGACTTCTCCAAGGTGCGCATCCACGAAGACGCGAGCGTCGCGAAGATCGGCGCCAAGGCCTATGTATCCGGGAACGACATTGTCTTCGCCCCCGGAGCCAGCAAGGACAACAATCTGCTCGCGCACGAGTTGTGGCACGTCGTCCAGCAAGGGGGACGCGTTCAGAAGGGCAAAGGAGTGATCTGAGAAGGCGTCCACCGATTGCGTCGGTCGAAGCCGGCGAGAGGCTTGCACCGTCGTGCACCTTCGTGAGGGATTGGCCCGGCGGAAGCGGCGGCGCTCGAACTGACGGAATGACCTCCTACAAGGGTGGACGCACGCGGGACTGACACTCGCTGCGTCCACGTCGGCTACCGAACATCGCCNNACCATCCCTGCCTGATCGAGTGCGATGAACGCCAGAGACCGTGTGTTGGCACAGCGGAACGCCCTGACGCCCCGCCTGCTTGGCTCGTCGCTTCGCGCCGCAGTCACGGCAGCAACGCGGCTTCCCGAGCCGCAACTTCTGCCAGGGCTTGTCGAACAGGCTCGCCTGGGGCCTGCGGCCGAAGAGACGACCCATCGGCTGGCGCTGCGCATCGCGCGCGGCGTGCGGGAACGGGCGCGGGAGTCGGGCCGCGCCGGCCTCGTGCAGGGGCTGCTGCAGGAGTTCGCGCTCAGCTCGAACGAAGGCATCGCGCTGATGTGCCTCGCGGAAGCGCTGCTGCGCATTCCGGACGCCGCAACCAGAGACGCACTGATCCGCGACAAGATCAGCACCGCAAACTGGCAATCGCACCTCGGCAACAGTCCGTCGCTATTCGTCAACGCCGCGACCTGGGGCCTGCTGCTCACCGGCCGGCTCGTCGCCACGCACAGCGATGTCGGTCTCGGCTCGGCCTTGCGGCGCATCGTCGGCCGTGGCGGCGAGCCGTTGATCCGCAAGGGCGTCGACATGGCGATGCGGCTGATGGGCGAGCAGTTCGTCACCGGCGAGACCATCGCGCAGGCCCTCGCCAATGCGCGAAGGCGCGAAGCCGAGGGCTTCCGCTATTCGTACGACATGCTCGGTGAAGCGGCGATGACGGCGCGTGACGCCGCGGCCTATCTCGCTTCGTACGAGGAGGCGATCCATGCCATCGGTCGCGCCTCGGCCGGGCGCGGGATCTACGACGGCCCAGGCATTTCCATCAAGCTCTCGGCGCTGCACCCGCGCTACTGCCGCTCGCAGGTCGAGCGCGTCATGAAGGAGCTCTATGCGCGCCTGCTGCAACTCGCCGAGCTGGCCCGCCGCTACGACATCGGCCTCAACATCGACGCCGAAGAGGCCGACCGGCTCGAGCTCTCGCTCGACCTGCTGGAGCGACTCTGCTTCGAGCCCGCGCTGGCCCGCTGGAACGGCATCGGCTTCGTGATCCAGGCGTACCAGAAGCGCTGCCCGGCGGTCATCGACTGGCTCGTCGACCTCGCGCGGCGCAGCCACCGCCGCTTGATGATCCGGCTGGTCAAGGGCGCCTATTGGGATGGCGAGATCAAGCGCGCCCAGATCGACGGGCAGGACGGCTACCCGGTCTATACGAGGAAGGCCTACACCGACGTCGCCTACATCGCGTCTGCAAGCAAGCTCCTCGCCGCGCCTGAACAGATCTATCCGCAGTTCGCGACGCACAACGCGCATACGCTCGCGGCCGTCTACACGCTGGCCGGCCCGAGCTATTACGCCGGACAGTACGAGTTCCAGTGCCTGCACGGCATGGGCGAGCCGCTCTACGAGCAGGTGGTGGGGCCGGTTGCCAAGGGCAAGCTGGCTCGACCATGCCGCATCTATGCGCCCGTCGGCACACACGACACCTTGCTGGCCTATCTGGTTCGCCGGCTGCTCGAGAACGGCGCCAACACCTCGTTCGTCAACCGCATCGCCAGCGATGCCGTCTCGCTCGAAGAGCTGGTGCAAGAGCCGGTCCGCGCGGTCGAACAACTGGCGGCACAGGAGGGAACCCTCGGCCTTTCCCACCCGGCCATCGTCTTGCCGCGCGATATCTACGGCGCCCAACGCACGAACTCGGCCGGGCTGGACCTGGCGAGCGAAACGCGCCTGGCATCAATCGGCGAAGCCTTCGCCGCGCATGCGGCGGTGCCCTGGTCCGCGGCGCCGCTGCTCGGTGTCGATGCCCACGGCGGCGAACCGCAACCCGTTCTCAACCCGGCCGATCGCGGCGACGTGGTCGGCTCCTGCCGCGAAGCGACGGCCGAGGATGTGCAAGCGGCGTTGTCGTGTGCGGCCGATGCGGCTGCCGCATGGGCCGCGACCCCCCCTTGCGAGCGCGCCACTATCCTCGAGGCCGGCGCCACCATCCTCGAGGCCGACACCGAGCGACTTCTGACCTTGCTCGTGCGCGAAGCCGGCAAGACCTGCGCCAACGCCGTGGCCGAAGTGCGTGAAGCGGTCGACTTCCTGCGCTATTACGCGCAGCAGGTGCGGCGTGATTTCGACAACTCCAGCCACGTGCCGCTGGGGCCGGTCGTCTGCATCAGCCCCTGGAATTTCCCGCTAGCCATCTTCACCGGCCAGGTCGCCGCAGCGCTGGCCGCCGGCAACCCGGTGCTCGCGAAGCCGGCGGAGCAGACGCCCCTGGTGGCGGCCGAAGCCGTGCGCGCCCTGTGGGCCGCGGGCGTGCCGCGTGCCGTGTTGCAGCTCTTGCCCGGCCGAGGCGAAACCGTCGGCGCCGCCCTAGTCGCCGATGCCCGCGTGCAGGCGGTGCTCTTTACCGGTTCGACGGAAGTGGCCCGCCTGCTGCAGGGAACGCTGGCCGGACGCCTCGGGGCGCACGGCCGGCCGGTGGCCCTGATCGCCGAGACCGGCGGTCAGAACGCGATGGTGGTCGATTCGTCGGCACTCGCCGAGCAGGTGGTGGCCGACGTGGTCAGCTCCGCCTTCGACAGTGCCGGCCAGCGCTGCTCGGCCCTGCGCGTGCTCTGCGTGCAGCGCGAACTGGCCGATCGACTGATCGAGATGCTGGAGGGCGCCGTCCGCGAGCTGCAACTGGGCGACACGCGCGCGCTGTCGGTCGACGTCGGCCCTGTGATCGACGAGGACGCGCGCGCTGGCATCGAGCGCCATGTCGAATCGATGCGCGCCAAGGGAAGACGTGTCGCCCGTCCACCTGCGGCCGATCCGAACGTAACCCGCCGCGGCACCTTCGTCGCGCCGACCCTCATCGAGATCGACAGCCTGGCCGAGCTGGAGCGGGAGATCTTCGGCCCGGTGCTGCACGTGCTGCGCTTCGACCGCGCGGAGTTGCCCGATCTTCTTGAACAGATCAACGCTACCGGCTATGGACTGACGCTCGGCGTGCACACGCGCATCGACGAGACCGTGCTGCAGGTGGTCGGTGCCGCGCATGTCGGCAACGTCTATGTCAATCGCAATGTCGTCGGCGCGGTCGTCGGCGTGCAGCCGTTTGGCGGCGAAGGCTTGTCGGGCACGGGCCCCAAGGCCGGCGGCCCGCTCTATCTGCTGCGCTTGCTGGCTGCGCGCCCCGGCGGCGCTGCACGCAAGGCCGTCGAGCAGTCCGGAACAGACGCATTGCCTCCGCTGCGCGGGCTGGACGTGGGCACGAGCGAGCCCGATGTGGCGCTGCTGGCGCTTCGACACTGGGCCCTCGCGGAAAATTGCGCGGCGCTCGCCGCGCAATGCGATCACTTCATCGCCCAATCGCCCGTCGGCGGTTGGCGCACGCTCGCCGGTCCCACCGGCGAAGCCAACCTGTATGCCATGTCGCCGCGCGAAGCGGTTCTATGCCTGGCTCGCGACGAGGCAGATCGACTGCTGCAGCTGGCGGCCGTGCTCGCCGTGGGCAGCCGGGCCCTGTGGCCCGTCGGCGCGCAGCCGATGTGGGCACGTCTTCCCGGCGAGGCAAGAGATCGCGTCGCGCTCGTACAGGACTGGACTCGCGAGATGATCGGCTTCGATGCCGTCCTTCATCACGGCGAGCCGGCCGAATTGCTTGCCGTCTGCCGCGCTGTCGCCGGGCGAGCCGGGCCCATCGTCAGCGTCACCGGTCTTCGGCCCGGCGATGTCGACATCCCTCTGGAGCGCCTGGTGCTCGAGCGCTCGCTGAGCGTCAACACCGCGGCGGCCGGCGGAAACGCGAGCCTGATGACGATGGGCTAGACCGCGACGTGCGGGCGTTCGAAGACCTCGATGGCCACGGCAAGATCCTCGAGCGCCGTTCCTAACGGACTTGAAGATGGTTCGCTCGTCCGCAGCGCGCCGGAGCCGCTCGCCTCGCCGCGCGCGAGGGTCGTCAGCGTGCAGCGCACGTCAGCGGGGTCGAGCACGCCACGCTTTATCGGCTCGAGCAGATCGCCGCTCTTGCGCAGTGCTTCCTCGGTATCGACGTAGAGCGCGGCATCGACGAAACAATCGTCGGCGGCTTCTCGCATGGAGGGCGTGAAGCTGCCGATCAAGTCAAGATGGCTGCCGGAGCGAAGCCGCCGGCCGTGGATCAACGGGGTCATGGCCAGCGTCGCGCAACTGACGATGTCGGCATGGCCGACCGCCGCCTCGAGATCAGGTACCGCCATGGCAGCGATGTTCCGGGTTCGAAGCTCGCCGGCGAAGGCCTCTGCCTGTTCGGCAGAGCACGCCCAGACCGACACGCGATCGATCGAACGAACGAACGGCCCGATAGGCGTCGAGCAACAGCCGGGCGACCTTTCCGGCGCCGACCACGAGCAAATGCCGCGCGTCGGGACCCGCCAGCCAGGAAGCGGCAGGCGCCGAGGCGGCGGCCGTGCGACGCGTCGTGAGCTCGTTGCCGTCGATCAGCGCCAGCGGCACGCCGGTGATCGCATCGTGCAGCAGGTAGCTCGCAGACCCGGCAGGCCGCGCGCGGCGTTGCCCGGCGCGATGTTGATGATCTTGATGCCATAGTAGCGGCCCGCCAGCCACGCCGGCATGATCAGCGAGGTGAGTCGGCCGCCGCCTGGTGACACGATCTCGTGCCCCTGCCGCGGCCGCGCGTCGCAACCCGAGGTGAACACCGTTCGCAACGCTGGAACGAGCCGATCGAAAGGCAGCGCTTCGCGTGTTGCCGCCGCATCGAAGAATCGCATCGCCCCTCAACGATACGTGCCAAGCAGGATGCTGGTCCCGGTGTTGGCAATGCCCTTGCTCAGGCGCACTCGCTCCAAGACGTCGGACAGCTCGGTCATCGTCTCTGCGCGCAGCTCGGCCAGCAGATCCCAGCGGCCGTTGGTGTCGTACAGCGCTTCGACGCCCGGCTCGCCGAGAAGGCTCGCGATCACGGCGCGAGTCTGGTTGCCTTCGACAAGGCCTCGTACGCGCCGCATGTCGGCTCGAGCGGCGGTACTTCGAACGCAAGGCAAGGCGCGCTACGAACTCCCCGCAATGGCGCGGGTCGGCGTTGCCGACAGGATCGACATCCGCACCGGCTTCTCGCTGAGCACGAGCGACGCGTACGATAGTGGCGCTGCGCAGGCGTGTCTTCGCCCACGCTTGCCGTACCCCCGACCATGCGATCGTTTGCCTTGACGCTTGTTGTTGTGCTCGCAGTCTGGGGGTGCACCAGCGTGGCGCCGCCCACACCCTCTGGGACGACGACCGCCGAACAGAAAACTACCGTGGCGGCCGCCTTGGCCGTCGAGCGGCAGTGGCTGGGATCGTGGTTCCGGGGGACGCCGGTGCTCATAGGGCAGCGCAGTGATGGCGCCATTACCGTCGATGTGCCACGCGAGTTCTGCTTCGAGCCGGGGCGCAGCGGCGTGAAGCCGGCACTTGCCGCAGTGCTAGACAAGGTGGCCGAGAGCCTGCGCCGCGTGCCGCTCGCCCAAATGCCGTTGCTGGCGGCGCCGGATGATGCGATCGGCACGACGCAGTTGGCTCTGCAACGCGCGATCCAAGTGCGTGAATATGTGCGTTCTCGCGGTGTGCCTACAGCGCGCCTCGGCAAGCCTTCGGCCACGACCGCGGCGGCGGTGCAGTTGCGCATGCAAAACGCAACGCCCTGATCGGGTGTGCTCGCCCGAAAGCGAACGCACGCATAGACCGGCTATGGCGGCAGTTGACCAGCGACCGCTGCGCAGCTTTGCACACGCAGGGTCATGTGCGAGCTCTGGCGCCCGTACGATCAACGACGACCGAGATGGTTGTTTTTGCGCTCGAGCCGCCGCGCTTGAATTGATCCGCCGCGGGCTCATCTGCGGCGGATGACCTCCGCAGCCGTCAGCGCCGCGCTGCCGATGCTTTTGTTGGCCACCGTGGCGCTCCTGGCGGTGGCTGCCTTGGTCGGGCAGCCTTGGTTGAGGGAGCGCCGGCGCGCGCAGCTCCGGGCACGACCGTTCCCGGCGGCATGGCGGCGAATCCTGCGCCGCCGCGTGCCGATCGTGGCGCGCTTGCCGTCCGAGCTGCAGCTTCGACTCAAGGGCCACATCCAGGTCTTCGTCGCTGAGAAGCCCTTCATTGGCTGCCAGGGCCAGGCCATCACCAACGAGGTGCGAGTCACGATCGCAGCCCAGGCCTGTCTGCTCCTGCTCGGGCACCAGCGACCGGACTGCTATCCGCGCCTCCGACAGATCCTGGTCTACCCGGATGCGTTCATCGCTAACCGCGAGCGACCGCTGGGCGCAGGTCTGGTGCAAAAGCAACGGCGCACGCTGGCCGGCGAGTCCTGGACCCAAGGTCAGGTGATTCTCTCCTGGGCGGAGGTGGTGGCCGGTGCAGCCGACCCGACCGATGGGCGCAACGTAGCACTGCACGAGTTCGCCCATCAGATTGACCAGGACTCAGGGCTGGCTGATGGTCGGCCGTGGCGGCCAAGTCCTGCGAAGAGGCGGCGCTGGGCGACGGTAATGAGTGAAGCCTTCGAGCGGCTGCGACATGAGCCGTCGACAGTAATCGACGCCTATGGCGCCAGCGATCCGGCCGAGTTCTTCGCGGTCGTGACGGAAGTGTTCTTCGAGCGGCCGCAGGAGCTCGCGGCGGAGGCGCCCGCCGTCTACGGCGAGCTCGCTGAGCTGTACCGCGTGAACCCGTCGGAGTGGTGAGGCAGCTGCCAACGCGCCAGCTGCGACCAGCGGTCGAAGGAGCTGGCTCAACCTGCGTGTGCTGCTGGATATTCACGCGTGGCAGGGAGCCCTGCTACTTGCTGCGTTCGTCTTGAACTGAAGCCGCTTTCCTNNGCAGCACTACGACGCGGGAATGACGCTTGTTGTCAACTCGGGCAACGCGCATCTGTCGCGATCCTCGCGAGCGGTCGACGTGAGCTGCCGCTAGGGGAGACAAGCTCGAACACCCCGATAGCG
>PLZH01000166.1:0-24666 GCA_003152055.1 Burkholderiales bacterium
CATCCGGACCGGCTTCGCGCTGAAGACGAGATCGAAGTTCCTGACGGCCTCAGCAATGTCGACTTCATCGACCATCCGGAGATCACCTGCGCAGTGAGTACGACGATCGGGCACGAGGCGTCTTACCCGCTGGAGCCGATTGATGGGCGGCGTACGATGCTCCTCGAGCAGGTGCCCCGACATGAATACCAACCGCAACGTCGCCAACCACTATAGCCAGGGAGACCTGCTCCAGCGGCTCAATTCCGCACTGATCGAAGACGGCGTCGATCCCGCTCATCCGCAGGTCGAAACTCTGGCCCCATATGACCAGTTCCATGGTCGCGGCCTGGAGGCGACCGAGGAGATTGTCGCGGCGATCCAGGTGACCTCGACGGACCACCTTCTCGACATAGGCAGCGGCATCGGCGGCCCTGCGCGCACCATGGCGCTCCGGTTCGGCTGCCGGGTCACCGGGATTGATCTGACGCCGGAGTTCTGCGAGGTGGCCCGCCACCTCACGCGCCTGATGGGCCTGGATTCGAGGATTGATTTCGAACTCGGCGACGCGCTGGCGATGCCATTCACCGACGGCACCTTCGATGGGGCCTACTCGATGAACGTTTCGATGAACATCGCCGACAAGACCGCGCTTTACGCCGAGATCCGGCGGGTGGTGAAGCCCGGCGGCTGGCTGATGCTGTCGGAACTTGCCAAGGGGCCGGGCGAGCCGCTTGACTATCCGACGCCCTGGGCCGCCAGCGCGGACACAAGTTTTCTGTCCACGCCAGCGGAAACGCGGCGCGGACTCGAGGCGGCGGGTTTCGAAGTTGTGCAGTTCCGCGAAACCGCCGCCGAGGCCAAGGCATTCGGCGCTCGTAGTCGGGCAATGGTCGAACGCGGCGAGAAGCCGCCGCATCGTGCCGTCCAACTTATCCATGGCGAGATCGCTGCCCTGGCCATGAAGAATTCGGCGCGCGGCGTAGCCGAGGCGCGCATCATTCCGCTGGAGATCCTCTGCCGCAAGCGGCCGTGCTGAGCATATGAGCCAGCTACGGTAGATCACCACACGGTAGGTTACCGAGCGTCAGCATTCGTTCTTTCACTCGTAATTCCGCTGTGCGTCGCTCAGCGCCAGATCGATCACCGAGCTCGCCGGACCTGCAAGCGAAAGCCGAACTATTCGAATTGGCCATGTCGCCGGCAATGACGATGAGGCTCGCTTAGTTCTTAGTAGAGACGCGGCGCGCAATGAGTGAGCGCTCTCAGGGGCGCCAGTCGATCTTGGCGAACCGCGGCTGGCGGGGTCAGATCACTGCACATCGCAGTGATCTGATGACGGATCGGGACGAACGTCGTGGGAAGGATCGACTCGCTACAGCCGGTGAACTGGGCTTCGCACCGTATTCGGCGTCGTCAGCGTCGAGTCCGCCCATCCTCGGCACGAAGCCCTCGCCGCGGAGCCGTGGTTCTACCTGTGCTCCTCGACCCACAGCTGGACGACGCCGAAGGTGCGCACATTGAAAGTGAACTCGCGGAGGCAAGCCGTTCAGGCGGTGAGCCAGATGTCCCGTGGCGGTGCGCTTCTCGCTTGCCGAAAGGCGCCGCAAGTCGAAACTCGCGGCTCGTGACAGCGATGGCGCCTTCCTAGCGGCTAGCCGGCGCCTTCGCGTTTCCGGTTCTGATCTCGAGCGGGCTAGCCGCCCGGCGCCTGCGTCTCGAACGGCAGGCGGACCTGCGACAGATCCTTGCGCGTCTCGACGAGGACGAGCGGGCCTGCGTCGACACGCGCCACCTTGCGGATCTCGCGCGGTACGCGGATCGGCGCCGATACCGCCGCCATCGCTTCCTGCACGGCCCGAATCTTGTCGGCGTCGGAGCTCACCCATTGCAGGCCCGCACCTTCGGCCACGGCCTGCAGCGAGTCGACGGGAAGCACGTAGTTCTCTTGTGCCGAGGCACTGACGTCGATCGGGGCGGAGGCCGGCGCTGGCGCGTATTCCGGTTCCGGATGTCGCTGCTGCGTTTCAGCGGCGAACGCGGCGTTTGCCGGCTGCGCGGCCTCGGCCGGTGGAGCAGTCTCGGGCTCGCGATCGGCGAGCGCGAAGGGCGCTGGCGCCGCTTCCGCTGCTTCGGCCCGGTGCTCGCCGGCCGGCGCTTCGGCCATGGCCGCGCCGTCCATGTCGCCTTCGGGCGAGCCTTCGCGTGGCGCCCGGTCGCGGCCTCGGCCGCCGCGGCGGCGGCGGTTGCTCGATCCTTCGCCGCGCGTATCGCTCGGGTTGCCGGCGTCTTCGATCGTCGCTTCGCCGGCTTCGGCATGTGCTGTCGAGCCGTTCGCTTCGGCGGCGCCGGCGGCCGCATCGTGCGACGCTGGCGGCGGTGCGTCGCCGTCGACGGGCGCTGCATTGCCGTTCGCTTCGGTGCCGCTCGTGTCGTCGCGGTCACGCCCGCGCCCGCCGCGCCGATTGCGGCGGCGCCCGCCTTGGCGTTCGCCTTCCGTTTCGCTGCCTGGGACGGCGTTCGGCGGGTTCGGCGTCGTATCGACGAAGGGTCGCTGGATGCCGGCGTCTTCCGCCGGCGCGGCGTCGCTGCCTTCGCCGTTGCCGCGCGGCGCACGGTCGTTGCGGCCGCCGCGTCGCTCGTCGCCGCGTCCACCGTCTCGCGCTTCCTGGCGCGGCTCGCGCGGGCCGCTACGATCGCCTCGCTCACCGCGGGCGCCGCGCGGCTCACGGGGTTCACGCGGGTCACGCGCCTCGCGCGGCTCCCGCGCTTCGCCACGGCCGGTTTCGGCCGTCTCGGGTTTCGCGCCCGCGCTGCCACTGCGATCGCCTCGGTTCGAGCGGCCTTGTGCCGTGTCGTTGCTGCCTTCGGCTCGATCGGCGGAGCGCTCGCCGCGCCGGCCGCCGCGTGAACCGCGGCCGCCGCGTTCACCTCGGTCGCCCCGGTCACCGCGACCGTCACGATCGCCTCTTTCGTTGCGCTCGCCACGCTCGCGCCTGGGCGCCTCGCCGGCTGCAGGCGGCGACAGGGCCAGGGGTCGAGCGGCGACCGGTTCCGGCTCGGCGCCGGAGAAGATGCTTTTCACCCAGGAGAAGAAGCCGCGCCCGGCCGGAGCGGCAGGCGCCGGCCTCGCGGCAACCGGCAAGAGGGCCGGCGGCACTTCCGAAGGCCTTGCGGTTTGTGCCGCAGGGCGCGGCTCGACGCGAGGCACTGCCTGCGGCGCCGGCATCTCGGGCAGGATGCCCTTGATGACCGGCTCCTGTTTCGGCTTGGCTTTCTCGCGCCGGGTGATACCGACTTCCTCTTCAGGCTCGTCGATCATCGTGTAGCTGGCCTGCAGGTTCTCCAGCCGCGGGTCGTCGTGGCGCAGGCGCTCCAGGCGATAGTTCGGCGTCTCGAGCGCCTTGTTCGGAACCAGCAGCACGGTGACGCGCTGCTTCAGCTCGATCTTGGTGATCTCGGTGCGCTTCTCGTTCAGGAGGAACGACGTCACCTCGACAGGCACCTGCACGTGCACGGCCGCGGTGTTGTCCTTCATCGACTCTTCCTGGACCATGCGCAGGATCTGCAGGGCAGAGCTCTCGGTGTCGCGGATATGGCCGGTGCCGTTGCAGCGCGGGCAGGTGATGTGGCTGCCTTCGGAAAGAGCGGGGCGCAGGCGCTGCCGGCTCATCTCGAGCAGGCCGAACTTGCTGATCGACGAGAACTGGACGCGGGCGCGGTCGGAGCGCAAGGCGTCGCGCAGCCGCGTCTCGACTTCGCGCCGGTTCTTCGACTCTTCCATGTCGATGAAGTCGACGACGATGAGGCCGCCCAGGTCGCGCAAGCGCATCTGGCGCGCGATCTCGTCGGCGGCTTCGAGGTTGGTGCGCGTCGCGGTTTCCTCGATATCGCTGCCGCGCGTCGAGCGCGCCGAGTTCACGTCGACCGAAACGAGCGCCTCGGTGTGATCGATCACGATGGCGCCGCCCGAGGGCAGGTTCACCGTGCGCGAAAACGCCGTCTCGATCTGGTGCTCGATCTGGAAGCGGGAAAACAGGGCGGCGTCGTCGCGGTAGCGCTTGACCTTGTGCGCCGTCTCCGGCATCACATGGCTCATGAACTGCTGCGCCTGGTCGTAGATGTCGTCGGTGTCGATCAGGATCTCGCCGACGTCGGAGGTGAAGTAGTCGCGGATCGCGCGGATGACGAGCGACGACTCCTGGTAGATCAGGAACGCGCCCTTGCCCGCCTTGGAGGCACCGTCGATGGCCGCCCAGAGCTTCAACATGTAGTTGAGGTCCCACTGCAGCTCGGGCGCGGTGCGGCCGATGCCCGCGGTGCGGGCGATCAGGCTCATGCCCTTCGGGTATTCGAGCTGGTCGAGGTTTTCCTTCAGCTCTTCGCGGTCTTCGCCTTCGATGCGCCGCGAGACGCCGCCGCCGCGCGGGTTGTTCGGCATCAGCACGAGGTAGCGGCCGGCCAGCGAGACGAAGGTCGTCAGCGCCGCGCCCTTGTTGCCGCGCTCCTCTTTCTCGACTTGCACGAGCAGCTGGTCGCCATCCTTGATCGCGTCCTGGATGCGGGCGGTGCGCGCGTCGACGCCTTCGCGGAAGTAGTTCTTCGAGATTTCCTTGAACGGGAGGAACCCGTGGCGGTCTTCGCCATAGTCGACGAAGCAGGCTTCGAGCGAGGGCTCGACGCGCGTTACCACCGCCTTGTAGATGTTTCCCTTCCTCTGTTCACGGCCTTCGATCTCGGTTTCGAAATCCATCAACTTCTGGCCGTCGACGATCGCGAGGCGCCGCTCTTCGGGCTGCGTCGCGTTGATCAGCATGCGTTTCATCTGCACTCCTCGGGCGCGGCCTCATGCGGCTGCGTCCATTCAAGCCGCCGCGGCCCGGCCGCTGGCGACGAATCGATGCACGAGAAAACGCGAGAAGAAACCGGAAGGAATCGCCCTGGACTGCGCGAGAGCGGCCGCCGTCAGGCGACCGCGGGCCCGGGCAGCGTTGGCGCGCGCGAGGCAGTGAAGAGGCGGTCGGGGAGCACGCTTGCGATCACTGAACGCATGGCGAAGCGCGATGAATCGGGTCGGGGAGCCAGCAGCTCGGGCCTCGTTCTCGTCTTCAACCGGGAAACCTTGTCTTGGGTTCTTGTCTGTTTGCTCTGCCGTCCCGTGCCTCGAAGCCGTCGCGTCACTTGGGGAACGCGACCTGCCGAAGCGGCGGGACGTTGCATCACCGTTTGGCCGGAACAAAATCCGGCCGCCCACCTGCTGCCGTCGAGCGCCGCCGAATATCGCGACGCTAAACTGTGAAAAATCAAATACTTACGGCTGCAGCGTGGAGCATCGAATTATAGGGGGCAAAGGCGGCCGGCGTGACGCGCAATCGCCGCGCCGCATGGCAGCCCCTGCTCCGGCGCCTGCTCCGGCCGTGCGAAACGTCCGCATCGACAGCGGTTCGGCCGGCCAGCGGCTCGACAATTTTCTCGCCAAGATCCTGAAGGGCGTTCCCAAGACGCATCTGTACCGGGTCATCCGTTCCGGCGAAGTTCGCGTCAACAAGGGGCGGGCCGGCGCCGACACGCGGCTCGACATCGGCGACGAAGTGCGCATTCCGCCGGTGCGAACGGCCGATCGCAGTGCCACGGCACCGGCACCGGCGCGCGAGTTTCCCATCGTCTTCGAAGACGAGCATCTGCTTGCCATCGACAAGCCGGCCGGCGTTGCCGTGCACGGCGGCAGCGGCGAAAGCTTCGGCGTCATCGAGCAACTGCGCCGCGCCCGGCCCGAAGCGGGGTTCCTCGAGCTCGTGCACCGGCTCGACAAGGAAACCTCTGGCCTGCTCCTGATCGCGCGGACGCGCAAGGCGCTCGTCGCCCTACAGAGCGATCTGCGATCGAAGAGCCCCGAGCGGGCGATCGGCAAGACCTACGCAGCGCTCGTGGCCGGCGCCTGGCCGGAAAAGCTGAAGGTGATCGACGTCGCCTTGCACAAATATCTCGATGCCGAAGGCGTGCGTCGCGTCCGCACCGTCGACGCCGAAGACGCCGACGGGCGCCGCTCGATCACGCTCGTCCGCGTTGCCGAGCGCCTCGCGCCCTTCACCCTGCTCGACGTGACGATCAAGACCGGCCGCACGCACCAGATCCGCGTCCACCTCGCGCACGAAGGTCACGCCGTCGCCGGCGATCCGAAGTACGGTGATTTCGCGCTCAACAAGGCGCTCGCGCGTGGCGTGGCGGTGCCCGGCGTTCGTTTCGACCGCATGTTCCTGCACGCGCGCCGGTTGCGCTTCGTGCATCCTGCGACCGGCGAAGCGATCGAGCTCCAAGCACCGTTGCCCGAGGCTTGCGTCCAACTCGTGCGCGCGCTTCGCGGCGCCGGGGTCGAGCGGCCGTGATGGCTTCGCCGCGCCGATTCGACCTGATCGTCTTCGACTGGGACGGCACGCTTTTCGATTCGACCCAGCTGATCGTCCGCTGCATCCAGTCGGCCTGCGCCGATGTCGGCACCGACGTGCCGAGCGATCGCGATGCGAGCTACGTCATCGGCCTCGGCCTGGCCGACGCCCTGCGCCATGCCGCGCCGGCGTTGCCGCGCGAACGCTACCGCGAGCTTGCCGAACGTTACCGGCACCACTACCTGGCGAGCCAGCACGACATCCTCCTCTTCGACGGCACGCTCGAGATGCTGCGCGGGCTCAAGGCGAGGAACCATTGGCTCGGCGTCGCCACAGGCAAGTCGCGGCGCGGCCTCGACGACGCGCTCAAGCACGCCGAGTTGCAGAGCCTCTTCGACGCGACCCGAACCGCTGACGAGACCGCCGGCAAGCCCGATCCGCTGATGCTCTTCGAGCTGATGCGCGAGCTTGGCTGCGTGCCCGAGCGGACGCTCATGGTCGGCGACACGACGCACGACCTGCAGCTCGCGGCAAACGCCGGCTGTGCGAGCGTCGCGGTCAGCTTCGGCGCGCACGAGCCCGAAGCCTTCGCCGAGTTCGCGCCCTTGCACATCGCGGACTCGACGGGCGGGCTCGATGCCTGGCTCGTGCGGCATGGCTGAAGGGTGGCCAGCGAGCGCCGCCTCCGCGCTGCGGCTCTGCGCCTCCTCCGAGCTGGCGGAGAAGGGTCGTGCCATCGTCTTCGACGTCTTGCATTTTCGCGAACCCGCGCGTGCCTTCGCGCTGCGCTTCGACGGCCGCGTTGTCGCCTATCTCAACCGCTGCGTGCACGTACCGACCGAGCTCGACTGGCAACCGGGTGAGTTCCTTGACAGCGGCCGCGAGTTCATCCTCTGCTCAATCCACGGCGCCGCCTACGAGCCGCGCAGCGGCCGCTGCCTGGGCGGCCCGTGCGGCCGCGGCCGCCTGACGGCGCTCGACGTCTTCGAGGTCGACGGCGAGGTCTGGTGGCGGTCGACGCGTGATACGCAGCCCGCCCCGGTGCTCGAAACTCAGGGCTCGCCGTCCCAGTAGTCGAGGTTCGCCTCCAGGCGCTGGACGGCGCGAAACGGCCGGTTGAAGGCGGCGTACTTGCCCGAGTCCGGGTACTCGCAGATTTCCGGGCGCTCCTGGGTACTGATGCTCAGATACTTCATCGGCGCCGGCGAGGTGTTGATGAGCTGGTGCGGGTATTCGGGACCGGGCGGGATGAAGATCACGTCGCCGGCTCGCACCGGCACCATCTCGCCGGCGACGCGCAGCGTTCCTTCGCCTTCGAGGATGACGAACATCTCCTCCTGCGCGTAGTGGAAGTGATAGGGGCAGCCGCGCATCCCGGGCGCCAGGATGTCGAAGCCGGCGCCGAGCTTTTTCGCTGCGGTGCCGTCGGAGACGCCGCCGCAGCGCGTGTCGTAGAGCGGTGTGCGCTGTTCCCGGCGCAGCTCGACTGCGTCGACGTTGCGGACGAGCTGGCTGCGTAGTTCCTCGGCGAGTGTGGTCATTGCGCAGGCCCCTTCGTTACCCTCGCTGTCGAGGACCGGGCAGTCATCGTAGCCGCAGAGCCGGTCGCCGCGCTTCGGTGTCATCGCGCCAGACGATGCGAGCCTGCCGTTGTTCGTGATTCTTGCCGCCGGCGTGCTCTTCATCGGACGCTGGCAAGGAGCGCTGAGGCGGCGTAAAGCAGAAGGTTGAAGACGACGTGGAGCACGGCTGCCGGCCAGACGCGGCCGCTCAGCTCGCGGGCCCGGCCGAAGACGATCGACACGGGAAAGACGGCGAGGGCTGCAGCGATCGAATGCCGCCACAAGTGAAAGGCGGCGAAGACGATGCTGGTCACGAGGTTGGCCGGCGTCAGGAGCGCCACCGGGAAGCGGCGCGCGAAGGCTTGTGCCAGCACCGGTTGCAGCGCACCGCGAAAGACGATTTCCTCGGCGATCGACCAAAGCGCGATGGTGGCGATGTCGCGCGGCGGGTCCGGCGTCGCCATGCCGAGACCAGCTGCGGCGGCGGCGAATGCAATCGGCGGGGCCGACAGCGCACACGCCCACCAGAACACCGGTGTCGACGCGAGCGTTCGGGGCAGCGCGCTCGGCAGCCTCATGCGACGCTCAGGCGCGGCCATGGTCGGTACGATCGATCGTCGATGACGGGAGACGAACTCTAAGGGATGGCCGCAGCAGCGCATGCCTTGCGGCCGACTGCAGCCGGCGTGCGCCGGAATGCTCGTGAAAGCGAGGGTGGCAACCAACTTGGTGCGGTACGCCGCCCGCCCGTGGTGCGAGCGGGGACCTGGTGCTTCCGGCGGATTGGAGCGGATCACGACCCGATGTTCTTGGCGACGCGCTCCGTCGCATTGCGTGGCATAGCCCTTGCAGACAAGGCCATCAGTTGACGAATCGTCGTCTGCAGTCCTTCAGTCGAAAACCCCCGGGAGATCCGCCCATGAAACGTCGCTTCGCGCTCAAAGCCGCCTGCGCAGCCCTGGCTGCGTCGGGCCTCGTCAGCCTGCCTGCATTCGCCGCCGACACGATCAAGGTCGGCGTGCTGCATTCGCTGTCCGGAACGATGGCGATCTCCGAGACCGCCCTCAAAGACATGGTCCTCATGACCATCGACGAGATCAACAAGAGCGGCGGCGTGATGGGCAAGCAGCTCGAAGCCGTCGTCGTCGATCCGGCGTCGAACTGGCCGCTGTTCGCCGAGAAGGCCAAGCAGCTGATCACGCAGGACAAGGTCGCCGTCGTCTTCGGTTGCTGGACCAGCGTGTCGCGCAAGTCGGTGCTGCCGGTGTTCGAGGAGAACAACGGCCTGCTCTTCTATCCGGTGCAGTACGAGGGTGAAGAGCTCAGCAAGAACGTGTTCTACACGGGCGCGGCGCCGAACCAGCAGGCGATCCCGGCGGTCGAGTACCTCATGAGCAAGGATGGCGGCTCGGCCAAGCGCTTCGTGCTGCTCGGTACCGACTACGTCTATCCGCGCACGACGAACAAGATCCTGCGCAGCTTCCTGCACAGCAAGGGCATCACCGACGCCGACATCATGGAGGAGTACACGCCGTTCGGCCACTCCGACTACCAGACCATCATCGGCAAGATCAAGAAGTTCTCCTCGGAAGGCAAGAAGACGGCCGTCGTCTCGACGATCAACGGCGACTCGAACGTACCCTTCTACAAGGAGCTCGGCAACCAGGGCCTGAAGGCGACCGATGTCCCCGTCGTCGCGTTCTCCGTAGGTGAGGAAGAGCTGCGCGGCGTCGACACCAAGCCGCTGGTCGGCAACCTGGCGGCGTGGAACTACTTCATGTCGGTCAAGAACCCGAGCAACGCCGCCTGGATCAAGGAGTGGACCGCGTACGCCAAGGCGAAAAGCATTCCCGGTCAGGCAGACAGGCCGCTGACCAACGATCCGATGGAAGCCACCTACGTCGGCATGCACATGTGGAAGCAGGCGGTCGAGAAGGCGAAGTCGACCGACACCGACAAGGTGATCGCGGCGATGGCCGGCCAGACTTTCAAGGCACCTGACGGCTTCACGCTCGAGATGGATCCGAAGAACCATCACCTGCACAAGCCCGTCTTCATCGGCGAGATCAAGGCCGACGGCCAGTTCAACGTCGTGTGGAAGACGCCGGGCCCGATCAAGGCGCAGCCCTGGAGCCCGTACATCCCCGAGGACAAGGGCAAGAAGGACGAGCCCGAGAAGAAGTAAGGCGACCGGAGTGCGAACGCTGCTGCGAGCCTGCTGCGCCGCACTTCTCCTTCTCGCCGGCACGGCGCACGCGCTCACCTCGCAGCAGACGCTCGCCATTGCGGCGGGCGACAACGACGCGCGGATCGCCGCGCTGAACGCGGCGGCGGCGGGCGGAGACGCCCGCCTCGCCGCTTTCGTCCAGGCCTTGCTCGACGACGAGGTCAAGGTCGCCGGCGACAAGGTCTTGATCGTTCACGACGGCAAGACGACCGATGCGGCGAGCGGCGCCGAAGCGACACTGCCCGAGTCGGCCGAGGACGTCAGCAACAACAACCGGGTGCGCGGCGCGCTCGAGGCTGTGCTCGCGTCGCTGCGCGTTCTGTCGCCCGATCTTGCGGTGCGCAGCGTGGCGGTCGCCGACCTGACCAAGGCTTCTCTCGACGAGGGCCAGCTGCCGCTCGTCGAAAAGGCGCTCGCGGCAGAGACCGATCCGGCCCTGAAGGATCGGCTCATGCGCATGCGCGCGACGATCCTCATCTCTTCTTCCAGCCGCGACAAGCGCCTGGCGGCGGCGAAGGAACTCGCGTCGAGCAGCCAGAGCATCGTCGCCAGTCTGCTGCAGGAGCGCCTGGCAGCCGGCGGCGAAAGCGACGCGGACGTCCGCGCGGCACTGCAGCAGGCGCTCGATAACGTTCGCGGTCGCCTCGCCTGGGGCGAGCGGCTCGGTGTCGTCTTCACCGGCCTGTCGCTCGGCTCGGTGCTGCTGCTCGTCGCCCTCGGCCTGGCCATCACCTACGGCCTGATGGGTGTCATCAACATGGCGCACGGCGAGCTGATGATGATCGGCGCCTACACGACCTACGTCGTGCAGAACCTCTTTCGCAGCTACGCACCGGGCGTGTTCGACGTCTACATCGTCGCCGCGATCCCGGCGGCCTTCCTCGTTTCCGCGGGGGTCGGCGCCGTGCTCGAGCGCGGCATCATCCGCTTCCTCTACGGCCGGCCGCTCGAGACCCTGCTCGCCACCTGGGGTATCAGCCTGGTCCTGCAGCAGGCCGTGCGTTCGCTCTTCGGTGCGCAGAACGTGCTGGTCGAAAACCCCGGCTGGCTGTCCGGCGGCGTCGAGGCGATGAGCAATCTCGTGCTGCCCTACAACCGGATCGCCATCATCGCCTTCTCGATGCTCGTGCTCGGCGGTGTCGCCTTGCTGATCGCGAAGACCCGGCTCGGCCTCTTCGTCCGCGGCGTGACGCAGAACCGGCGCATGGCCTCGTGCGTCGGCGTCGACACGGCGCGCGTCGACACGGTCGCCTTCGCCTTCGGCGCCGGCATCGCCGGTCTCGCCGGTTGCGCGCTCTCCCAGATCGGCAACGTCGGGCCCGACCTCGGGCAGAGCTACATCGTCGACTCGTTCCTCGTCGTCGTGGTGGGCGGCGTCGGCCAGTTGGCTGGCACCGTCGTCGCGGCGCTCGGCCTCGGCGTGCTCAACAAGTTCCTCGAAGGCATGGCCGGGGCCGTGCTCGCGAAGATCATGGTGCTGGTCTTCATCGTCATCTTCATCCAGAGGAAGCCTTCCGGGCTCTTCGCGATGAAGGGGCGCAGCGCCGAGGCATGAGAGGCGCATCCGCATGAGCGCCGTCCTGGCGATGCCGCCCACCCTCGCGCCGGGCCGCAAGCCGCTCTTCGGCGCGCACGGCTGGGTCGGCGTGACGCTGGCGCTGGTCATGGTCGCCGTCGTCGTGCCGGTGTCGAATCTGCTCGTTCCTGCCGACAGCGTCTTTCATCTCAGCGAGTACGCGGTGCAGCTGATCGGAAAGATCATGTGCTACGCGATGTGTGCGCTGGCGATGGACCTGATCTGGGGCTATACCGGCATCCTTTCGCTCGGCCACGGCGTGTTCTTCGCGCTCGGCGGCTACGCCATGGGCATGTACCTCATGCGCCAGATCGGCCGCGATGGCCAGTACCGCATGGATATGCCCGACTTCATGGTCTTCCTCAACTGGAAGGAATTTCCCTGGCACTGGGCGCTCTCGAACTCGTTCATCGCCCAGATGGCGCTCGTCATCCTCGCGCCCGGCGTGCTGGCCTTCGTCTTCGGTTTTTTCGCTTTCCGCTCGCGCATCAAGGGCGTCTATTTCTCGATCATCACGCAGGCGATGACGTTCGCCGCGATGCTGCTCTTTTTCCGCAACGAGACGGGCTTCGGCGGCAACAACGGCTTCACCGATTTCAAGCGCATTCTCGGCATTCCGATCGCCACGCCCCCGATGCGCATGACGCTTTTCGTGATCACGGGCTGCACGCTGATCGCCTTCTTCCTGCTTGCGCGAGCCATCGTTGGCAGCAAGTTCGGCCGCGTCCTGCAGGCGATCCGCGACGCCGAAAGCCGCGTCATGTTCACCGGCTACGACCCGCTGCGCTACAAGCTCGCCATCTGGACGCTTTCGGCCGCGATGTGCGGCATCGCGGGCGCGCTCTATGTGCCACAGGTGGGAATCATCAACCCGAGCGAGATGGCGCCGGCGGCGTCGATCGAGATCGCCATCTGGACGGCGGTGGGCGGCCGCGCGACACTGATCGGTCCGATCATCGGCGCCTTCTTCGTCAACGGCGCGAAGAGCTGGTTCACGCAGGTGTTCCCCGAGTTCTGGCTCTACTTCCTGGGCGCCCTCTTCATCGCCGTGACGCTGTTCCTGCCCGGCGGCATCGTCGGCCTGTTCAGGCACGAGAAGGTGCNNGCGCAGGCGCGCCGCTATGCCGAGCAGCGGGCGCTGGCGCACCAGGGCAGCACCTCGGGCGGCCGCATCGCGAGTTACTCGCGCGTCGTCCAGCCGGGCCACGTCGACATCGCCCACGGCGCCATCCTCTACCTCGACGACATCACCGTCAGCTTCGACGGCTTCAAGGCCCTGAACGCGCTCTCACTCAGCATCAGCGCCGGCGAGTTGCGCTGCATCATCGGCCCGAACGGGGCCGGCAAGACGACGATGATGGACGTCATCACCGGCAAGACGCGGCCCGACGCCGGGCGCTGCTTCTTCGGCTCGACCATCGATCTCATGCGCCTGCGCGAGAACGAGATCGCCTCCGCCGGCGTCGGCCGCAAGTTTCAAAAGCCGACGGTGTTCGAGCACCTTTCGGTGTTCGAGAACCTCGAGCTGGCGCTGAAGGCCGACCGCGGCGTTCGGGCGTCGCTGTTCTTCCGTCTTTCCGGCGAGCAGCTCGACCGCATCGGCGAGATGCTCACGCTCATCCACCTGAAGGCGCACGCGCAGCGAACGGCGGGCATGCTGTCGCACGGGCAGAAGCAGTGGCTCGAGATCGGCATGCTGCTGATGCAGAATCCGCGCCTGCTGCTCCTCGACGAGCCCGTCG
This sequence comes from Burkholderiales bacterium, assembly GCA_003152055.1. GTDB lineage: Bacteria > Pseudomonadota > Gammaproteobacteria > Burkholderiales > Burkholderiaceae_C > Schlegelella_A. Next base: position 13,473 of record PLZH01000166.1, read on the forward strand.
CCGGCATGACCGACGAGGAAACGGATCGAACCGCCGAGCTCTTCCTGTCTCTCGAGGGCAGCCACTCGCTGGTCGTCGTCGAGCACGACATGAAATTCATTCACGCGCTGACGCACGGCAATTCGGCGAAGAAGGTGACGGTGCTGCACGAAGGCAGCGTGCTCGCGGAAGGATCGCTCGCAGAAGTGCAGGCCGACGAGAAGGTCGTCGAGGTCTATCTTGGAAGATAGTGCCCCCACGCCTGGGGCTGGCGCCGCTGCGCTGCCCCCCGATGGGGCGCGGCCGGGCTTGGGGCGGCCCGACGCCCGGCCGGCCGCCGCTCCTGGCACCGCGCCGTTGCTCAGGGCCGAGGCTATCAACCAGTACTACGGCGGCTCGCACATCCTGCGCAGCGTCTCGCTCGAAGCGGCGGTGGGCGAAGTCACGGTGGTCCTCGGCCGCAACGGCGTCGGCAAGACGACGCTGCTGAAGAGCCTGATGGGCGTCGTACCCGTTCGCTCCGGCCGCGTCGGATTCGACGGTGCCGACATCACGCGCGAGACACCGTACCAGCGCGTGCGCCGCGGCATCGGCTACGTGCCGCAGGGGCGGGAGGTCTTCAGCCGCCTCACGGTCCAGGAAAACCTCGCGATGGGCCTGGCCTACAAGCCGGGATCGACGTCGCTGCCCACCGAGCTTTTCGAGCTCTTCCCGGTGCTGAAGGCCATGCTGCACCGCCGCGGCGGCGATCTCTCCGGCGGCCAGCAGCAGCAGCTTGCAATCGCGCGGGCCCTGGCCGCGGGGCCGCGCCTGCTCGTGCTCGACGAGCCGACCGAAGGCATCCAGCCGTCGATCATCAAGGACATCGGCCGCGTCATCCGTATGCTCGCCGATACCGGCCTGCCGGTGGACGGCAAGCCGCGGCGCATGGCGATCGTGCTCGTCGAGCAGTACTACGACTTCGCCGAAGAGCTGGCCGACCGCTACCTCGTCATGGAGCGCGGCGAGATCGTCATGCAGGGACGCGGCGCCGACATGGCGGCCGACGGCGTGCGCGCAAGGATGTCGATCTAGCGCGCGCGCACTTCGGCCGCGGTGAGCCGCGGCGAACCGGCGCCTTTCTTCTCGGCGGCCTTGACGAGTTCGAGCACCGCCTGGTTCATCGGCGCGCGCAGGCCCTCGGCCGATGCGAGGGCAACGACGGCGCCCTGGAGCTGATCGATTTCGGTCGTGCGGCGTTGCTCGAGGTCGTTGCACATCGAAGAGAGTGCGTTCGGATCGATCTTCACCTGGCGCGCGGCAACGAGCCGGAACAGGAAGTCGGGCAAGCGCAAGACCCGAGGCAGCGCCGAAGGCGGCAGGCTAGCGACCCTGGCCGGGCGAATTCCCGCTGCATGCAGCGCGGCGAGGGCCTCGGCGACGCAGGCCGCCAGAACGAGCCTCCAGCGGCGATCGGCGATCTCCTCGCGCAGCGGCACGCCGGCGAGCGCATTGAGCGCGTTGTTCAGGTTGAGCAGCAGCTTGCCCCAGGCGACCGCGTTCATGTCGGGATGCACTTTCACCTTCATGTGCGGCGTCGACAGGGCCTGCGCCAGCGGGCCGCTCTTCGCGTCGATGACGATGTCGCCGTCCGTGCCGCGATGAAATCGCCCCTCGCCGAGCGCGACGACGTTGAATGGCACCATGCCGGCGACGACCAGCATCTGCGGCAGCTCCTCCTGCAGGATCGTCGCGTTGTCGATGCCGTTCTGCAGAGAGACGACGATGGCCTTCGCCGGTGCGAATTGCCTGATCGTTCGCGCCATCTCGCGCGTCGCGCCGCTTTTCACGGTGACGAGAACGACGTCGGCCGACGCGAGCAGCGCCGGATCGGTGCCGATCGCGATGCGGCCGGCCGCGACCTGCGCGCTGCCGCCGTCGCGGTCGGTCAAGGTCAGGCCGCGCGTNNCGCATCACAATCGAGCCGACCGTCACTCTGCTTCGCCGCAATGATCACCGTCCACCACCTCAACAACTCGCGCTCGCAGCGCGTCCTCTGGCTGCTCGAGGAGCTTGGCGTTCCCTACGAGATCAGGAAGTACGAGCGCGATCCGAAGACCATGCTGGCGCCGGAAACGCTGCGCCAGGTGCACCCGCTGGGCAAGTCGCCGGTCATCACTGATGACGGCGTTACCGTCGCCGAATCGGGGGCCATCATCGAGTACCTCATCGAACGCTATGGCCAGGGCCGGCTCGTTCCGCCGGTGGGCACGGATGAGCGGCGTCGCTACACCTACTGGCTCCATTTCGCCGAGGGCTCGGCGATGCCACCGCTGCTTCTGAAGCTCATCTTCGACCGCATCGAATCCGGGCCCATGCCGTTCTTCGTCAAGCCCGTGGCGCGCGGCATCGCGCGCAAGGTCAAGGGCCTCGCGGTCGAGCCCAATCTAAAGCGCCAGCTCGATTTCATGGAAGACGAGCTGGGCAGGAGCGAATGGTTCGCCGGCAACGACTTCAGCGCCGCCGATATCCAGATGAGCTTTCCCGTCGAAGCGGCGGCGCAGCGCGCCGGCCTCGACGCGAGCCGGCCGAAGCTCATGAACTTCCTGAAGAAGATCCACGCTCGCCCGGGGTACCGCAAGGCGCTCGAGCGCGGCGGTCCGTACAGCTTCGCCAACGACTGACCGAAGCGGGCGCTAGCGCGAGGTCGTGGCGTCGACGCCGACCTGTGCCGATACGCGTGCGGCACGGACGGGCGGCGGGTTGGCCGAGTTGTGCTTGAAGAGCGCGTCGGTCTCGGCCTTGGCGAGCGTCGGCGCCGACGGCCCCGGAGGGCTCGGCGGATCGAGAAGAGACAACAGCGGGCTCTTCATCCGGGTTGCGAACGCGATGACGGTCTTGCCCTGATCGAAGGGCAGCTTCTGGTGCGGATCGGCGCCCCGCGCCATGAGGAAGCCGACCATGTCGCGCTGCGTCGAAGGGAACTCGAGGTAGCCGGGCAGGAGCACGCGCTGCAGGGGCACCCACGCAAGCTGGCCACCGCGTTGCGGCGGCGCCAGGTTTGCCAGCCGCGGCAGCCGATACAGCCACCACTCGAGTGCGGCCCAGTGGCTCCTGCGCAGCGCTTCCTCGAAGCCGCTGGGCAGGGCGCCGTCGTAGTCGTCGAGCGCCGTCTCGGCCGTGTGGCCCGCGACTTCGAGCTCGTGGCCGAAGCGCGAGACCAGAAGATCGGGGTCGGCCGCGCTCAGCGGGCTGAATGACAGCTTGCCAGGTTCGAGCTCGCCGCGATCAAGCCACGTCGTGAGGACGCGGTCGAGCCCGACGGCGCGCGCATTCGAGCAGCCGAGCATGCGAAAGACGTCGTGGCGGATCGCTCGCGGATCGCTTTCGGCGAGCGTCGTGATCGACTTCAGCACCTCCGGCGACGCTGCCTGGAAGGCGGGGCATGGATCGCTGTCGGCCAGGGCGACGAGAGGCGAACCGGGACACTCGTTGACGCTGGCGCCTTTGTCGAGCAATTCCGGCAGCGCTCGCCAGAGGCGCGGGTCGCGCGTCGCCAGGGCGAGCGGGCATTCCTGCAGGCCCGACTTCGCGATGTCGGCGCGGCGGATGCTGCCGGGTTGGTAGTCGCAGCGCGCATTGAGGACGCGCTGAACGCTGTTGAGATTCGCGCAGGGTGTCGGGTCGTCTTCGGTGAGCTTGGCGTGAAAATGCTTGACGATGTCCCATGTCACGCTGGTGTCGCTCGCGACGCCGGCAGCCGAGGCGATGAGGCCGATCGGCGAGCACGCGCCGAGACACAGGGCGGCTGCGGCCGAGATAGCAAGAAGTCGAAGCAGGCGCGGAACGCGACGCATGGGCAGGGTGAGCAGCCGTCGACGCGATCCGCGCGACGCGGAAAGCGGGCGCGAACGACAACGGGAAGTCATCTTAGCGACGCGTGGACTTGCCGTGCGTGAAGAAAGCCGCGAAGGCGGCGCGTGTCGGTAACACCGTGTACCGCTCGTCCGGTCGCGACACGAAGGGGGTGGGGCGGCAGCGCATCGGGCGGGCGCTACAGTCAGTCACACAAGCGCCCGACGGCCGGCCGTTTGCGATCCGTCCCATGACACCGTCCCTTCGTTCGCGACGCCTGGCGACCATCTTCGTGTGGTTGGTCGCCTGTTCCTCGGTCGGCAGCAGCCGAGAGGCCGCCGCGGCTTCTGTCGCGCCCGTCGCGGCCGAGCACGGCATGGTCGTCACCGCCCAGCACCTTGCGACCGAGGTCGGGGTCGACGTCCTGAAGAAGGGCGGCAATGCCATCGATGCCGCGGTCGCCGTCGGCTACGCGCTCGCCGTCGTCTACCCGGCCGCCGGCAACCTGGGCGGCGGCGGCTTCATGACGATCCAGCTCGCCGATGGCCGCAAGACGTTTCTCGATTTTCGCGAGAAGGCGCCTCTCGCCGCGACGCCCGACATGTACCTCGATGCCGCCGGCAACGTCATCAAGGGCTCGACGACGATGGGCTATCTCGCCGTCGCCGTTCCCGGCACCGTCTCCGGCCTCGAGATGGCACTGGCCAGGTACGGGACGATGTCGCGCGCCGAGGTCATGGCTCCGGCGATCCGCTATGCGGAGCAGGGCTTCGTCCTCGACCAGGGCGACGCCGAGATGTTCGCGAGGGCGAGCGCGGCCTTCAGAGCCGATCCGGCGACCGCGGCGATCTTTCTCGACAACGGCAAGCTTTACTCTGCCGGAGATCGCCTCGTGCAGCACGATCTCGCGCACACGCTCAAACAGATCCGCGAGGCGGGAACGGCCGGGTTCTACCAGGGACCGGTCGCGCAGGCGATCGTCGCGTCGAGCCGAGCCGGCAAAGGCATCCTGACGCAGGCCGATCTCGACCAGTATCAGACCCGCGAGCGTGAGCCGGTGGAGTGCGACTACCGCGGCTATCACATCGTCTCGGCGCCACCGCCAAGTTCGGGCGGCACGATCGTCTGCGAGATCCTCGACGTCCTCGAGGGCTACCCGCTGAAGGATTGGGGCTTCCGCTCGGCGCGCGCCGTGCACGTGCAGATCGAAGCGATGCGCCATGCCTACGTCGACCGCAACAGCTACCTCGGCGACCCCGACTTCGTGAAGAACCCGCTCGATCGCCTGCTCGACAAGGCCTACGCTGCGAAGATCCGCGCCGCGATCGATCCGAGGCATGCCGCGATCTCGAAGAGCCTGAAGCCGGGCGCCGGGCCGCATGAAGGGAGCAACACGACCCACTACTCCATCATCGACGGCAAAGGCAATGCCGTCTCGGTGACCTACACGCTCAACGACTGGTTCGGCGCCAAGGTCACGGTGGCGAAGACCGGCGTCCTGCTCAACGACGAGATGGACGATTTCACCGCCAAGATCGGCGTGCCCAACAGCTACGGCCTCGTGCAGGGCGAAGCGAATGCCATCGCACCGGGAAAGCGGCCGCTGAGCTCGATGAGCCCCACGATCGTGACCAAGGACGGCAAGCCGGTGATGGTCGTCGGCACGCCGGGCGGCAGCCTCATCATCACCGCCGTCGTGCACACCATCATCAACGTCATCGACTACGGCATGAACATCCAGGAGGCGGTCGATGCGCCGCGCTTTCATCAGCAATGGCAGCCGGATTCGACCTACCTCGAGCGCTTCGCCCTGAGCCCGGATACGAAGACGATCCTCGAACGCATGGGCCACGTCTTCGCGAACGGGCCGCCCTCCAATCAGATGGCGGCGATCCTCGTCGGCGCCCCCTCGATCGGCGGCAAGCCCGTCGGCGCGAACCGTTTCTACGGAGCCAACGATCCGCGTCGCAACACCGGCCTGGCGCTCGGCTATTGAGCTTCGAGGCTAGCGCGGGCCGATGCGGGCCTGCAGGCAAGAGCCGGACGCATCAGCCGTTGAGCGCCTTCATCATGTTCTCGGGATAGCGCAGCCCGGCGGCGGCGCCGGCTGGAAAGACGGACGCAAGCGCGTCGAGCTCCGCCGGCGAAAGCGCGATGTCGACCGCGGCGACGTTTTCCTCGAGGTACGTTCGCCGCTTGGTGCCGGGAATCGGCACGATGTCGTCGCCCTGCGCAAGCACCCAGGCCAGCGCCAGCTGCCCGGCGGTGCAGCCGCGCTGGGCCGCCAGCTCCTGCACCCTCTTCGCCAGCTCGAGATTCTTTGCGAAGTTCTCGCCCTGAAAGCGCGGGCTGTGCCGGCGGTAGTCGTCTTCGGCGAGGTCCTCGGGCTTCGTGATCGCGCCGGTGAGGAAGCCGCGACCGAGCGGGCTGTAGGGAACGAAGCCGACGCCGAGGCGCCGGCACGCGGCGAGCACGCCGTCTTCGGGGTCGCGCGTCCACAGCGAATATTCGCTCTGCAGGGCGGTGATCGGATGGATCTTGCAGGCACGCTCCAGCGTCGCGACCGACGCCTCGGAAAGGCCGAGGTAGCGCACCTTGCCGGCCTTGACGAGATCGGCCACCGCTCCGACCGTGTCCTCGATCGGCGTCTTCGGGTCGACGCGGTGCTGGTAGTAGAGATCGATCGTCTCGATGCCGAGACGCTTCAGGCTCGCCTCGGCGGCGCGGCGAACGTAGCCGGGGCTGCCGTCGAAGCCGCGCACCAGCGGGTCGGCCGGGTCGCGCAGGATGCCGAACTTCGTGGCGAGGAAGACCTCGTGGCGACGCCCCTTGATGGTTCGCCCGATCAGCTCCTCGTTCGTGTGCGGGCCGTAGATGTCGGAGGTGTCGAGAAAGTTGATGCCGAGGTCGAGGGCGCGATGGATCGTCGCGACCGATTCGGCTTCGTCGCGATTCGAATAGAAGTCGCTCATGCCCATGCAGCCGAGGCCGATGGCGGAAACGGTCGGGCCGCGGGCTCCGAGCTGGCGACTCTTCATCTTGGCTCCTCCTGGCGGCAATCGGGCTTTCGACGATAGCGCGAACCCGGACGCTGCCGCACCATTGAGGTCATCGTGAACGCTTCGTTGCCCTTGACGCTGCCATGACGTCTTCCGCGCGAGATCTCTGGCGGCGCGCTCAGTTTGCGCTCTGCGGCATCGAGCGGCAGCGCGGCGAGCCCGCCAGGAGCCCGGTGGCTCGCTATCTCGACCCGGTCCGGCATGCGCGGGAAGTCGCCGCGCTTCGGGCCCTGCCGCAGACGGTCGGGCCGGCGTCGCGCGTCGCCGCGCCGGGCGACTGGTTCAGCGCCGGCGTCCTAGGCGTTCCGCTGCTCGTCTCGCGTGGTGACGACGGCATGCTGCGCGCCTTCGTCAATGTCTGCCGCCATCGGGGCGCGATCGTCGTGACGCCCGACGAGTGCGGCAACGGCCGCAGCCGTTTCGTCTGCCCTTATCACAGCTGGACCTATGACTGTCGCGGCGTGCTCGTCGGGCGCCTGCACGAAGCTGATTTCCCGCACGTGCCGCGCGAAGCGGCTTCACTGGTCGAATTGCCGGTGGCCGAGCGTTGCGGGCTCGTCTGGGTCGTGCCGTCGCCGGTCGAGGCGTTCGACTGGAAGGGCTACTTCGGCCCGCTCGCGCTCGACCTCGACGCCCTCGGCTACGACAGCCGCGCCGCGAGCCCGCACGAGCGCCGCTTCGTCCAGCCTTCGAACTGGAAGCTGGTGCTCGACGCCAACCTGGAGAGCTACCACTTCCAGTACGCGCACCGCGCCACGATCGCCCACCTGTTCCACGACAACCTCGTGCAGCAGGATTCGTTCGGCCGGCACCAGCGCATCGTCCTGCCGAAGCGCTCGCTCGCCGAAGCCGAGACGGGCAGCGCCGTGTCGTGGGAGCTGCTCGGACGGCACAGCAACATCATCTACTTCTTCTTTCCCTGCACCTTCCTGCTCTGGGAGGGCGACCACGTCAACGGCTTTAACGTCACGCCGGCCACGCCGCAGAGCTGCGCCACGGCGAGCTGGATGCTCGTGCCTGCGGCGGCCCAAGAGCGGCGCGCCGCGGAGCACTGGCAGCGTAACTGGACGATCTTCTGGGACGCGATCGACGAGGACTTCGCGCTCGCCGCTTCGATGCAAGCGGGACTGGCCAGCGGCGCCAACACCGCGCTCAACTTCGGCGCGAACGAGTTCGCCTGCGAGCTCTTCGAGCGCGAGATCGAGGCGCTGATCGACGCGCCCTGACCGGGCGCGTCGAGCCTAGGACGACTTCCTTTTCGCCGCCGGCTTCTTTGCGCCAGTCTTCTGGCCGGCACCTTGCCGCAGGCCACTGCGCGCTTCGGGCAGCCCGATGCCGATTGCCTGCTTCTTGCTCATCACCCTCTTGCCCGACGTGCCGCTCTTCAGCGTGCCCGCCTTGCGCTCGTGCATCGTCTTGTCGACCTTGTCCGACGCCTTCGTGCCATACGTTGCCATCGCTGGTCCCCGGTTCGTGCGTTGAACGTGGTTGCGATACGCGCTGGCAGATCGCATGCCTGCACGTCCCCCGGGGCCAGCGTCTCCTGATGCGAACCTTGATACAGCCATGATCTTTCCTCCGATTTTCTGGACGCCATCCTTGCAGCGGGATCCCTAGTAGAGGTGCCGATCGGAGCAGGCCGGCATGGCATGGCGCAACATGCGGTCTGTCGAGGCGTAGGACGGCATCGATCGAGCGGGCACCCGTTGTGTCTCAACCCATCATCGAACTCAAGGGCGTCGGCAAATCATTTCGTTCGGCCGATGGAGCGGCTCGCTCGGTGCTGGAGGACATCGACTTGCGGCTCGTCGAAGGCGAGATCGTCGCCCTGCTCGGCCGCTCGGGGTCCGGCAAGTCGACCCTGCTTCGCATCATGGCCGGGCTCGTCGACGTCAGCTCGGGCCAGGTGAGCTATCGGCGCCAGCCGCTCCGAGGACCGGCGCGCGGCGTAGGCATGGTCTTCCAGTCGTTCGCGCTCTTCCCGTGGCTCACGGTTCAGCAAAACGTCGAGCTCGGCATGGAGGCGCGCGGCGTGCCGCCGGCCGAGCGTGCGCGCCGCGCCGAAGATGCCATCCGCATGATCGGCCTCGCCGGCTTCGAGGGGGCGCTGCCTCGCGAGCTTTCCGGCGGCATGCGCCAGCGCGTCGGCATCGCGCGTGCCCTCGTGGTCGAGCCTGAAGTGCTGCTCATGGACGAAGCATTCTCGGCGCTGGATGTACTCACCGGCGAGCGTTTGCGCGAGGACATTCTCGATCTGTGGCGCAGCGGCTCGATGCCGACCAAGGCCATCCTGGTGGTCTCGCACAACATCGAGGAAGCCGTGCTGATGGCCGACCGCGTGCTCCTCTTCGCGAGCGATCCGGGGCGTGTTCGCTTCCAGCTTTCGGTGCAACTGCCAAGGCCGCGCGATCCGAAGAGTGTGGAGGTTCGCATGCTCGTCGACGAGATATATGCGCTGATGACGGTCGGCTCAGGGCGGCCCAGGAGGCCTTCGAGCGAACCGGTGCGCAGGCCTGTCGCCGAACGCCTGCCCGAGGCAGACATCGTTCGCATGGAGGGGCTCCTCGAGATACTGCTCGACGACACCTTTGCCGGCCGCGCAGACCTGCCCAGGCTCGCTGAAATCACGGAGCTGACCGATGACGAGTTGCTGCCCCTGGTCGAAGCTTTGTCGCTCCTCGAGTTTTCCAGCCTGGCGCACGGCGACCTGCATGCCACCCGGATCGGACGCGAGTATGTCGAGGGTTCGCACGCGCAGCGGCAGCGGATTTTCGGGCGCCAATTGCTGGCGCATGTGCCATTGGTCGCGCATATCCGGCAAAGCCTCGACCAAGAGCCGTCGGGCGAGTTGCCCGAAGAGCCGTTCCTACGCTTGCTGAGCGAAACTCTCGACGCGGCGCAGGCCGAGCGGGTCATGCGAACGGCGATCGAGTGGGGCCGGTACGGCGAGGTCTTCGAGTACGACTATCACACCGGATTGATTCATCTGCCTGACGTCGAACCGGGCGCGCGCGACCCAGCGAAGCGATAGCCTCGCGTCACGCGTGCGAACCTCAGGCGACGGATCGCACCGGTTCCCATGCAGCGATCAGGCGGTGCACGGCAGCCGCATCGCGTTCCGCCTTCAGACGGTCCCGAAACTTCCGGTCCGAAAGCATCGCCGCGATCTCGGAAAGGATCTCGAGATGGAACTGCGTGGCCGCTTCGGGAACCAGCAGAAAGACAAGCAGGGAGACGGGTTCGTCGTCCGGGGCGTCGAAGGGGATCGGCTCGCGTAATCGCATCAGCGCCGCGTGCGCGTTCTTCAGGCCCTTGATGCGCCCATGTGGGAAAGCCGTTCCCTGGCCGAGGCCGGTGGAGCCCAGCCGCTCGCGGGCGAACAGGCTATTCGTCACGAGAGCGGGGGCTATCGAATGCTGGCTTTCGAACAGCTTGCCGGCGATCTCGAAGACGCGCTTGCGGTCTGTTGCTTCGACATCGACGAGCACGTTCGTGACAGGAAGAATGGAAGCGAGATGGTTCATGGCGATGGCCGGCAGCAGATCCGTTGCGACACTTATGTGGAGCCTAGACAGGGCGGCGTCAAGTCGTCATAGATAGTGAGTGCGCAGGTGTCAAGACGGTGACAAGACGGGGCCGCACGTTGCGCATGGCGCGAAGCCCCGAGGGTTTGCCACTCCATGCGCGCCAAAGCGCCCAGATGTGGGCGTCCCCGCAAACGGCAGTTGATGCGCGTCAAGTCCGCAATGCCGTCTTGACACATTCTTGATGAGCTTTGCGCCGCTTTCTACGCCGGTTTGACGACGCGCTGCCTAGGATCATCGACCGAATCGCCTTCGCGGAGAAGCTGACCATGGACTTCGCCTACCTCGCCCTCATCGCGGTCTTCGCCGCCCTGCTCTTTGGCCTCATCGCTGGCTGCGACGCACTGGGAGCACGCAAGTGAGCGGCCTGTACCTGATCTGCGGCATCGTCGCGGTCGCCCTCTTCGTCTACCTCCTCGTCGCGCTCTTCAACGCGGAGAACCTGTGATGCCGACGCCTCAATCCTGGATCCAGCTCGCCGTCTACCTCCTCGTCCTGCTGCTGCTCGCCTGGCCGCTGGGCAAATGGGTCGCCGCCGTCGCCGAGGGGCGCCTGCCGAAGTGGCTGGCGCCGATCGTCTGGCTGGAGAAGGCGTTCTATCGCCTGGCCGGCGTCGACGCGGCCGAAAGCACGTCGTGGAAGCGCTACGCGGTCGCCGCGGTCGCCTTCAACGTGCTCGGCGTCGTCGTCGTCTATGCCTTGCAGCGCCTGCAGGGCGTGCTGCCGCTCAACCCGCAG
>PLZH01000166.1:24681-25661 GCA_003152055.1 Burkholderiales bacterium
CGCTCGACCCTCTACGTGCTGCTGCCGATCTCGATCGTCGTCGCGCTGGTCTTCGTCAGCCAGGGCGCGATCCAGAACTTCGACGCCTACAAGGACGTGACGACGCTCGAAGTCAACGCCTACCAGCAGCCGAAGAACGGCCCGGACGGCCAGCCCCTGAAGGACGCCAAGGGCAACCCGGTGATGGAAGACGTCAAGGCGGCGACGCAGTCGATCGCCATGGGCCCGGTCGCCTCGCAGGAAGCGATCAAGATGCTCGGGACGAACGGCGGCGGCTTCTTCAACGCCAACTCGGCGCACCCATACGAGAACCCGACGGCGCTGTCGAACTTCGTGCAGATGCTGTCGATCTTCATCATTCCCGCCGCCCTCGTCTTCGGCTTCGGTCGGATGGTGGGCGACATGCGGCAAGGCTGGGCGGTGCTGGCGGCGATGACGCTGCTGTTCGTCGTCATGGTCATCATCGTGTCGCCGCAGGAGCAGGCGGGCAATCCCCTGCTGTCTCCGCTCGGCGTCGACCAGACGGCGAGCGCGCTGCAGCCCGGCGGCAACATGGAAGGCAAGGAAGCGCGCTTCGGCATCGCCGCGTCGACGCTCTTTGCCGCCGTGACCACCGGCGCCTCGTGCGGTGCCGTCAACGGCATGCACGACTCGTTCATGCCGCTCGGCGGCGCCGTGCCGCTGGTCCTCATGCAGCTCGGTGAAGTCGTCTTCGGTGGCGTCGGCTCGGGCCTTTACGGGATGCTCGTCTTCGCCATCCTCACCGTCTTCATCGCCGGCCTGATGATCGGCCGCACGCCCGAGTACCTCGGCAAGAAGATCGAAAGCTTCGACATGAAGATGGTCTCGATCGCCGTCCTCGTCACGCCGATCCTCGTGCTGGCCGGTACCGCGGTCGCGGTCGCCATGGACGCCGGCAAGGCCGGCATCGCCAACCCCGGCGCGCACGGCTTCTCGGAGATCCTCTACGCCTTCAGCTC
>PLZH01000166.1:25702-27451 GCA_003152055.1 Burkholderiales bacterium
CGCGAAATGAACGCCATGGCTTCGACCCGCAGATCGTTCTCCCTGTTCGACCCGGCGCTCGTGCGTCCGGCCATCCGCGACGCTTTCGTCAAGCTCGACCCGCGCGTGCAGTGGCGCAACCCCGTGATGTTCGTCGTCTACGTCGGCAGCATCCTGACGACGTTGCTCGGCGCGCAGGCGCTCGCCGGCCACGGCGAGGCGCCGGCCGGTTTCATCATCGCCGTGGCCGTGTGGCTCTGGTTCACGGTGCTTTTCGCCAACTTCGCCGAGGCGCTCGCCGAAGGGCGAAGCAAGGCCCAGGCGGCGAGCCTGCGCGGCATGAAGCGCAAGGTGATCGCCAAGGTCCTGCAGGCGCCGCAGCGCGCCTCGGCATGGCATCCGGAGGGGGCCGAGGAGCTGAAGAAAGGCATGGTCGTGCTCGTCGAGGCGGGCGACACGATCCCGCTCGACGGCGAGGTGATCGAGGGCGTGGCCTCGGTCGACGAAAGCGCCATCACCGGCGAATCGGCACCCGTCATCCGCGAGGCGGGAGGCGACTTCGCGTCGGTCACGGGCGGAACGCGCGTGCTCTCCGACTGGCTCGTCGTGCGCATCACCGTCAACCCGGGCGAATCGTTTCTCGACCGCATGATCGCCATGGTCGAAGGCGCACGCCGGCAGAAGACGCCGAACGAGATCGCGCTCAACATCCTGCTCGTCGCGCTGACGATCGTCTTCCTCGTCGTCGTCGTGACGCTGCTGCCGATGTCGATCTTCAGCGTCGACGTCGCCAAGGCCGGCACGGCCATCACCGTGACGACGCTCGTCGCGCTGCTCGTCTGCCTGATCCCGACGACGATCGGCGCGTTGCTCTCGGCGATCGGCGTCGCCGGCATGAGCCGGATGATGCAGGCCAACGTCATCGCGACCTCGGGCCGTGCCGTGGAAGCGGCCGGCGACGTCGACGTGCTGCTGATGGACAAGACCGGAACGATCACCTTCGGCAACCGGCAGGCCTCGGCCTTCTTCGCAGCGCCAGGCGTCACTGAGCAGCAGCTCGCCGACGTCGCGCAGCTCGCCTCGCTTGCCGACGAGACGCCGGAAGGGCGCAGCATCGTCATCCTCGCCAAGCAGAAGTTCAACCTGCGCGAGCGCGACATGGCGTCGCTCGGCGCGACCTTCGTTCCCTTCTCGGCGCAGACGCGAATGAGCGGCGTCGATCTCGCCGCCGCCGATGGCACAGCGCGGCAGATCAGGAAAGGCGCGGGCGACGCGATCCTCAAGCACATCGAGAGGCTGGGCGGCGCGTTCCCGCCAGCGCTGACGGCGCAGATGGAAGACGTGGCGCGCCGCGGCAGCACGCCGCTCGTCGTCGCCGATGGTGCGAAGGCGCTCGGCGTCGTCGAGCTGAAGGACATCGTCAAGGGCGGCATCAAGGAGCGCTTCGCCGAGTTGCGCCGGATGGGTATCAAGACCATCATGATCACCGGCGACAACAAGCTCACCGCTGCGGCGATCGCCGCCGAGGCCGGGGTCGACGACTTCCTCGCCGAAGCGACACCCGAAGCCAAGCTGAAGCTGATCCGCGAGTACCAGGCCGAAGGCCGCCTCGTCGCGATGACGGGCGACGGCACCAACGACGCGCCNNGCCGGCAACATGGTCGATCTCGATTCGAACCCGACCAAGCTGCTCGAGGTCGTCGAGACCGGCAAGCAGTTGCTGATGACGCGCGGCTCGCTCACTACGTTCTCGATCGCCAACGACGTGGC
>PLZH01000166.1:27568-27739 GCA_003152055.1 Burkholderiales bacterium
GTCGTGCTGTCGGTCGCCCACCTCGCCTGAGATCGTCATGAACGCCATCCTCCGCCCCGCATTCGTCCTCTTCGTTCTGCTTTCGCTGATCACCGGCGTTGCCTACCCCTTTCTCGTCACCGGCGTCGCGAAGGTTGCGTTCCCGTGGCAGGCCGCCGGCAGCCTCGTCGA
>PLZH01000171.1 GCA_003152055.1 Burkholderiales bacterium
GGGCTTTCGCACGAGCAAGAACTTCATCGCCATTGCCTACCTGCGGCTGGCCAGACTCAAGCATCTGCCCGCTCACCCGTTCGCGCCCGCCTTGGCGAAATGACAATATCGTGTTCCACACGAAACGGCATGGAGCCGGCGGAAGCCGTGGGTTGGATTTCGATTGCCCGCTCCATCGTCGTGATGCGATGAGCCACTACGGCTTGGAGCGCTCCCAGCGCTGGATCGACTTGGTTGCTGGATGCCGCCCTTTCGATCGCGGAGCACGGTGTGTGATGGCAAGCGACATGGCAATACCGAGGATCCCCCGACTAACATGGAGTCGCCACGACATGCAGGGTCGACCTTGAGCACTGTTCTCATCCCGATTCCCAGCAGGGGCTTCGACCCTACGGAAACGGCCGTGCCTTGGAAAGTGTTGGCCGCACTGGGTCACACGGTGCGGTTCACGACGCCGGACGGCTGCCCAGGCCAAGCCGACCCGCGCATGGTCACTGGACATGGGCTGGGAATTCTGAAGGGCATCCTGAGGGCGGACTCCAATGGTCGCCAGGCGTATGCAGAGATGTTGGCCAGCCACGAGTTCGCGCACCCGCGGCGTTACGTCGACATTCGTGTCGATGACTTCGATGGCTTGGTATTGCCAGGAGGGCACGCTGCGGGAATGAAGCCTTACCTCGAATCTCCAGTGCTGCAGGCTTTCGTCGCGGCTGCTTTCGAGGCGGGTCGACCGGTGGGTGCGATCTGTCACGGCGTTGTGCTTGCATCGCGCTCGAAGTCGGCCCGGGGCCGATCAGTGCTTTACGGGCGCAGGACTACCGCTCTGACCCGGGTCCTGGAACTGACAGCCTGGGCGCTGACTGCGCCGTACCTGGGGCGCTACTACCGCACCTACCCGACAACGGTTCAGCAGGAAGTCAGCGCCGCTCTGGCCAGCCCGGCGGATTTCCTCACCGGACCGCTTGCACTGGCGCGCGATTCGCCATCCAGGCCCGACATCGGTTTCACGTCGCTCGACGGCAGCTATCTCTCGGCGCGCTGGCCAGGCGATGCGCACCGCTTCGCCCACGACTTTGCAAGTTTGCTCGGCTCGACTGAACCTCGACCTCCCGGTCAAGCAATATCCACTCCACGGAGCGACTGCCATGGACCTTTCTCCGATAAAGGAATTCGCACCGACGGGAAGCCTGCGCGCAGCGCTCAATCTGGGTAATCCGGTTCTGGCGCGCAGCCACACCGTCCGCGAAAAGCCGGCCGGCGTATCGATCGACCTTGCGCGGGCGTTCGCGAGAGAGCTCGGGGTCGGCGTCACCTTCGTCGAGTTCGACACGGCGGCCAAATCGGTCGACGCGCTGACGAGCCAGCAGGCCGACGTCGGCTTCATCGCGATCGATCCCCTGCGCGCGGCGGGTATTCATTTCACGCCGGCCTATGTGCAGATCGAAGGCTGCTATCTCGTCGTCGACGATTCGCCGATTCGAGGCAATGAGGAGGTCGATCGTGCCGGCGTGCGCGTGGTCGTCGGCGCCGGCAGCGCCTACGAGCTGTATCTCAGCCGCACGCTGAAGAATGCCGAGTTGGTGAAGGTGCCGACATCGGAAGGCGTCGTCGACGCGATGCGGGAACGCGGCCTTCAGGTCGCCGCGGGCGTGAAGCAGCAATTGCAGTCGGATGCGCGGCGCTTCGCCGGGATGCGCCTGCTCGACGGCCGATTCATGGTGATCCATCAGGCCATGGCCATGCCAAAGGGCCGAAGTGCGGAGGCAATGGCGCTGCTCGACGGCTTCGTGACCCGCATGAAGTCAACGGGATTCGTCGCCGACGCGCTGGCGCGCCATGGCATCGAGGGCGCGGCCGTCGCGCCCTGACTCACGACCCCGCTGGATCCGGCCGGCTCAGACAGCCATCGATTCGAGCGCGTTGCCTTCGGCGAGTGCGTTGACGAACCAGCCGGGCTTGCGACCGCGCCCCGACCAGGTCTTGCCCGAAGCCGCGTCTTTGTACTTGGCGACGGGAGCCTTCCTGGCCCGCCTCGACTTCGTCTTGCGCGCCGCCTTCTTCGCACTGCCGGCGTGCGCCTCTTTCACGACCGCGAAATCCGCAAGGGTCTTGCCGCTCGCCAGGGCTTCGCGCAGCCAGATCGGCCGCGGGCCGCGCCCGACCCATTCATTGCCGGCCGCGTCGCGGTATTTCGCGACATCGCCGAACTTGCTCTTCGACTTGGCGGCGCCCTTCTTGCGCTTCGGAATTGCCGCGTGAGAAGGTGAAGGCGCCGCCGATCGCACAGCGGAAAGTCCGAGCTCGCCGCCCGTCAGGTTGTAGAACGAGATCGCCTCCTTGATTCGGCTGACGACGCCGGCGACTTCCTTCTTTCTCGCTGCGTTTGCCTTGCGTTGCAGGGATTCGATTTGTCTGACGATTTGTGAATAGGATTGAGTCATGAATTTGCCGAGGATGAACACGGGTGGAGTAAGGATGGCCGTGGGATTCTAACTAATTCCTTCGTAGCCGCTGAAGGTGACCGGGCGGGGGATTCTTCAATTGGCAACGCCAGTGGTCAAACTTCCCGAGCCACACCTCTTGCTCGACTTACCACGCGATCAGAACCCTGGCGGGACCCTGTCGAACCAAGGCTTGGCTTGCTCCAGCTGCCCCGCCAGCCGGAAGAGCGTGGCCTCGCCGCCAAAGCGCGCGACGAACTGCATTCCAATCGGCAGCCCACTGGTGTTCCAGTGCAAGGGAACCGACATCGCGGGTTGTCCCGTGACGTTGAAGAGCGGTGTAAAGGGGATGTAATCGAACGTCTTCTCGGCCAGTGGCTTGACGAGACCCAGCGCCTTGAACAACCAGCCGGCATTCATCGCGTTGACGATGCGCATGAAGCGCATCTCGGCCGCTGACGGTTGCAAAGAGCCGATGAGCGCTGGCGGTGCGCCCAGAGTTGGCGTCAGCAGCACGTCGTACTGTTCGAAGAACGGTGCCATGCCGCGCGCCGCCAACTGCAGCGCGCGCGCCGCACTGGCGTACTCTGCCGCGCTGAGCGAGCGCCCCAACAGGCCCAGGCTGTAGGTCGCAGCCTCGAAATCGTCCGCATGGGGCTTGCGCCCAGCCATTCGTGACACGGTTTCGATCTCGGCGCGCACCTCGCCGGCAAGCAGGGTCACGAATGCGATGGCGCAGGCCTCGCCGTCCAGCGGCGGTGTCGCCTCATCGACGATGTGACCGAGCGACTCGAGAAGCCTCGCGCTGGCCTCCAGGCCGGCAATGCAATCGGCGTGAACACTGCGCCCGAACAGCGGCTGGCGGGTGAACGCTATTCGCAGCCGGCCAGGTTCGGTGCGCACTTCGTCGACAAGGGGGCCAGTCCATGCGGGGGCAGCGTAGGGTGCGCCCGGATCGGCGCCCGCAGTCGCGTCGAGCAGCGCGGCGCTGTCACGGACGGAACGGGTGATTGCATGCTCGATGGCAAGGCCGCGCCAGAGTTCGCCGAATGCCGGTCCGGTGGGAGTGCTGCCGCGGCTGGGCTTGAGACCGAAGAGGCCGCAACAGGACGCAGGAATCCGGATCGACCCACCGCCATCGCCTCCGCTGGCCATCGGCACGAGGCGCGCCGCCACGGCTGCGGCCGACCCGCCGCTCGAGCCACCGGGCGAATGCTCGAGCGACCAGGGATTGCGGGTGGGTCCGTACACCGTTGGCTCGGTGTAGGGGGTCAGGCCGAATTCCGGGGTGTTGGTTCGGCCCGCGATGATCAGACCGGCTGCGCGATAGCGGCGCACCAATTCGCTGTCTCGGGGCATTGCCATCGTCGACAGCAGGCGGTTGCCATTGCTGGTCGGCTCGCCGCCGATCGTCGCGATCAGATCCTTGACAAGAAATGGAACCCCGGCAAACGTGGTGTCGGGATTCACCTTTGTCGCTTCCGCGCGCGCCCGCTCGTAACGCTTTCGAACGACGGCATTCAGCGTCGGATTGCGGGCCTCGATGCGCGTGATCGCGGTTTCCAGCAGCTCGATGGGATTCACCTCGCGGCTTCGAACGAGGCCTGCCAATGCAAGGCCATCGTGGCGCGCATACTCCTCAAAGGGGATCATCTGGCCTCCCGAACCGACCGCTGCAATGCCGAAATTGTGATTGCTATGGGAATCAATGACGCAAGCGTTGTATAGAACCGCTGCGAGGGGGGCCGACCTTCGTGGCGATGGTCTTTGCGAGCTTTGTGCTTGCGCAGGCCCCGGTGCAAAAGGCCAAGGTGCTTGTCTCCGACGGGACGGTTTCGCTCCTGACAGAGATACCCGGGGGCGATTCGCTGCTTCGGAACAGTCAGGTCGGCAAGGCAGATTCCGCCAAGTTACCCTGACTTGCTCGGGATCGTTATCGATAACGCCAGAAACAGCGCCGCGGCCGGAAACGCGCCGGCTACGCTTGCCTTGAAGGTCACCGACGAGCTCCGAGCTTCTCTGAACTCGAGCGGGCTCGGCGAGGCCAGTTCCTTTGCGCCGATCGAAGTTGCCGATGGTGACTACGAGGTCAAGCTGCTGCCCTCGGCGAGGTTCAACCGCCGACAGGAATTCAAGTGCGGCGGCAGGCCGCATGGGGCCTAGCGATGTGGTTTCCGAGGGTTCCAGTTATCCCCAAAGTTGCCCCACCCCCTCGACTGCTCCTTTAGATGCGGCGGTTTCAAGTCCGAAGCGCAACGCCTGGTCAATGAATTGAAGTTGAGGGCTTGTGAGAATTGGCCAAGGTCCGAGCGAACACCTCCAGAGGGGAGTGAAACGCGTGCGTAGCC
>PLZH01000208.1 GCA_003152055.1 Burkholderiales bacterium
AAGACGACATGCGCGCCCTCATCAATATGGATCGCGTCTTCGAGCACCGGCAGCGCGCGCTTTCTCCGGATCATCCCGTGCTGCGCGGCAGCGCGCAAAACCCCGACGTCTTCTTTCAGGCGCGCGAAGCCGGCAATCCTTACTACGACGCCTGCCCGGATAAAGTTCAGGCGGTCATGGACAAGTTTTCCCAGGTCGTAGGCCGTTCCTATCACCTGTTCGACTACGTAGGCGCGCCCGATGCCGACCG
Organism: Burkholderiales bacterium; assembly: GCA_003152055.1. GTDB lineage: Bacteria > Pseudomonadota > Gammaproteobacteria > Burkholderiales > Burkholderiaceae_C > Schlegelella_A. The sequence goes on from PLZH01000208.1 coordinate 251, forward strand.
CGTGATCGTCATGATGGGTTCGGGCGCCGACGCCGCCCACGAGACAGTGGACTATCTGAACAGCAAGGGCGAAAAAGTTGGCCTTCTCAAAGTCCGCCTCTACCGCCCGTTCTCCGTCCAGCGATTCCTCGAGGCCCTGCCCGCAACCGTGCGCAAGATTGCCGTCCTCGATCGCACCAAGGAAGCCGGAGCCGGCAGAGAGCCTCTCTATCTCGACGTAGTCAGCGCCCTGCAAGAAGGAATCAAGCTGGGCTACGGAAAGCTGAAGACTGCGCCGGAAACCATCGGCGGACGCTACGGCCTTTCCTCCAAGGAGTTCACGGCCTCGATGGTCAAAGCCGTCTACGACAACCTGGCGGCGCCCAAACCGAAGGATCACTTCACCGTCGGCATTCATGACGACGTGGGCCATACCAGCCTCGATTACGATCCCGATTTTTCAGTCGAACCCGACAGCGTGGTGCGAGCCATGTTCTACGGTCTGGGCGCCGATGGCACCGTGGGCGCGAACAAGAACTCGATCAAGATCATCGGCGAAAACACCGACAACTACGGACAGGGCTACTTCGTTTACGACTCCAAGAAGTCGGGCGCGATGACGGTTTCGCACCTGCGTTTCGGACCGCAGCCGATCCGGTCGAGCTATCTGATCTCCAAGGCCAACTTTGTGGCCTGCCATCAATGGATTTTCCTGGAACGCTACGACATGCTCAGCACCCTGGTTCCGGGCGGCGTTTTCCTGCTCAACAGTCCTTTTAACAAGGATGAGGTTTGGGCCCAGTTGCCGCGCGAAGTCCAGACCCAACTGATCGCCAAGAAGGCCCGCTTCTTCATCATTGACGCCTATCAAGTGGCGCGCGAAACCGGCATGGGCTCGCGCATGAACACCATTTTGCAGACCTGCTTCTTCGCTATCTCCAAGGTCCTGCCTCGCGATGAGGCCATCGAAGCCATTCGCCAGTCCATCCGCGACACCTACGGCAAGAAGGGCGACGAGATCGTGCAGCAAAACCTGCGCGCCGTGGACGCGACCCTCGCCCACATGTTCGAAGTGGCCATTCCGGAGAAGGTGACCAGCCAAATCGAAATGCCCCCCGCGTTCGCTGCCGGAGCGCCCAAGTTTGAGCGCGACGTGCTCAGCGTGATTTACGCTGGCCACGGCGACGACCTCCCCGTGAGCGCATTCCCCGTCGATGGAACCTTCCCCACCGGCACCGCCAAATGGGAAAAGCGCAACATCGCCCTCGAAATTCCCGCCTGGGATACGAAGCTCTGCATCCAGTGCGGCAAGTGCGCCATGGTCTGTCCGCACGCCGTGATTCGCATCAAGGTCTACGACGCCAAGCAGCTCGCAGGCGCGCCCGCAACCTTCAAATCCACCGACGTGCGCGACAAGGATAAAGACTGGGCGGGCCAGAAGTACACCATCCAGGTTGCGCCCGAAGACTGCACTGGATGCGGCATTTGCGTCGATATCTGTCCCGCCAAGAACAAGAGCGAGACCCGCCTGAAAGCGATCAACATGGTGGCGCAGCCGCCGCTGCGCGCGCCCGAGCGCGAGAACTGGGAATTCTTCCTCAAGATTCCGGAATTCGATCGCCGCAAGATCAAGAACAGCACCATCCGCCAGCAACAGGTGCAGGAGCCTTTGTTCGAATTTTCGGGAGCCTGTTCCGGATGCGGCGAGACACCCTATGTGAAGCTGCTCACCCAACTCTTCGGAGACCGTTCCGTGGTCGCCAACGCCACCGGTTGCTCTTCGATCTACGGCGGGAACTTGCCGACTACGCCCTGGGCCAAGAACATCGAAGGCCGCGGGCCGGCATGGTCGAATTCCCTGTTTGAAGACAATGCCGAGTTCGGCCTGGGATTTCGCCTCTCCATTGACAAGCAGACCGAATTCGCCCGTGAACTGGTGCGCCGCCTGTCTGGGGCCATCGGAGAAGAACTCTCGACCGCTCTCCTCGGGCAACCCCAGAAAGATGAGGCTGACATTTTCGAGCAGCGGCAGCGCGTCGAACTATTGAAGGAAAAGCTGAAGGGTCTAAACTCTCCGGAAGCAAAGCAACTACTGTCGCTCGCCGACATGCTGGTCAAGAAGAGCGTTTGGATCGTAGGCGGCGACGGCTGGGCTTATGACATCGGTTACGGCGGCCTCGATCATGTGCTGGCCAGCGGACGCAACGTGAACCTGCTGGTGCTCGACACCGAGGTCTATTCCAACACCGGCGGGCAGATGTCCAAGGCGACGCCGCTTGGCGCGGTCGCGAAGTTCGCCGCCGCCGGCAAGACCGTCGCCAAGAAGGACCTTGCCCTGCAGGCGATCGCCTACGGCAACGTCTACGTCGCGCGGGTCGCGATGGGCTCCGACCCCCAGCACACCCTGGTCGCGTTCCGCGAGGTGGAGGCCTACGACGGGCCGTCGCTGGTGATCGCCTACAGCCACTGCATCGCGCACGGCATCGAGATGCGAAACGGACTCGACCAGCAGTACCGCGCCGTGGCCAGCGGCTACTGGCCGCTGATCCGCTATGACCCGATGGCCCGTGCAGCCGGCGGCAACCCGTTCCTGCTGGACTCGCCGCGGCCGCGGATCCCGCTCGCCGACTACACCAACCGTGAGCTGCGCTACCGCACGCTCACCAACAGCGACCCGGCGGAGGCCGAACGGCTGCACGGCCTGGCCGAGCAGGCCGTCGCGCAGCGCTGGGAGGTCTACGAGGAGATGGCACGCGCGGCGCGCAACGGTACCCGGCCGACGCGCGCAAGGATCGCTGATGGAACTGTCCACCAACTACATGGGCCTCGCCCTGCGCAACCCGCTCATCGCATCGGCCTCGCCGCTGTCAAGGACCGTCGACGGCGTGCGGCGCCTCGCCGACGCCGGCGTCGGCGCGGTCGTGCTCTACTCGCTCTTCGAAGAGCAGCTGCGCCACGAGGCAGCGCTCAACGCGCAGCTGACCGACGCCGGCACCGAGAGCTTCGCCGAGTCACTGTCCTACTTCCCGGCCGCGACCGAAACGGAGCCGGGCCCGCACCGCTACCTGAGCCTGCTCGAACGCGCCGCCGCGGCCGTCGAGGTCCCGGTGATCGCAAGCCTCAACGGCGTCACACCCGGCGGCTGGACCGACTACGCGCGAGCGATGCAGGACGCCGGCGCCGCCGCAATCGAGCTCAACATCTACTACCTTCCCGGCGACCCGCACATCGCCGGCCGGGATGTCGAGCAGCGCCACATCGACGTCCTGACGCGCGTCAAGGACGCCGTCAGCGTACCGGTCGCGGTCAAGGTCGGCCCGTACTTCAGCTCTACCGGTGAGATGGCACTGGCGCTCGACGCGGCCGGCGCGGACGCCCTCGTACTCTTCAACCGCTTCCTGCAACCCGACATCAACCCCGACACGCTCACGGTGGTGCCCGCCGTCGAGCTCTCCAACCCAGCGGAGGGGCGGCTGTCACGGACCTGGATCGCACTCCTACACGGGCGGGTCCGCGCCGCCCTCGCAGCGACCACCGGGGTCGAGGACACCGCGGACGTCGCCCGCTACCTCCTCGCCGGCGCGGACGTCGTGATGACCACCTCGGCACTGCTACGCCACGGCCCCACCTACGCGACCGTCCTGCTCGACGGCCTGACGGCGTGGATGGACCGCAAGGGATTCACTTCGGTCGACGAGTTGCGCGGGATCCTCGCGGTGGCGCCCGGCACCGACGAGGCAGCACACGAGCGCGCAGGCTACGTCAGCGCGCTCCGGGCAGCCAACAGCAGCACCTACGGCCCCTGGTGACCGCCAAGGAAGCTGTTGCGATCCCAGCAGAGCACTTGATGGTAAATCCTCGAACGTGCCGTCCCCTGCCGGTGCCGGACAGGAGCTGCGCTACGGCTATCTCGCAGTAATCATTAACGGTCTCAGCTGCCGGTACTCCTCCTCGCGGGTGTCCTGCACGCAGCGCGGCGTCGCGTTCCCGATGAAAGCAGCAGTCCGCATCGAGGTCGACCGCGCTCCTGCATCGGAATGTGATGAAGGAGGCCCCCTTCGGTGGCACGCTCTGGTTGTCACCGAAGACCGGCCTGGAAGGAGGCCTCATACATCATGTTGCATGTTGGCACTAAACGCGACCGCGTCGACGCCGTCAGCTATCGCCTCCGCCAGCCGCGCCAGGGGACCGTACGGACTTGGAGGCGCTCTTGGCCAGCAGCGGAAACAGCGTCGACGTGAACGCAACGTCGGCGACCACCACCCGCGCCCGTCGGCAGCGCGGTGACGACCGAGCCGACCAGCTCGGACACTGTGGAGCCCACCGCGACGCGCTCCACGCCGACGCCAACGCAGACCGAACGACGCCGACGAGACCGGGCGCTGCTCTGCCCCCGGTGCTCCCAGCTCGTACTCCCACCGTGCCCAGTGGGCCAGCACGGACTGCAGCGCCTCCCACGCCGGCCGCGGCGGCAGCCCGTAGCTCGCGGTGTTGCAGTACACCCCGCCGGCTCCCACAAACGCCCGGCGGTGGAAGCTTCGCTGGAGCCGGCTGGCGCGGCCCAATGGCCCTGAACTCCGTTGCTTGTTACGCTGCCGCCCGTCCGTCACGAGATCTCAACGGAATGTCGGCGATCACGCTCGGCAACGTTGCGCCACAGTCCGTCGTACTTGCGCGGGTGTATGCCTCCCAGCTCGTGGGCAGCAGCCGGAGAACGTCATGTTGTGGCGTGGGCTTGAGCTTGGCGCGGCGAGTCGCAGGTTGAGGCGCAGGTTGCGCGATCTCTATCACGCGTCGACGATCGTGCGAGATCGCCGGCAGCACGCCCGTCACGTACTCGGCAGGTTTCTCGAGGCCGCGACGGGGCGTGATCTCGCGATCACCCTCCGCGTCCCAAGCGACCTGCGCGAGTCGCCGTTCGTCGCGCCCGTGCTGCGCGCGCGCGAGGACCGACTTCACCTACGCCTGCGCTCGTCGGCCGCGCACCTCTACACCGACGTCAACGTCCTGCGGCAGGTGTGCGATGACTACTTCCGCATCCCGGCGTGCGTCCCGCGCCCGGGTGAGCTCGTCATCGACGCCGGGGCGAACATCGGTTGCTACAGCCTCGTCG
>PLZH01000151.1 GCA_003152055.1 Burkholderiales bacterium
AAGACGGCCTCCGCGAAGAAGGCAAAGGCCGCTAAGACGGCCACGTCAATGAAGACGGCGAAGGCCGCGGGCGAGACGACCATCGAAGGCATCCGCATCAGCCACCCCGAGCGCATCATCGACGCGTCGACCGGCATCACCAAGCTCGACGTCATCAACTACTACCTCGACGCGGCACGGCTCATCCTGCCGCACCTCGCGGGCCGCCCGGTCTCGCTGGTGCGCGCGCCGGCCGGCCTCGGCGGCCAGATCGTCTTCCAGCGCCACGCGGGAGCGCTGCACATCTCGGAGCTGAAGGAGCTCGNNGCGCTGGTCGGCGCGGCGCAGGCCAACGTCATCGAGTTCCACACCTGGAACGTGTCGAAGAACAACCCGACGAAGCCCGACCGCATGATCTTCGACCTCGACCCGGGCGAAGGCGTCGGCTGGAAGCAGATCCAGGAAGGCGCTGAGCTGACGCGCGCCTTCCTCGCCGAGATCGGCCTCGCGAGCTTTCTCAAGACGAGCGGCGGCAAGGGCCTGCACGTGGTCGTGCCGATCGCGCCGAAGGACGGATGGGACACCGTGAAGGCTCTTTCGAAACGCATCGTCGAGCACCTCGCCGAGGTGCTGCCGGATCGCATCGTCGCCAAGAGCGGACCGAAGAACCGGGTCGGCCGCATCTTCGTCGACTACCTGCGCAACGGCTTCGGCGCGACCACGGCATGCGCCTGGTCGGCGCGGGCGCGGCCGGGCATGGGCGTCTCGGTGCCCTGCACCTGGGACGAGCTCGGCTCGATCAGCGGCGGTGTGCACTGGACGATCGCCAACGTGCATGAACGCATCGAGGAGCGCGACGATCCCTGGCGCACCTACGCGAAGACGCGGCAGACGCTCGTCAAAGCGATGGCCGCGCTCGGGGTCGGACGCGCCGCGGCCTGACTCGGATCGCGCCGACGCCGGCGCTCGATGCGGCGCCGCACGGTCGCGCGCTTGGGCCGGGTGGGCTGTCGAGCTTCGCGGCGTCGTGCGAGGAAGAGGTCGGCTCCACGACAGTCAGGATGGGCGAGCGTTCGGGCGCACCGGACCCCGGATGGGTCAGCGTTTGCTTCCGGGCGGAACGCTTGGCGGTTGATCGTNNGGGCGGCCTCGCCGAGAGTCCCGGCGGCAAGACAGCGGCATCGAGAGGACCCGTATTGCCGGTGCTTGGTGTCGTCGTGATGGGCGTCGGCGTCGCATTCGGTATCACGCTGAGCGTGCCACCGGTCAGCGGGCCGTTGTTGCCGGCGGTGATTCGGCCGCTGGCATCGGCGTTAGCCGCGGCCGGCAACGTGCTGTCATCGGTGCTCCTGCCCGAGCTTGCCATCGCCGGAGTCGAAGCCGGCACCGTTGCGCTCGTATCCGTCGGCGCTGCGGCGCCCGGCATGACAACGGTCGCCGGCGCCGGCACCGGCTCCTCCCTGGCCTTGTCGCAACCCACGGTCGCGACGAGTGCACCGATGCTTGCGAGCAGAACGCGCGTACGAAGAAGACGTCGAGCGAAGAGGTTCACGGTGATCCTTGGCCTCGGGATCTGCTTGCGGCAAGCGGTATGCCCGCGGCGCGTCGATTGCCACCGCCGGCGAGCGGCCGCGCTGGCGCCGCAGCATGGGTGGTGAAATTCGCGCAGGCTGCGAGCCGGGCCGCTTCGGCACAATCGCGACCCATGATCGGCGAGCCATGAGCGACCCCCTGCACATCGTCGATGCGACGATGTTCTGGAGCGCCACGGGAGGCGGCGTCAGGCGTTATCTCCTGACCAAACACGACTGGCTGGCGCGACGGCCCGGCTGGCGGCACACGATTGCGGCACCAGGCATCGAAGCGTCGAGTGGCACGGCAACGCTGGCATCGATTCCCCTGCCCGGCAGCGGCGGCTATCGGCTGCCGCTGCGGCGCGGCGCGATCGCGCGCGTACTCGAAGGCCTGCGGCCGGACCTGATCGAAGCCGGCGACCCGTATCGCGTCGCCTGGGGCGCGCTCGATGCGGCGCGCTCGCTCGGTATTCCCGCCGTCGCCTATTGCCATTCGAACCTCGAGCAGATGGCGCGCCTGGCGGCCGGCCGGCTTCTCGGCGACACGGCGGCACGGCTGGCGCGGCGCTACGCCAGGCACGTGTACGAAGGCTTCGATCTCGTTCTCGCGCCGAGCCGGAGCATGCGCGAGCATCTCGTCGCCTGGGGTGTCGAGCGCGTCGCCTGGCAGCCGCTCGGCGTCGACACCACGGCGTTTCATCCCTCGCGTCGGTCGGCAGCGTGGCGCGCCGAGCATGGCCTCAGCGCGGGCGCACGCGTCCTCGTCTATGCCGGGCGCTTCGCGCCGGAAAAACATCTCGACGTTCTCGCCAATGCGGTCGAGCAACTCGGCGCGCCCCATGTGCTCGTCGCCATCGGCGCCGGGCCGGCGCCGCCGCCGGCTGGCGAACACGTGCGCATCCTGCCTTTCGTCGCCGGCGTTCACGCGCTCGCGACGGCGCTGGCGAGCGCCGACGCCTTCGTGCACGCCGGCGACCAGGAAACGTTCGGCCTCTCGGCCCTCGAAGCCCTGGCCTGCGGCACGCCGATCGTCGTTCGCAATGCCGAAGGCCTGGCCGAGCTCGTCGATGCCGGCACCGGCGTCGCCGTCGGTGCCGGCGGCGCTGCGGCTTTCGCCGAAGCGATCTCGGCTCTGTTCGAACGCGATCGACAAGCGCTGCGCCTCGGCGCGCGGGCGCGCGCCGAGGCAAGCGACTGGGAGCGCGTTCTGCCCGCGCTCCTGGATCACTATCGCCCGCTGCTCGGGCGCGACGCGCCGGCGCGAGCCGAGGCTTCGCTCGAAGCGGCCGCCATGCCGATGCGGCGATGAGCAGCCCCGCCACCTCGCCTGACCGCTTCGTTTGCGTCGTCCTCCATGACGTCGCTCCGTCGACGCGCTCGGCCTGCATCCGCACGCTCGGCGCGATCGCCGAAGTTGCCGAGCTGCCGCTCACCTTGCTCGCGGTGCCGCACTATCACGGCGACGCGACATCGAGCGACTTCGAGGCCTGGCTCAGCCAGCGCCACCAGCGCGGCGACGAGATCGCCCTGCACGGCTATACGCATCGCGACGACCTGCCGCCCAAGGGTTGGCTCGACCGCCTGCGCCGCCGCCACTACACGCGCGGCGAAGGCGAGTTCTGGGCCTTGCCCGAAGCCGAAGCGAAGCAGCGCATCGACGCCGGCATCGCCTGGTTCGGCGCCAACGGCTGGCCGCTGCACGGCTTCGTCGCGCCGGCCTGGCTGCTCGGGCCGCCGGCCTGGGCGGCGCTCGGAGGAAGCGGCTTCGAATACACGGCGACGCTACGCCACATCGTGCGCCTGCCGGGCCGCGAGCGCGTCGCCAGCCAGAGCGTCGTCTACAGCACGTCGAGCGCCTGGCGGCGGCGCACGTCTGTGGCATGGAACGCCGCGATCGCGCGCATGGAGCGCGGCAACCCGCTGCTGCGCATCGAGCTGCATCCGCGCGATGCCGACTTCACTTCAGTGCGGCGTTCGTGGCAGTCCATTCTCGAGCGCGCCTTGCGCGACCGCCGCGCCGCGACGGTCGCCGATTTCGTGCGCCAGTCGCACCCGGCGGGCACGGCGCCGGGCACGCTGTGGCAGACGACGACTAGAGCAGATTGAAGCTGATGGCGGCGGTGGCAGCGCCGATCAGCGCGCCGACGATCACGTCGCTCGGGTAGTGCAGGCCGAGGATGACGCGAGACACCGCGACGAGCACGGTGAACGGCCAGACGAAGAGCGCGAACGTCGGGTAGTACGCGGTGAGGATCAGGCTGCAGGCGACCGAGTGCAGCGTGTGGCCGCTCGGGAAGCTGAACTCGTCGAGCGAGCGAGCGCACTCGCGGATACCCGCGCAGGTGCGAAACGGTCGCGGCCGCGCGATCCAGCGCTTGACGATCTTGTAGATGACGATGTCCACCAGGCCGACGCCGAACATGCGTATCGAGGCCGAGGTTCCGACCGGCCCTCCGGCCCACGGAAGGCAGACAACGATTCCGTACCAGAGCCAGCCGTCACCGATGCGGCTCACGGCGGCCAGCACGCTGACCACCCAGGAACGCGTCGAGGCGCCGTGCATCCAGAGCACGACGAGGCGCTCCCGCTCGACCCAGACGAGGCGCCGTTCAGGCCACGACAGGGACGCGGGAGGGGGTTGCTTCGAACGCATCGATGGTATCCAGGAGGCGCGCCTCGAAGCGCGCCAGCACTTCGTCCCAGCTGGCGCGGCGCGCTGCGGCGACGGCCGCCGCACGCATCGGCGCGAGTGTTTGCGGCGCCGCAAGCGCAAGCTCGCGCACCGCCGCGATGAAGGCGGCTTCGTCGCCTGGAACGACGAGTCGGCCGCTCAGCCGGTCGCCGACGTGCTCCGCGGCGGCGGCGCAATCGAATGACACGACAGGCAGCGCCGAGGCAAGCGCTTCCATGATGACATTGCCGAAGGTATCGGAAAGGCTCGGGAAGAGGAAGACGTCGGCCGACGCATAGTGCTCAGCCAGATCGGCACCACGCTGAACGCCGACGAAGCGCGCCTCGGGATGCGCCGCCTCGAGCCTGGCACGCGCCGGCCCGTCGCCGACGACGACCATGCGCGCTTGCGGCCGCCCGCGACGCGCCGCTTCGAAGGCGCGCAAGGCGAGCTCAACGTTTTTCTCCGCCGCGACGCGGCCGACGGCGAGAAAGACCGGCGCATCGTCGCCCGCATCCCAGCGCTCGCGCAAGGCGCGGCTGCGCAGCGAGGGCGAGAAGCGCTCGGCGTCGACGCCGCGACCGACGATCGTGAGGTTGTGAAAACCGGCCGCGGCCAGCTCGCGGCACGCCGAGCGCGTCGGCACGAAGGTGCGCCGCGTCAGGTTGTGAAAGCGGCGCAGCAGGCCGAGCGCCGTGTCGGCGAGAAAACCGAAGCCATAGTAGCGACTGTACTGATGAAAGTTGGTGCGAAAGTCCGAAGTCGTCGCGATGCCGAGCGTTCCGGCGGCAGCGAGCGCGGCCCAGGCGAGCGGGCCCGGTGTCGCCAGATGGACGACTTCGGGCCGCGTCCGCTCGAAGCGGCGAACCAGCGTGGCGACGCGCGCCAGACCGAAACGCATCTCGCGATACATCGGAATGGCACAGCCCGCGGTGCGAAGCTCGTCGGCCGCGTCGAGCGCCGACTCACCGGGCTGGCGCGGCCGGATCAGCTCGACACCGTGGCCACGCGAACGCAGATATCGAACCGTCCGCTCGACCGTCAGCGAGACCCCGTTCAATTCCGGGGGCCAGGTTTCGGTGACGTAGGCGATGCGTAGCGGGCGAGCCGAGATATTCACAGCGGAAATTGGGCAATCTGCATGCCCAGTGTTTGGCAGAACGGTCGGACCCGGCATTCGAGCCATTGTTCCCGGCCAAGCTGTCCGCGAGATGACCGGCTCATGACGACGCGACGACGACAGGGTCTTGCATGCCGGCCTCAGCGCCCTTCCAGGTAAACGCAGACGAGGCGCAATCGGCGCACCCGTTTGCAGACGGCGCGCAAGGCGAGCAGCAGCGGCACGGCGATGAAGGCGCCGGCCAGCCCCCAGAGCCAGCCCCAGACCATCACCGAAAGAAAGACGAACACCGGGCTCAGCCGCAGCCGGTGGCCCATGATCATCGGGCTCAGGAAATTCGCCTCGATGCCGTGCAGTACCAGAAACGCGGCTGGCGGCCCGAGCATCGCGAAGCCCGTGCCGAAGGTGACGCTGCCGGCGAGCAGCAGCAGCACCGCGATGAGCAGAGGCCCGAGGTACGGAATGAAGGCGAGCACCGCCGTCGTCGTGCCCCAGAGCACGGGGTTGGGCAAGCCGATGAGCCACAGCGCCAGGCCGGTCGCGATGCCGAGTGCGAGATTGACGATGCTCATCGTGCTGATGAAAAGCCCGATGTCGCGCTGCGCCTGGCGAAAGCCCGAGAGCACGAGGGCGCGCGTGCGCGGCCGGCGGATCGCGGCGATGGTGCGGGTGACGAGCCAGTGCTCGGAAGCGAGCAGGAAATACAGCAGGATCACCGTCGCCGAGGCCGAGAGCGCGAAAGAGATCGTCTCGCCGATCGCCTGCCGCGTGAAGCTCCAGCCTTCGCTCGCGAGACGCTCGCCGAACCCGTCGGGTGCAAGTGCCGGTGCGCGCGCGAGTGGCGCCGGCGTCGAGTAGGGGAACAGCGCGTCGCGCCAGCGCTCCAGCGCCTCGACGAGCTCGTGGACGATGAGCGGCGCGCGCGACCACCACGCGGCCGCCGGCGCGGCGATCAGCATCGCGAGGAGGACGATGACGCCGAGCACGGCGGCGATGACGATGCCGGCACCCGCGTATTCATGAATGCCAGCGCGGCGCAAGGCGCGTACCGGCGCCGCGAGGACGAAGGTGAAGACAATGGCGATCGCCACCGGCAACAGCAAAGGCCGCGCCTGCTGCAGCAGGAATACCGCCGCGATGAAGAGCAGGCCGCGCCCGAGCCACGGTGAAGCCGAGCGGCGCGGCGAAGGATCGATCGGTACCGGTGCCAAGATGCGACCGATGATGGCACGGCGCGCGAAGTGCTCGCCAGCCGCGACGCCGCGGCTGGCTAAGTCGCGGCCGGGTCGAAAGGTGCCGCGTCGCGGCGCATGCGGGTGAAGCGCGCGTACCAGTCGATCCTCCGCGTCGTGACCATGAGTGCGCCGATGACGGCAAAGAGAAGCATCGAGCCGAGCAGCAAGGCCGTTTGCTCGAGTTGCAGCAGCAGCACACAGAGAACGCCGTAGAGCACGGCGATGGCCGAGCCGAAGGCAAGCCCGGCGCGCGTGCCACGCAGCACGAAGCGGCCGTAGAACGCGAGCAGCGCCGTGCAGGCCGCGCTCGCTGCGAGATAGGCAATCCCGAAGGACAGATGCTCGCTCAGGCTCACGAGAAGCAGGAAGAAGACGGCGATCGCGCAGCCGACGAGCAGATACTGGATCGGGTGGACGCGGACGCACCGCAGCACCTCGATCGCGGCAACGCCGACGAAGGTGAGCGCGATGAAGAGCAGCCCGTACTTGGTCGCGCGGTCGCTCAGGGTATAGGGGCTTACCGGGTCGATGAAGGCGACGCCGAAGGTCTCGACGCAGTGTGCGTGCGCGCGCCCCGAAGGCGTTTCAGGCGGCGTGTCGCCGAACACGCAGGCCGGTGCGCCATCGACGGCTTCCTGCGGCGCCGTGGTCGCCAGGGCATTGAGCTTCCATTGCGCGCTGAAGCCCTGCTCGCCGACTTGCCGGTCGAGCGGAAGAAAGCGCCCGGCGAAGGAAGGGTGCGGCCAGTCCGACGCGAGCTCGACACGAGTCGCCTCGCCGACCGGCGCGAAGGCGAGATCGCCGGTGCCGGCGATCTCGATCGCCACCTGCACATCGAGCGGGCGCGCCGAGCCGGCGTCAGCCGCCGCGATGCCGACGTGAAAGCCGCGCGGATGGGCGGCGTGCTCCGTGCCGGGAAGCACGGTGGCCGGTGCACCGTCGACGCGCACCGCGGCGCGGCGCACGCCGCGCGAATCGCCGAGCGCGACGAAGACATTCGGTGCCTCGCACTGCATGCGCGAGCCGGCGTGCTCGGCCTGCGGCACGAGCGCGCGGCTCGATGGCGACTTTCGCGCCGATGTCTAGCGCCGCAGGGGCTGCGGCGAGCTTCACGGCACGACGGTGAGGGTCTTTCGATCCTTGCCTTCGCCCTGCGCCACCTCCCAGCTCTCGACGCAATCACGCTGCAGGATCGGCCCGAGGATCGTCTGGTTCGACGCCAGGCTGGCGGCGACGCTGGCCTCGGCTTCGTGCAATCGCCCCGCTCGCTCGTCGACGACGCCGCTCACGGCGCCGAGGGCGAGCATGAGGGCGACGAGCACAGCGGCGATGGCGACCGTCTTGCTGAGAAGAGCAAAGCGGGGCGTGGAAGAAGGAAGCGGCACGGCAGGCTCCGGCGAGTGACGATGCCGCGACGATCGCCGCTGCCTTCGAAGCCGGTACGAAGGCTGGGTGCGTTGCAGAGGAGTTTCATGAAGGCAGCGTGAAACCGGCACTGCCGCGGGACGGGTCGATGCGCGGACACGGCAAGATCCGAACTGCGACAATCGATGCCCCCCGAATGCGCGGCGATGCGCACAGCGAAAGTGGTGGCGATGATCCAGAAGGAAATCGCGAGCGTGGCCGAGGCCGTCGCCGACGTGCCTGACGGCGCGACGGTGATGATCGGCGGCTTCGGCACGGCCGGCCTGCCCAACGAGCTGATCGAGGCGCTGCTCGCACAGGGTGCTCGCGAGCTGACGATTGTCAACAACAACGCCGGCAACGGCGACACCGGCCTGGCGGCGCTGCTCGCCGCCGGGCGCGTGAAAAAGATCATCTGCTCATTCCCGCGCCAGGTCGACAGCCATCATTTCGACGCGCTCTACCGCAGCGGCAAGATCGAGCTCGAGCTCGTGCCGCAAGGCAACCTCGCCGAGCGCATTCGCGCCGCCGGCGCCGGCATCGGCGGCTTCTTCACGCCGACTGGCTACGGCACCGACCTCGCCAAGGGCAAGGAGACGCGCGAAATCGACGGCCGCATGTACGTCTTCGAGTCGCCGATCCACGCCGACTACGCCTTCATCAAGGCCGAGCGCGGCGACCGCTGGGGCAACCTCACGTATCGCATGACGGCGCGCAATTTCGGCCCGGTGATGGCGATGGCGGCCAAGACGACGATCGCCACCGTGAACCGGATCGTCGCCCTCGGCGAGCTCGACCCGGAAGCGGTCGTGACACCGGGCCTCTTCGTGCAGCGCATCGTCAAGGTCGCGCGCGTCGCGACGAGCGCCGGCGGCTTCACCGCCGCGCCCGTAGCCGCGAAAGGCGCGGCATGACGGCGCGCCCATGGAGCCGTGCCGAAATGGCGGCACTGGTCGCCGAGGACATTGCCGACGGCGCCGTCGTCAATCTTGGCATCGGCCTGCCGACGATGGTGGCCAATCACCTGCCGGCCGGCCGCGAGGTCGTGCTGCACAGCGAGAACGGCGTCATCGGCATGGGCCCGGCGCCGCGCGAGGGCGAGGAAGACTTCGACCTCATCAACGCCGGCAAGCAGCCGGTGACGCTGCTGCCCGGCGGCTCGTTCTTCCATCACGCCGACAGCTTCGCGATGATGCGCGGCGGCCATCTCGACGTCTGCGTCCTCGGCGCCTTCCAGGTCTCGGCGACCGGCGATCTCGCCAACTGGCACACCGGCGCGGCCGACGCGATTCCCGCCGTCGGCGGCGCGATGGATCTGGCCATCGGCGCGAAGAAGACCTACGTGATGATGGAGCACACGACGAAGAGCGGCGAGATGAAGATCGTCAAACGCTGCAGCTATCCGCTCACCGGCATCGGCTGCGTCGCGCGCATCTACACCGACCTCGCGGTGATCGATGTGACGCCGCAAGGCCTCGTCGTCCGCGCCATGGTCGAAGGCCTCGGCCTCGACGAGTTGCAATCACGCACCGAGGCGCCGCTGCGGCGCACCGCCTGAATCAAGGAACATGACATGAGCCAAGCCACGCACCTGCAGGAAGCGTTCATCTGCGACGCCATCCGCACGCCCTTCGGCCGCTACGGCGGCGCCCTGTCGTCGGTGCGCACCGACGACCTCGGCGCCATCCCGATCAAGGCGCTGATGGCGCGCAACCCGAAAGTCGACTGGGCGGCCGTCGCCGACGTCATCTACGGCTGCGCCAACCAGGCCGGCGAAGACAACCGCAACGTCGCGCGCATGGCGTTGCTCCTCGCCGGCCTGCCGATCGAGGTGCCGGGCGCGACCGTCAACCGCCTCTGCGGCTCGGGCATGGAGGCGGTCGGCACGGCAGCGCGGGCCATCAAGTGCGGCGAGGCCGAGCTCATGATCGCCGGCGGCGTCGAGAGCATGAGCCGTGCGCCTTTCGTCATGCCCAAGGCCGAGACTGCGTTCTCGCGCAGCAACGCCGTCTACGACACGACCATCGGCTGGCGCTTCGTCAACAAGCTGATGAAGGAGAAGTACGGCGTCGACGCGATGCCCGAGACCGCGGAAAACGTCGCCGCCGATTTCAGGATCGAGCGCGAAGCGCAGGACCGCATGGCGCTGGCCTCGCAGCAGAAGGCCGTCGCGGCGCAGAAGAGCGGCTTCTTCGATGCCGAGATCACGCCGGTGATGATCGCGCAGAAAAAGGGCGACACGATCATCGTCGCCAAGGACGAGCATCCGCGCGACACCAGCCTCGAGGCGCTCGCCAGGCTCAAGGGCATCGTCAAGCCCGAAGGCACGGTGACGGCGGGCAACGCCTCGGGCGTCAACGACGGCGCCTGCGCCTTGTTGCTCGCGAGCGAGGGCGCCGCCGCCCGCCACGGCCTCGTACCGCGGGCCCGCGTCGTCGGCATGGCGACGGCGGGCGTGCCGCCGCGCATCATGGGCATCGGTCCGGCGCCGGCAACGAAGAAGGTGCTCGAGCTGACCGGCCTCGCGCTTTCGCAGATTGACGTCATCGAGCTCAACGAAGCCTTCGCCGCGCAAGGCCTCGCCGTGCTGCGCAACCTCGGCATCGCCGACGACGACGCCCGCGTCAACCCGAACGGCGGCGCCATCGCCCTCGGTCACCCGCTCGGCGCGAGCGGCGCAAGGCTCGTGACGACCGCGATCAGCCAGTTGCACAAGAGCGGCGGCCGCTACGCCCTGTGCACGATGTGCATCGGCGTCGGGCAAGGCATCGCCATCATCGTCGAGCGCATCTGAGCCGCAGGCCGGTCGGCACATCGATCCGCCCACCCTCTCGTATTCCGGCGATAGGCGTTCCCGGCACATCGATTGCCACAAGATCTCCGAGTCACATGAAAAAGCCGACAATTGGGGGCAACAACATGTCGCAAAGCAACATCCTCGGGGGCGAGCGTGCCCCGCAGCAAGCCAAGGGTCGCGATGCCGAGATGCTCGGCCCGAGTGACACTTCCGACAGCGGCAGCGATATCCAGGGCGCGACGCGCCTGAAGACCGATACCGAAGAAGGCGATCTCGGCGGCGCAACGCCGGTCGAATTCGACAGCGACAGCGACTCGATGGGCACCGGCGAGCGCCGCTCGGCGGTCCCCGACGGCGGGCGCGACGGTGCCGACATCGGCCCCGACCGCATCGCAAGCTCGAAAGATGCGCTCGATTCCGCCGAGTCGATCGGCGCTGCCGACGATTCGATCGAGGCGCTTGCCGCCGACGAGGCCGACGACGAAGACGACGGCCTCGACTGACTGAAAAGAGGCGGGGTGCGCTCTTAAACGTCGACCAGCCCGGCACGCATCGCCTTCGCGACCGCGTGCGCGCGCGACTGTGCGTCGAGCTTGGCGATGATCTGGGCGACGTGGAACTTCGCGGTGTGCGCCGAGATGCCGAGCGCGCCGCCGATCTCGCGGTTGCCGAGGCCGTGGCTCATCTCGACCAGCACCTGCCGCTCGCGCGGCGTCAGCAGCTCGGTGCCGCGCGCGGCGCCGCGGCGCTCGCCGGTGCGCTCGAAACGCAGCGCCTCGGCCGCGAAGGCCGGCGGCGTCGCGACGAGACCGGCGCGCGCCGCCTGCACGGCGCCGGCGATGGCTTCGATCGACGCGCCCTTCGGCAACACCGAGCAGCCGTCGATCAGCCACTCGCCGACGCGCTCATCGCCGGCCTCGGCGAGAACGACGAAGCGCGGGCCTTCGTTGCCGGAAGCGTCGTCGCCGGCTGGATCGCAGGCATCACCGAGTTCGACGACCACGACGTCGGCACCGCCGTAAGCCGCGTCGCGCAAGGCAGCCAGCGACGCCGCGGCCAGCATCACCTCGAAGCCGTCGCGCGCGGCGAGCCCCGTGGCGAGGCCTGCCCGTACGAGCGGTGCTTCGGAAGCGATGCTGACGCGTGTCATGTTCGGCAGATTCTCTTCGCCTACCCGCAGCGCCGTTCGGCCGGCCGCTCGCTGACTTCGACCTGCAATTCCTTCGCTTCGCCGCCGCGCAGGATCGAGAGCGTCGCGGCCTTGCCGACGAAGGCGCCGAGGGCGGAGCGCAAGGCACGAAGGTCGGCCGCAGCCTCGCCCGCGACACGGACCACGATGTCGCCGATGAGAAGCCCGGCGCGCTCGGCCGGACCGCCGGGCGCGAGCGCCGAGATGAGGAGGCCGGTGCCGGCCGACGGGTCGCCGCCGCGCTGGGGCAGCGGCACCGGCTGTGCGCCGATGCCGAGCCAGGGCCGCGCCACGTGGCCGCCCGAGACGAGCGCATCGACGACGCGCGACACGGTCGAGGCCGGCACGACGATGCCGTAGTGGCGCGAGAGCGCCGAGGTGGCGACGCCGATGACGGCACCGCTCGCATCGGCCACCGGCGCGCCCGACAAGCCCTCGTAGACGCCGCCATCGAGGCGGATCAGGCGATCGACGACGCCGCCGAGCCAGGTCTGCCAGGGGCCCGACGCGCGGTTGACGAGCCCGGCGCTGGCGATCGCGTCGCCCTCGCCGCTGCGGCCGACGGCGATGGCGAGATGGCCGGCGCGCACGCCTGCGGCATCGCCGATCGCGACCGGCGGCAACGCGTTCTCGCCGACGATGCGAAACACCGCGAGGTCGGTCGAGGAATCGATGCCGACGAGCGTCGCTTCGATGCTCTTGCCTTTGCCGTCGACAAGCGTCACCGCTGCCGGCGTGTGGCGAAAGACATGCGCCGCGGTGACGACGATGCCGTCGCGCCAGACCACGCCCGAGGCGATGGCATGGCGGCGGCCGCGCACGGCCAGCGTGCTCGCACCGAGTCGGTCGACGATGGCGGCGAACGCCTGCGAATGCGCCACCAGGGCGCCTGTGGTGGCGGCCGATGTCTCGTTGCTGCTGCTGTTCATGGCGGGCTCGTTCTTTCCGTTCCTTCGATGCCGCAAAGGTACGCCGCGCCCGGCAGCAGCGAATCCGCCGAACGGCCGGCACCGGCCTCGAGCTGCGCAACTGGGGTGGGCAGGCCTCCTTTGCAAGCCCGCCCAGGCCCAGCGCGCTGCGCCCGGCGCATCGCTCTTCGCGATCCTCGCCTTCAATACTCGACCGGATCGCGAAAGCGTGGGTCGTCGTGCAGCGCCCAGTAGGCGTCCTGCAGGCGCTTCGTGATCGGCCCGGGGAATACCTCGGCGATCGGCCGGCCGTCGATCTTCGCGATCGGCAGCACGCCGCCGCCGGTCGAGCTGATGAAGACCTCGTCGGCCGACGCGAGATCGGTAGCGGGCACGGGCTCGATGCGCAAGGCAATGCCGAGCGTGCCGCAGAGCTCGATCACGGTCCGGCGCGAAATGCCTTCGAGAACGCCGCGATCGGGCGTGCGAACGACGCCGCCCTTGACCATGAAGACGTTGAAGCCCGGCCCTTCGGCGACGTTGCCTTGCGCGTCGACGACGCAGCTCGTGTCGGCACCGCGGTCGTAGGCGTCGAAGAGCGAGAGTACGAGGTCGATCCAGTGGTAGTTCTTGATCGTCGGATCCACCGACTCGGGCGCGATGCGCAGGCGTCCGCTGACGTGCAGATCGATGCCCTGAGCCTGCTTTTCGGGTGGCGCGATCCAGACGAAAGGCAACGCGTAGGCGTAGAAACGGTTCGTCGCCAGGCGCGGATCGCGGGCGCCGCGCGGCGGCACGCCGCGGGTGCAGAGCATCGCGACGTACGCGTCCTGGAGGCCACCGGCCTTGACGCAGCCGTGCAGGATCTGCCGCACCTCGGCGCGGCTGTAGGGAATCTTCATGCGCAGCTTATCGAGGCTGGAGAAGAAGCGGTCGAGGTGATCGTCGAGGCGAAAGAACGCGCCGTGCCAGACGCTCGCCACGTCGTAGGTCACATCGGAGCGCGTGAAGCCCCAGTCGAAGAGCGAGACCTTGCCTTCGGAGAGCGGCTTCCAGTCGCCGTCGATGAAGACCGAGCCGCCTTCGAATTCACCCGTCCCGACCATTCGCATCGCTCTGTCCTTCCCGCGGCTGGCGCCGAACTCTCACCAAGGAATCGCGCCCGGTTCCGTCGAAACGAAGATGACGCTCGAAGCTCAAGGCCCTTGCAAATCGTACGGCAGCCGCGTCGTCGCCGGTCCCGAACCGCCGAGGGCGAGAAAGAGCTGCGCCGTGTCGCTGTAGCGCTGCGCTTCGGCCCGCACGTAGCCGAGGCGCGCCTGCTGGTAGAGCCGCTCGGCATCGAGCACCTGCAGCACGCCGACGTTGCCTTCGTGATAGCTCTTGCGCGTCAGCTCGAGGTTGTCGCGGGCCGCCTCCTGCGCCCGCGATTGCGCCTGCAACTGCTCGGCGCCATGGTCGAGCGCCTGCAGCGAATCGGCGACCTGGCCGAACGCGACGAGCACCGTCTGCTCGTAGATCGCCGCGCTCGCGCGCAACGCCTCGGCCGAGGCGCGCTGCTCGGCGCGCAGCGTGCCGCCGTCGAAGATCGGCGCGACGAGGCCTGCCGCCAAGCCCCAGACGCTGCTCGAGCGATCGAAGAGATGCGCCAGCGTCGCGCTCTGCTGCCCGGCCGTGGCACTGAGGGTGATGTGCGGATAGAGGTTGGCGTCGGCGACGCCGACGGCCGCCGTGGCCGCATGCAGCTGGGCCTCGGCAGCGAGGATGTCGGGGCGGCGGCGCGCCAGCTCGGAAGGCAGGCTCACCGGCAACTCGCGCGGCAGCGTCAGCCGGGCGAGATCGAGCTCGGGCAACGATGCGCCGGCGGGTGGCCGGCCGAGGACGATGGCGAGCGCGTGCTCGGCGAGGCTCAGCTCCTGGCGCAGCGGCGGCAGCAGCGTCGTGTCGCTGGCGAGCTGGCTCTCGGCGCTGACGATGTCGAGCCGCGACACCGAGCCAGCGTCGAAGGCCATGTGCACCAGCTTCAGGTTCTCGCGATCCTGGTCGAGGATGGCATCGAGCGTCGCGATCTGCGCGCGCAGCGAAGCGATGCGCAGCGATTGCATCACCGCGTTGCCGGCCACCGCCAGGCGCGCCGCTTCGAGCTGCTGCCGCTGCACGTCGGCCAGCGCGAATCGCTGCTCGACCGAACGGGCCTCGCCGCCGGTGTAGTCGAGCGTATAGCTCACCGTCGGCCCGACCGCGAAATAGGTGAAGGGCGGCGGCTTCGGCAGGCTGCCGAGAAACTCCTCGCCATATTTCTGGCGGCCGATGCCCGCCGTCAGGCCGACCTGCGGCGCCAGCGTGCCAGCCGCGGCCGCGGCGAGCTCCTGCGCTTGCGCCAGCGTCGCCGCGGCCGCGGCGAGCGTGCGATTGCCGACCAGGGCGCGCGCGACGATGTCGTCCAGCGCGTCGGAGCCGAAGCGGCGCCACCACTCGGGCCCGAGCGGGTCGCCGAGCTCGACGTGCTGCGCCGCATCGCCCGCGCCCGGCGCCGCCTCGATCTGCAAATGCTGCGCTGTGTAGCGATCGGCCGCCGGGGGTTCGGGCCGTACGAAGTTCGGGCCCGCGGCACAGCCGGCCAGCGCCGCGGCGCAGAGCGCGCCGGCGAACGCGAGCGCGGAGCTCGAGCGGCGACCGTTCATTCGATCGCCACGGGTGCGTTGTCGCGCGCCGCAGCGCCGCGCCGCAGCAGCCCGACGAGGGGCACGGCACACAGCGTCAGCACCATCATCAGCTTGAAATCGTCGTTGTAGGCGATCATCGCCGCCTGGCTGCTCACGGTGGCGTTGAGCGCGGCGAGGCCGCTGGCGCTCGTGAACGCGTCCGGTGCCTGCGCGTGCATCACGTCGCTGAACGGCGTCACCTGCTCGGCCAGCCGCGAATGCATCGCCTGCGTGTTGCGCGTCAGCAGCGTCGTCACGACCGAGATGCCGACGCTGCTGCCGATGTTGCGGATGAGGCTGAACACCGCCGTGCCTTCGTTGCGGAACTGCGGCGACAGCGTCGCGAAGGTGATGGCCGCCAGAGGCACGTAGACGAACCCCGTGCCGAGCCCCTGCGCGAGCCCCGACCAGACGACCGAAGCCGTGCCCATCTGCAGGTAGAAGTCCGTCATCTGCCAGAGCGAGAACGCGGTGAGGGCAAAGCCGGTGGCGATGATGATCCGTGTGTCGATCCTGCCCATGAGGCGCCCGACGATGAGCATGGCGGCCAGCGTGCCGAAGCCACGCGGCGCGGTGACGAGCCCGGCGAGCACGACCGGATAGTTCAGCAGGTCCTGGAGCAGCGGCGGCAGCAGCGCCAGCGTCGCGAAGAGGACGACGCCGACGACGAAGATGAAGAAGTTGCCGGTCACGAAGTTGCGGTCCTTGAACATGGCCGGGCTGATGAACGGCGCCTTCGTCGTCGTCAGCATGTGCACGACGAAGAGATAGAAGGCGAGGCCGGCGACGATCGCCTCGACCCAGATTTCGCTCGAGGCGAACCAGTCCTTGAGCTGGCCGCGATCGAGCATCAGCTGGAAGGCACCGATGGCCAGGCTCAGGGCCGTGAAGCCGAAGAAATCGAAGCGCGACTTGCGCCGCTGCGTTTCCGGCATGAAGCTCAGGATGCCGAGGAAGGCGAGGATGCCGAACGGCACGTTGATGTAGAAGACCCAGCGCCAGTTGTAGTTCTCGGTCAGCCAGCCGCCGAGCGCCGGCCCGAGGATCGGCCCGATGGTGACGGCCATGACCCAGATCGCCATCGCCTTGGCGTGCTCCTTCGGCGGGTTGATGTCGAGGAGCACGGCCTGCGACATCGGGATCAGCGCCGCGCCGCAGAGGCCTTGCAGCAAGCGCGCGAGCACGATCTCCGGCAGCGTCCCGGCCAGGCCGCAGAGCGCCGAGGCGACGGTGAAGCCGACCACCGAGAACAGGAAGACGCGCTTGCGCCCGACCTGCCCGGCGAGCCAGCCGGAGAGCGGCGTCATGATCGCGGCAGCGATGATGTAGGAGGTCAGCACCCAGGTCATCTGGTCCTGCGTCGCCGAGAGCGACCCCTGGATGCGCGGCAGGGCGACGTTGGCGATCGTGTTGTCGAGCGCCTGCATGATCGAGGCGAGCATCACCGAGAGCGTGATGAGGCCGCGATGCGGCGGCGCCGTCGCCGCCGCGCCTTCGGCAGCCACGGCGCTCACCGGCTCGAGACCGCCGTGCCGTCGGAGCTCACGTCGGCGGCGCCGAAGAGATGGCGGCGGTATTGCGTATCGACGCTCACGTCGGCGCTCAGCCCGGCGTGCAGCGGATAGGCCGGATCGATGCGGCCGAGACGAACCCGCACCGGCAGCCGCTGCACGACCTTGACCCAGTTGCCCGTCGCGTTCTCGGGCGGCAGGACCGAGAACTGCGAGCCCGTGCCCGGGCTCAGGCTCGCCACCTCGCCTTCGAAGGTCTTGCCCGGATAGCTGTCGACCTTGACCGTCACCGCCTGGCCGGCGCGCATATGCGTGAGCTGGTCTTCCTTGAAGTTGGCCTCGATCCAGATATCGCCCGTCGAGACCAGCGCGAACACCGGCGCCGAGGCATTGATAGAGCTGCCCACCTGCAGCTGATCGACGCGGGTGACGACGCCGTCGCTCGGCGCCGTCACGGTCGTGTACGAGAGATCGAGCTTGGCTCGGTCGAGGCGCGCCTGCGCCTGCTGCACGGCGGGATGCCTGTCGGGCGCGATGTTCGGATTGCCGCCGAGGCTGGCGACCACGGCACTGATCTGCTGCTGCACGCCGGCCACCTGCGTGCGCGCCTCGTCGCGCGCATGCGAGACGCGATCGACCTGCAGCTGCGAGGCGATGCCCGAGCCGAGGAGCTTTTGCTGGCGCTCGAGCTCGCGCTGCTGGAAGACGAGCGTGTCCTCGGCCGAGACGAGCTCGGCCTGGCGCTGCCGGTAGTTCGCCTTCAGCGATTCGACCTGCAGGCGCGCCGCCGCGAGCTGCGCGCTCGCTTCGTCGACGGCGATGCGAAACGGCGCGTCGTCGAGGCGAAACAGCACGTCGCCCTGGCGCACGTGCTGGTTCTCGCGCACGTCGAGCTCCGAGACGCGGCCCGCAACGTTGGCGCTGATCGCGACGCGCGCCGCCTGCACGTAGGCGTCGTCGGTCGATTCATAGCGACCGCCGCCCAGGTAGAAGTAGGCCGCGACGAGGGCGACGACGACGGGGCCGAACAGCATGAGCGGCAGGCGCAGGCGCTTCTTCCAGTCCTGCGCCGGCGGCGGGGGCAAAGGAGACGCCGGCGGCGGGGCGCTGGCGGCTTGCTCGCTCGCAGTGGATGCGTTCATGGTTGCTGCTTCGTGGGCAAACGGCGCGCGCGGCTCTTGCCGCTGGCCGTTCTGGCCACCGGCCGTCCGGCGTGGGCCGGCTCGGCGTCGAGGGCGCAGAGGTTGGTATCGAGACGCTCCAGCACGCCGACGAACGCTTCGCGCTCGGCGCGGGCGATGCCGGCGAAGGTCTCGGCGCGGGTCAGGGCAGCGAGGCGCCAGATCTCGTCGAGCAACGGCCCGGCCTTGGCCGTGAGATGGAGGCGGCGGGCGCGCCGGTCGTCGGGGTCGGGCCGGCGCTCGATCACGCCGTCGGCTTCCATGCGGTCGAGGATACGGACCATCGCCATCGGCTCGACGTCGGTCAGCTCGGCGAGCCGCGCCTGGCTGATGCCTTCGTTCTTCTCGAGGTGGGCGAGCGCCCGGCACTGCACCAGCGTCAGCGACATCGCGGCCGCGTGCCGCTCGAAGCGCAGCACGTAGCGGCGGCTCACGTCCTTGAGAAGGAATCCGAAATTCTTCAGCCGATCCACTGCGTTGTCATCCCGCCATCGGCCACGAATGCCAATAACAATTTATATTATCACTGGGGTGATCATATCAATCGTGCAAAATCCACGCCGCCGGCGAGGCCTCCGATATGAGATGCTCGAGGAAGAGTTCCTGAAGCCCATGGGTCTGACCAAGTACCGCCTGGCCAAGGACGTTGGCGTGCCGCCGCAGCGCATCGGCGACATCGTTGCCGGCAAGCGGTCCATCACCGCCGATACGGACCTGCGTTTGTGCCGGTACTTCGGCCTCAGCGACGGTTGGTGGCTTCGGAGTCCGGCGAGCTAAGACCTGGCCATCGCGCGGGACACGCTGGGCGAAGCGCTGACCCGCATTCGGCGCCGCGACGGCCACCCCGCCTGAACTGGCGAACGGTCCCGGAGCGCCTCACTCGAACTCGACCAGCTCGACGCCCTCGGCCACCTGATCGCCGGCCGCGAAGCGAAAGCGCTTCACGGTGCCGGCGCGCGGGGCGCTGATGGTGTGCTCCATCTTCATCGCTTCGAGCACGAGCAGCGGCGCGCCCTTTTCGACCGCGGCGCCCGGCGCCGCGATGAGCGCGATCACCTTGCCCGGCATCGGCGAGACCAGGCCGCTGCCTTCTTCCTCGTGCTCGCCACCGACGACGCCGAGCGGATCGATGAACTGGAGCGCGTGGGCGCGCCCGCCGACGAAGACATGGCGACGGTCGCCCGAGACGACGACGCTCGCGGCGATGCGCCGTTCGCCGAGCGTCGCCGTCAGCAGGCCATGGCCGTGGGCATGCGCCGAGGCGGCATGCGCCGCGCCGTCGACGAAGAGCGTCCAGCCGCCTTCGGTGCCCGCCAGCGCATCGACCTCGTGCGAATCGTCGCCGAGGCGAAAGATCATGCGCCGCGCGGCGCGCCCGTTGAGACGCCAGCCGTCGAGCGTGCGCCAGGGCGAGCCGGCGTCCGGCGCGCGCGAGGCCGCGTCGCGCGCTGCCTTCCTGTCGCGCTCGACTTCGGCCAGCGCGGCGACGAGCCAGACATCGCCGCCGGCCTTCGCCGGAGCCGCGAAGAGCGCCTCGTGCTCGCGCTCGATGAGTGCGGTGTCCAGATCGGCGTTCGCGAACGAAGGCGTCGCGACGAGCCGGCCGAGGAACTCGACGTTGTTGGCGACGCCGACGATGCGGTAGCTCGCCAGCGCATCGCGCATCCGCGCCAGCGCCGAAGCGCGGTCGTCGTCGTGAACGATGAGCTTGGCGATCATCGGGTCGTAGAAGGGCGTGATCGCATCGCCCTCCTCGACGCCGGTATCGACGCGCACGTGCGCCGATTCGAGCGGCGGCACGAGGTAGGCGAGCCTGCCCGTCGAAGGCAGGAAGCCTCGTTGCGGATCTTCGGCGTAGATGCGCGCCTCGATCGCGTGGCCCGACAGGGCCAGCTCGCCCTGCCGCTTCGGCAGGCGCTCGCCGAAGGCGACGCGCAGCTGCCACTCGACCAGATCGAGCCCGGTGATCATCTCCGTCACCGGGTGCTCGACCTGCAGGCGCGTGTTCATCTCCATGAAGTAGAAGCGCCCGTCGGGAGGGGCGATGAACTCGACGGTGCCGGCGCCGACGTAGCCGACGGCCTTCGCCGCCTCGACCGCCGCCCGGCCCATCGCGGCGCGACGCTCGCCCGTCATGCCCGGCGCCGGCGCCTCCTCGAGCACCTTCTGGTGCCGGCGCTGAACCGAGCAGTCGCGCTCGAAGAGATAGACGCATTCGCCGAAGCTGTCGGCGAACACCTGGATCTCGATGTGCCTCGGCTTGAGGACGTATTGCTCGATGAGGACGCGGTCGTCGCCGAAGGCGTTGGCCGCCTCGCGCTTGCACGACAGCAACGCGGCCGCGAAATCCGCCGCCGCGTCGACGCGGCGCATGCCCTTGCCGCCGCCGCCCGCGCTCGCCTTGATGAGCACCGGGTAGCCGATCTTCGCCGCTTCCTTCGCGAGCAGCTCCGGATCCTGCGCTTCGCCGTGGTAGCCGGGCGTGAGCGGCACGCCGGCCTTCTGCATCAAAGTCTTCGCGGCCGATTTGGAGCCCATCGCACGGATGGCCGAGGCCGGCGGGCCGATGAAGACGACGCCTTCTGCGGCGCAACTCTCGGCGAAGGCATCGTTTTCGGAAAGAAACCCATAGCCGGGATGCACCGCCTGCGCCCCGGTCGCCTTCGCCGCCGCGATGATCTTCCCGCCGACGAGGTACGACTCGCGCGCCGCGGCCGGGCCGATGTGCACGGCTTCATCGGCCAGGCGAACGTGGCGCGCGTTCGCGTCGGCGTCGGAATACACGGCGACCGTGGCGATGCCCATCTTTCGCGCCGTCTTGATGACACGGCAGGCGATTTCGCCGCGGTTGGCGATCAATATCTTGGTGAACATGCGTGGCCTTCGGTTGCGGTCGGGCGTCTGGCGTCATTGGCGCTGTGCCGGCTCGTACGACCAGTACGCCGGCGCGCCGGTGCCGGCGCCGGCATACTTCGGCACGAGCGTCGGCAGCCGCCGGTCGGGCGCGAGCCGCGAGCCGCTTTGCAGCAGCTGGCGGATGTCTTCCGACATCACGGGGTTCGATGCGAACACATCGTGGTTGAGATCGAGCAGGTCGCCGCTCGCGGCCTTCGAGATGTCGATGCTCTGCAGGCCGGCGTGCACGAGAGGGGCGCCCCTGGAGGTGTATCCCGCCAGCGTCGTGCCCCATTCGCGATACCAGCCGACCTGCATCGCCCGGTCGACACTCGATGCGTAGAGCGTGAGGCGGCTGCCGCCGTGCGCGACGATGTCGTCGAGCCACGCCTCGAAGTCGCGTTCCGGCACTGCCGGCGCGGCGAGGATGATCTCGCCGAGCCGCTCGCGAACCGGGCTTTGCGCATCGCGCTCGATCTTCACCAGGCTCGGCAGCAGCACCCGGTTGCCCATGCTGTGCGCGAGAACGTGAACCTGCTTCGCGCCGGTGGCCGCGACGACCTGGCCGAGGAAGGCGATCAGCGAACGGGCCGCCGCATCGGCGCTCGATCGGTCGGCACCGTAGCGCAGCAGCGAACCCTTCGAAGGCCACGAGAAGACGAACACCGGCCCGTCGAAGTTGAGGTCGCGCGCGAGTTGCGCGCCGCGCTGCAGGGCCTCGTCGAAGGTCACGTTGAAGCCGTGCACGAAAACGAGCGCGGCCTGCGGATCGAGGCGCGCCGCCTTCATGAGCGTGCTGGCGCGGGCGCGAAAGGCCGGCTCGTCGAGAACGCGCTTGGCGCGGATCAGCAGCCGCGCCGCGTTCGTCGCATGCCCGACGGGTAGCAGCGGCTCGCTCGACGGCCGCAGCCACGCCTTCGTCGAGAATTGCGCGCCCGGCACGAGCACCTCGGCGCTGCCCAGGCGCAGGGTCTCGCTTGGTTCGCCGCCGAATCGTCCGGCTTCGCCGCCGGGCAGAGGCTCGCGGTTGGTGCCGAACAGGACGGTCACCTCGCTGGCGCTTTCCTTGCGTAGCTTGAGCGCCGCGCGGTAGTGCGCCAGCGCTTGCGCTTCGTCGCCGCCCTTGCGCTCGAGCTCGGCGAAGGCGAACAGCACGCCCTCGCTGTCGCCGAGCCCTTGCCGCGCCTCGACAAGCGCCGTGCGTGCCTCGGGCAGATCATCTTTTTGCAGGTAGAGCTTGGCCAGCGAGAGCAGCGAATCGCCCTGTACCCGCGGATCGAGCCGATGGCTCTCGAAGAGGTCGGCGTTGCCGGCGATCGTCTCGAGGATCCTTTTCTCTTCGCGGATCGCGCCGTCGATGTCGCCGCTCAGTTCGAGCTGCGTGCCGAGCGCCTCGATGATGACGAGCTGCATCTCGACGCGCGTCGCCCGATCGGCGAAAGCGATCGCCTGAGCCTGGCGCGCCAGGCGAAGCGCTTCGCCCGGATTCGCGAGCTTGCCCGCGAGACCGCTTTTCAGGACGAGCGCCTGCACCAGCAGCGCCTTCCATTCCTCATCGTCGCGGTGCGTCGCCAAACCGGCCTCGAGCACGGCCGCGGCGCGCGCGAGATGGGCTTCGCAGGCGCCGTATTCGCTCGCATTCATCTCGTGGATCGAGAGCTCGACCAGCGTCTCGGCGAGCTTGCCGCGCGAGCTCGCAGCGTCGCCTTCGCGGATCGCCGCGGCCTCGCGAAGCAGCTCGATCACCCACGGCGTCCGGCCGAATCCCTTCTGCACGAGCTCGGCCTGCCCTTCGAGCTTCTGCGCCAGGCGAACGTCGTGCGGACCGAAGGCGCGGCGGTATTCGTCGAGCGATTCGCGCAGTTGAGCGTCGGACTCTTCGCTGCGATCGGCGGCGAAGAGCAGCGTCGCGTTCAGGCCGAGGGCGAGGGCGAGCTGCTCGTGCTCGGGCGGCCGCGCCAGGCGGCGAATGCGAACCACCTCGGTGGCCAGAGGAAGCGCCTCCCGGTAGCGCTGTGCGGCGAGATCGGCCTGCGCCATGAGCTCGAAGGCGTCGGCGCGAGCGGGGTCGTCGAGGCCGAGCGTGGCCGCCGCGTCGAAGCGCTTCGTCGCGAACGCGAGCGCCGCCGCGGGCCCGGCTTCGAGCGCCTTCTGGAACTGCACCTGCAGGCGGCGATGCGCCGCGGCGTGCGGCGTGTCGCCGCCCGACACGGCAGGCGCTTGCGCGCTGACCAGCGCCGGGGCGAGCAACGCCAGTACGACGGCGGCGCGAAGCAGCAGCTTCACATCCGGAAGACGCCGAATTTCGTGGCCGCAATCGGTGCATTCAGCGTCGCCGCCAGCGACAGGCCCAGCACGCGGCGGGTGTCGGCCGGATCGACGACGCCGTCGTCCCACAGCCTCGCGCTCGCGTAGTATGGGTGGCCCTGGTGCTCGTATTGCTCGAGCAGCGGCGCCTTGAAGGCGCGCTCTTCCTCGGCGCTCCACGTGCCGCCGCGGGCCTCGATGCCGTCGCGCTTGACGGTGGCGAGCACCGAAGACGCCTGCTCGCCGCCCATGACGCTGATGCGCGCGTTCGGCCACATCCACAAAAAGCGCGGCGAGTAGGCCCGCCCGCACATGCCGTAGTTGCCGGCGCCGAACGAGCCGCCGATCAGCACCGTCAGCTTGGGCACCTGCACTGTGGCCACCGCCGTCACCATCTTGGCGCCGTCGCGCGCGATGCCGGCGTTCTCGACCTTCTTGCCGACCATGAAGCCGGTGATGTTCTGCAGAAAGATCAACGGCACGCGCCGCTCGGCGCAGAGCTCGATGAAGTGGGCGCCCTTCTGCGCCGATTCGGAAAAGAGGATGCCGTTGTTGGCGACGATGCCGACCGGCATGCCGTAGAGCCGGGCGAAGCCGGTGACGAGCGTCGCGCCGTAGCGCGCCTTGAACTCGTCGAAGCGCGAGCCGTCGACGACGCGGGCGATGACCTCGCGCACGTCGTAGGGCTTCTTCGTGTCCTGCGGAATGACGCCGTAGATCTCTTTCGGATCGTAGAGCGGCTCTTCGCTCGCTTCGAAGCTGACGGTCTCGGGCTTCGTGCGGTTGAGGCTGGCGACGATGCGCCGGGCGATGGCCAGGGCATGCCGGTCGTCGTCGGCGAGGTGATCGGCGACGCCGGAAAGCCGCGTGTGCACGTCGCCGCCGCCGAGCTCTTCGGCCGTCACGATCTCGCCGATGGCCGCCTTCACCAGCGGCGGCCCGCCAAGGAAGATCGTGCCCTGGTTCTTGACGATGACGGTTTCGTCGCTCATCGCCGGCACGTAGGCGCCGCCGGCCGTGCACGAGCCCATCACGACCGCGATCTGGGCGATGCCCTGCGCGCTCATGTTGGCCTGGTTGAAGAAGATGCGGCCGAAGTGCTCGCGGTCGGGGAACACCTCGTCCTGGCGTGGCAGGAAGGCGCCGCCGGAATCGACGAGATAGATGCACGGCAGCCGGTTCTGCATCGCGATCTCCTGCGCGCGCAGATGCTTCTTCACCGTCATCGGGTAATAGGTGCCGCCCTTCACCGTCGCATCGTTGGCGACGATCATGCATTCCTGCCCATGCACACGGCCGATGCCGGCGATCATGCCCGCCGCCGGCGCCTCGGCGTCGTACATGCCGTAGGCCGCGAGCTGGCCGATCTCGAGGAACGGCGTACCGGCATCGAGCAGGCCGTCGACGCGCTCGCGCGGCAGAA
The DNA here is from genome assembly GCA_003152055.1 of Burkholderiales bacterium. Taxonomy (GTDB): domain Bacteria; phylum Pseudomonadota; class Gammaproteobacteria; order Burkholderiales; family Burkholderiaceae_C; genus Schlegelella_A. The sequence goes on from PLZH01000151.1 coordinate 24,900, forward strand.
GCTTGCCGCGCGCCGCGTGGCGCTCGCGCGACCTGGCGTCACCGCCGTTCGCGATCTCGGCCGCCTTGGTGCGCAGGTCGTCGACCTGGGCTTGCAGGAACACCGCGTTGGCCTTGAACTCCTCGGAGCGCGTGTCGATACGCGACTTCAACGCGGGCATCACGGACTCCCGGCGCAGGAACTTCGATGACTCATGGAATATTCACTTCGGTGTAGCTCCCGGGAGCCGCCCTCCATCGATGACCTGCGCCACCTGTTCGGTGACCAGGCGAATGCGCGGCCAACTCGTGGTGCTCAGCACGACGATAGCGATACGGCGCGCGCCGAGATTGTGCTGATACTTCAGATTGTCTGTCGTGGCAAACACGGTGAAGCCAGCGCCTTCTGCGGCCTGGAGCAGTTCGCCGTTCTTCAGCGTGGACCCCCCGCGTTCGTAGGCGGTGGAAATCGTGTGATGCGACAGGAATTGGCGAAGCGGCGCCGGCGCCCCCTGGTCGAACAGGATTTGCACTTACGCAGTCGTGAGCGCGCTCCGCGCGGCGTGCTCGAGAACCGCTCGAACCTGCTCGAGCGTCACGCCAGGGAACCATTCGACGAAATCGGCGGCCACGGCCCCGTCCTCGAGGTTTTCGAAGAAGGCGGCGACCGGCGCGCGCGTGCCCCGGGAAACCCATGTGCCGCTGAAGCGCTCAGCGTCTCGCTCAACAACTTCGCAGGAGGAGCAGTCGATCATGCCAAACAGAATAGCACCTGGCCTTACGTGCGCTGGCCGAAATCACATCGACTCCGCGTACAGCTCGCGCCCGATCAACATGCGCCGGATCTCGCTCGTGCCGGCGCCGATCTCGTAGAGCTTGGCGTCGCGCCACAGGCGCCCGGCCGGGTACTCGTTGGTGTAGCCGACGCCGCCGAGCGCCTGGATCGCCTCGCCGGCCATCCACGTCGCCTTNNTGGTCGCCGCGGTCGCAGGCCTGGCCGACCGCGTAGACGTAGGCGCGCGAGGCCGACCACGTCGTGTACATGTCGGCGATCTTGCCCTGCATGAGCTGGAACTCGCCGATCGACTGGCCGAACTGCTTGCGCTCGTGGACGAAGGGCAGCACCACGTCCATGCACGCGGCCATGATGCCGAGCGGCCCGCCGGAGAGCACGGCGCGCTCGTAGTCGAGCCCGCTCATCAGCACCTTGACGCCGCCGCCTTCCCTGCCGAGCACGTTTTCGGCCGGCACTTCGCAGTCGGAGAAGAACACGGGCCAGGTGTTCGAGCCGCGCATGCCCAGCTTGTCGAGCTTCGCTCCGAACGAGAGACCCCGCAAGCCCTTCTCGACGATGAAGGCGGTGATGCCGCTTGGGCCGCCGTTCACGTCTGTCTTGGCATAGACGATCATCGTGTCGGCATCGCCGCCGTTGGTGATCCACATCTTCGAGCCGTTGAGCACGTAGCGGTCGCCCTTCGCGTCGGCGCGCAGCTTCATGCTCACCACATCCGACCCCGCGTTCGGCTCGCTCATCGCGAGCGCGCCCACGTGCTCGCCCGAGACAAGCTTGGGCAGGTACTTCTTCTTCTGCGCCTCGCTGCCGTTGCGATGCAGCTGGTTGACCGCGAGGTTCGAATGCGCGCCGTACGAAAGGCCGACCGAAGCCGAAGCGCGCGAGACCTCTTCCATCGCCACGATGTGCGCCAGGTAGCCGAGATCGCTGCCGCCGTATTCCTCCTTCACCGTCATCCCGTGCAGGCCGAGCGCACCGAGCTTCTTCCAGAGGTCGGCGGGGAAAAGGTTCTTGGAGTCGATTTCCGCCGCGCGCGGCGCGATCTCGTCGTCGGCGAACTGCTGCACGGTGTCGCGCAGCATGCCGATGGTTTCGCCGAGGTCGAAGGCGAGGCCGGGGAGGTGGGGCATGGTGGCGTCTCCGAAAGGCTTCCTGGTGTTGGACCAGTGAGCTTAGACGTTAACGTCAGCTCCGTCTGGTGAGACCTGCCGCTACGTCGGACTCGAACGTAGCCACCAGCGCTTCCCGGCTGCTAGACCGGTACCCGCTTTCCTGCCAACAATGGCCTTCGTTGTCAATCAAACCAACGGCTCCATGCCCAGTCTCATCCTCAGCCCCACCGGCCCCATCGCAAAAGCGAACATCTCCCGCGCCGGCTTGCCGTCGTGCGTGCCGACGCGCTCGAGCGAAAAGCTGCCGAGCAGCATGGCCATCGCCATCTTCATTTCCAGCAACGCGAGGTAGCGGCCAGGGCACAGGCGCGGCCCGGCGCCGAAGGGCATGGAAACCCGCGTCGTCGATTTGGCGTTCGGCGCACGAGACGTGTCCGCCAGCCATCGATCCGGATCGAACTTTTCCGGGTCGGGAAAGTAGCGCTCGTCGAGCGAGTCGCGCCGCATCACCCCCACGACGAAGGTATGGGCTGGCACCTCGACGTCGCCGATGGTGGTGTCGCGGTTGGCCTGCGAGGGCATGAGCGGCGCGACGGGCTTGAGCCGCATCGTCTCGTTGATGCAGGCCTCGACGTACTCGAGATCGGCCATCTGTTCGAGAGTGAAGCGCGTCGCGTCCGGCGCGACGCGCCGCACTTCTTCACGCGCTCGCCGCAGTGCCTCGGGGTTGCGGTGCAGCAGGTCAATCATCCAGGCCAGGGTGTTGGCCGTGGTGTCTTCGCCCGCCACCAGCATCATGAATACGTTGCCGGCGATGTCGCGATCGTCGGCGCCGCTGCCGGCTTCGTCCGCTGCGGCGATCATGGCTTCGAGCAGGTTGCTGGGGCGGCTCTTCAGCCCGGGCTCGTCGCGCATGCGCTGGCGCGCCTGCGCGATGAAGCCTTCGATCGCCCGCTTCACTTCGCCGACGCTGCGCTCGAGCGCACGATCGGCCGGTAGCTTGAAGTACCGCCAATACGGCAGCGAGGCCAGCACTCGGCGCGAGATGGCCGGGAAGATGCGGTTGAGGTGGCGCTGGATGACGTCTTCGTCGGATTCGAGCGTGTTGACGTCGGAGCCGAAGGCCAGGCCGGCGATCGCATCGACGGTGTAGCGCATCAGGTCGGCCTGCAGGTCGATATTGGTGCCCGCTTGCGCCGCCTTGCGCCAGCGGCCTTCGAGCCGCTGCACGACGCTGAGAAGCGTCGGAAAGTAGGCCTTGACATGCCCAGGGTCGAAGGCCGCCATGACCATGCGCCGCTGCCGCTTCCACGCCTCGTCGTTGGCGAAGAAGAGGCCTTGCTCGAAGCCCATCTCGCGCACGATGTCGCCGTGGTTCGTCGGCCTGCGGAAACGATCGGGCCGGTCGCGCAGCACCGAGCCGATGACCGCATGGTCCGTGATGACGAGCAAGCGGCGCGGGCCGATGCGCGCGCGAAAGAAGGGCCCGTACTCGCGCGACCATGCCGCGAACTGCTCGTGGATGCAGGTCTTGTCGATCTGCAGCGCATTGCCGAGCAGCGGCAGGCCCTTCGGGCCCGGCAGATCGCGGTAGCGACGCACAGCAGCCGGCAATGCCACGGCGGCACTTTCCGAGTTCTCCTGTTGCATCGGCGCGCTCCCTTTCAAGGCTCGCAGGACTTCGCTGATAGAACCGGTCAAGCGCTCGCGCGCGGAGGCGTGCCGTTGCAGAGGCCTTGGCAGCGCCGGGAATTCTATCGGCGCTCGCGCGGGCGGAACGGAGAGCGAGGCAGGCGCCCCGAGCGACGGCTACCTCGTGCCGCTCGACAAGACAATGCTCGAAAGAGCGTCGAGCCTAACGGCGCTGCAAGCGCCGATAAGCGCTCAGATGCCGCACGGCCTGCTTCGCGTCGCCCAGCTGCTCGTGCAGGCGTGCCGCGTTGAAGTGGGCGTCGGCCAGGTCGGGCGCCAGGCGCAGGCTGGCGTTGTAGCTCGCGAGCGCGTCGGCGAGCCGGCCCAGGTCTTCGAGCGCGATGGCGCGGTTGAAGTGCAGCAAGGCCTCGTTCGGACTGCGCCGCACGGCTTCGTCGTACAAGGTGACAGCTTCGTCGCAGCGCTGCGCTTCGCAGAGCAACGCCCCGAGGTTGAGCGCCGCGTCGGCGAGCCCCGGGTCGAGCGCCAGTGCCTTGCGGTAGGCGGCTTCGGCCGCCGCCGCGTCGCTCCTTTCGAGCGCCTCGCCGCGGCTGAACCAGCTCGCCGCGTCGCCCGCCGGCTGTTCTTCGCGTGCCGGGGCGCGATCGTGCGGCGCATGCTGGAGAAAACTGACGCTGCCCTTGGCCGCGGTGAGCTCGAAATCCATCACCAGCTGGCCCGACTCGGCCTGCCATTGCGAGTTGCCGTCGCGGACCGTCACGTCGTTGCCGACGGCGGTGATGCGCAAGCCCGTCAGCGGCAGCTCGGCCGGCAGGCTCGCCTTCAGCTTGCGCAAGGCGGCGAGGATCTTGCGCGGCGCGATATGCGCCGCACGCAGGTCGACGGCGGTACGCAGGAGGACGACGTCGCGGAAGCTGAAGCGATATTCGTTGCGCCGCCCGCGGCTCGGCGCCACGAAGCCGGCCGCGACGAGGCTCGTGACGACGCTGCGCGAAAGGCCCAGCATCTCCTCGATGCTACGAACGGTGTAGGAAGCTTGCGCCGGCGCGCTCGTCGTCACGTCACTTCTTCGCGCGCGCCCGGGTTGGCGCTTCGGCCACGGCCTCGGCCTTTGCTGCGCGCTTGACGCCCTTGCGCTCTTTCGGTGGTTCCGCGGCTGCCGCCGCGGGCGCAACCACCTTGGCGGCCGGCGTGGCCCTGGCCGCACCGCGAGCGCCCAGGCTCGCACGCAGGGCCTCGACGAGATCGATGACCTGGCCACCGGTCGACCCCGTCTCGTGCGGCTCGTTGGCGACGATGTGCTTGCCGGCGATCTTCTCGTCGATGGCGGCGAGGATGCGCTTCTTCTCCTCGTCCTCGAACATCGTCGGGTCGTAGCTGTCTTCGCTGATCTGCTCGATGAGCTGCATCGCGAGCTTCAGCTCGGCGGGCGAGACGGCGATCTTCTCGATGTCGAGCTCCTTCATCGAGCGCACTTCGTCGGCGTAGAGCAGCTGCTGCAGCACGAGGCCGTCTTCGGCGGGGCGCACCTGCACCACGTATTGCTTGGCCTTCCATGCCCACCTGGCCAGGGCGCAGCGGCCGCTCTGGCGCATCGCTTCGAGGAGCAGGTTGTAGGGCTTGGCGCCGCGCTTGTCGGGCGCGAGGAAGTAGGCCTTGTCGTAGAAGATCGGGTCGACCGCCTTCTCGGGAATGAAGGCGACGATGTCGATCGTGTGGCTCGGGCTTTCCTGCAGCGCCTTCAACTCGTCGGGCTGGAAGATGACGAAGCGGTCTTTCTCGAACTCGTAGCCCTTCACCATCTCGGCCCGCTCGACCGGCTGGCCGTCTTTCTCGGAAACGTACTGCTGCTTCAGGCGCGCACCATCCTTGGCCAGCATGTTGAAGCGCACGGTGGCCGAGTTTTCGGTCGCCGAGTAGAGCTTGACAGGAATCGACACGAGGCCGAAGGAAAGGGAAAGCGATGCGATCGAGCGCGCGGCCATGGAGGCTCCTCGAAGTCTCGGGAATCCGCCCGCTTGCGCCGCGGCGGACCGGCAGCATACGGGCAAGAACCTTGCCTTGTCACGTTTGCCGGGCGCGGATGCGGCAGCGGCGTTGCAAAGTGCCTACGGCTCGAAGCCGAGCGTCTTCATGCCCTTGGCGATCGTCTGCCTCGACGTCCAGTAGCCGGACCACGGGTCCGCCTGCTCGAAGCTCAGGTATTCGCGTGCGGTCTGGATCGTCCATTGCGCGGCGCTCCTCAGCTGCATGAGCTGTTCCCACGCGACCGGCATCGAGACGCCGAGCCCCGGCCGCGAGCGCGCCGAAAAGGCGGCCGCCGTTGTCTGGGCGTGGCCGTTGCGAAGGTAGTCGACGAAGATGCGGCCGACTCGGTTCGCGCCGCCGCTCCTGGCCACGAAGCGCTGCGGGATCGTCTTCGCCAGATGCTGGACGATCGCTCGCGAGAAGCGCTTGACGACGTCGTAGCCGAGCTTCGGCGCGAGCGGCACGACGACGTGCAGGCCCTTGCCACCGCTCGTCTTCAGCCAGCTCTCGAGATGCAGCTCGGTGAGGATCGTGCGGGTGAGGACCGCCGCCTCCTGCACCTGCGCCCAGGTGACGCCTTCGCCCGGATCGAGGTCGAAGATCATGCGATCGGGCCGGTCGATGTGTTTGATCGTCGAATTCCAGGTGTGGAACTCGATGGTGTTCATCTGCGCGGCCGAGAGCAGCGCCTCGCGCGTGTCGACGCCGAGCAGCGCCGAGTGCCCGGGCCAGAGGGACGGATCGAGCTCGCGCAGGCCGGGCACGCGCGTCTCCGGGTGCTTCTGGAAGAAGAGCTCGCCAGCGATGCCCTCGGGCGCGCGCACGAGCGAGACGGGCCGGTCCTTCAGATGCGGCAGGATGCGCTCGGCGATGCTTTCGTAGTAGCGAACGAGGGCCAGCTTGGTCAGCCCGGTCGAGGCGTCGATGACGCGCTCGGGGTGGGTGACCTTGACGCTCGTCGTGGCCGGCCCGGGAGTCGTGGTGCGCGAATGCGTTGCCGTTCCAGGCTCTTTCGCCATCGTCGGCGACGCGACCTCGCGGCTCACGGCTTTGGCTGCCTTGTCGGCACGCAGCGCTTCGAAGACGGCATGCCGCAGGTGCCCTTCGGGCGTCCATTCGCGAAACGAGACCTCGGCCACGAGCCGCGGCTTCACCCAGCGCTCGGTGCCGGCCGTGCGGCGCGACCAGCGGCGAGGCTGAATCGAAGCCACCTCCAGCGTCGGCCGGTCGGTCTCTAATTTGACGAGCCGCGCGTGCAGGTCACGGCCGGCCTTCGCGTCCCAGCCCGTGCCGACATTGCCGCTGTATTCGAGCTTGCCATGCTCGTAGGTGCCGAGCAGCAAGCTGCCCACCTCGCCAGCGGCGCCGTTGCGGTCGGTGAAGCCGCAGATGACGAACTCCTGGCGCAGCGAGCACTTGAGCTTCAGCCACGTTTCGCTGCGCCGCGACACGTAGGGCGCGTCGGCGCGCTTGAGGATGATGCCTTCGAGATGCATGCGGCGCGCGGCTTCGAGCATCTGCGCGGGTGGCGCATCGAAGGTCTGGCTGAGGCGGACACGATCGCTCCGCGCCGTGTCGAGCAGGCTCTTCAGCAGCGAGCGGCGCGAGAGCAAGGGCACCTGGCGCAGGTCGAGGCCACCGTGGAATGGAAGATCGAACACGAAGTACTCGATGGCGTCGCCGGCGGCGCTGTCGATCGCGTTCTGCAAGGCGTTGAAGTCGGGCACGCCGGCATCGTTCATGACGACGATCTCGCCGTCGAGCCAGGCCGAGTCGACACCGAGCGCTTCGATGGCGGTGGCCAGCGGGCGCAGCTTCGCCGTCCAGTCGTGGCCGCCGCGGGTGGTCAGGCGGGCCCGGCCGTGCTCGATGCGCGTCATGACCCGGTAGCCGTCGAACTTGGTCTCGACGAGCCACGCGCCCGGCGGCGGCGTTGCGACGAGGGTCGCGAGTTGCGGCCCGAGCTTCTCCGGCAGAGGCGCCTTCACGGCGGCGACGAGGTCGGGCTCGGCTGCTGCCTCGGACGCGCCCTTCGCGGCGCGAGCCGGCGAGCCGCGCGGCTCGCGCGCTTCCACCAGGCCGAGCGGCTTGGCGACGACGCTGTCGGGCAGTGCCGCGATCACGTCGTATTCGGCGATCGGGCGTGCCCATTGGTCGCGCTTCTTGAAGAGCATCCACGGGTCCTGCTTGTCGCCGGGCTTGGCGATGTGAACCAGCTCCCACAGCCCGGCGAGCTTCTCGCCGTGCAGGCGAAAGAGAAGCTTGCCCTTGGCCATGCCCTCTTCGGCGCTGCCGACGGGCTCCCAGCTGCCACGATCCCACACGATGACCTTGCCGGCACCGTACTGCTTCGGCGGGATCGTGCCTTCGAACGAGGCGTAGGCCAGCGGGTGGTCTTCGACGTGGATTGCCATCTGCATCTTCGACGGATCGAACGACGGGCCCCTGGGCACCGCCCAGCTGAGCAGGACGCCGCCGAGCTCGAGCCGGAAGTCGTAGTGCAACCGGCTCGCCCAGTGCTTCTGGATGACGAAGGAAAGCGCCTTCTCGTCGCGCTTGCCGGTGCGCCCGCTGGCAAGGCCGGGCGGCTCCGACGTGACCTCGAAGTTGCGCTTGTGCTTGTAGCGAGCGAGAGGGCCCGCGGTGCGCTTTTCCGGTCCGGCCATGTCCGCAGGGATCGAAGCGCCGCGTCAGCGTATGGCGTCGATGGCCTCGGCCAGGCGCTCGACATCGCTTTGGTCGTTGTAGACCTGCAAAGAGAGCCTGACCCAAAGCGCACGCCCGAGCGCGATCACCGGCACCTCGATGCCGTGCTCGAACAGCAGCGCATCGCGCAACTGCTGCGCCGTGGTCGCATCAGCCGGGCCGAGGTGCTCGGGCAGTGGCACCGTGACCATGCAGCCGACCATGGACTCGGGTGTCGTCCAGGGCCGGCCCCAGCGCCTGGCAAGAAGCTGCGCGCTCTGCCACGCGAGGCGGTGGTTGTGCTCGCGCATCGCCGCCACGCCGAGCACGTCGCGCATGAAATCGAGGCCGGCCGGCGCCGCCAGCCAGGGCGAAGGGTCGCGCGTGCCGGTCCAGTCGAACTCCTGCAGCCAGTCGTCGTTCGTCACGCCCCACGAGATGACGGCCGGGTGCAGCCGCTCGCGTCGCTCGGGCGCGGCCCACAGGACGCCGCAACCGCGCGGCGCGAACGCCCATTTGTGCAGGTTGGCCGCATACCAGTCGACACCGAGGCTTTCGATATTCACGTCGATGGCGCCAGGCGCGTGGGCGCCGTCCACCAGCACCGGCACGCCGCGGGCGCGGCACGCGGCGGCCATTTCGGCCAGCGGCAGCACGAGCGCGGTTTCGGAAGTGATGTGATCGAGGATCGCGAGGCGCGTGCGCGGCGTCAGCGCGCGCTCGACGGCACGCACGACCTCGACCGGGTCGTGCGCCGGAAACGGCAATGCGAGCGTGGAGATCGTGGCGCCGCGCTCGCGTGCGATGAAGGCCGCCGCGCGCACGACGCCGCCGTAGGCCAGGTCGGGGATCAGGATCTCGTCGCCAGGCCCCAGCTCGACGGAGCGCAACACGGCGTTGACGCCGCTGCTCGCGTTGTCGACGAAGACGAGCCCCTCGCCGGTGGCGCCGAGGAAGGCGGCGACGCGCTCGGCTGCGGCGCGCAGGCGCGGCGGCTGCGTTGCCGCGGCTGAAGACGTGTTCGGGCGCATCAAGGTGCCGCATCGCATCAGCTCACGGATCATGACGCGCGCCGGGTGGCGCTCGATCTCTTCGAGGAGCGCCGTACGGGCGGACATCACAGCCAGCGGCGTCACGCCGACCGTGCCGTGATTCAGGTAGACGCTGCCCGGCTCGAGCGGAAAGTGCTCGAGCATGGCGCGGCCGAAGCGCGGCAATGCGGCGGAATCCTGCGTCTGCAGCATGGCCGCATTGTGGCGGGCCCCCACTCCCGCTGCAGCGCCGCGCCGAGCCGCGCTGCGTCCGCAACGCTCATGCCAGGGCCACCTACCGCGCGCCGAACTTCGCGTTCTCGAACAGGTCCTTGAACTCGCGTGGCTGCGAGCGCCAGTACTGATGCGGCGCCTCGACGCGCGCGCCCAGCCTGGCGGCGGCGTGCCACGGCCAGCGCGGGTCGTACAGCATGGCGCGAGCGAGCGAGACCGCATCGGCCTCGCCGCTAGCGATGATGGTCTCCGCCTGCTCGGGCTCGGTGATCAGGCCGACGGCGATCGTCGGCAGGCCGACTTCGGCTTTGACCCGCTGCGCGAACGGAACCTGATAGCCGGGGCCGAGCTTGATGGCCTGTTGCGGCGAGACGCCGCCGCTCGACACGTGGATGGCGGTGCAGCCGCGCGACGCGAGCGCCTTCGAAAGCGCGACGGTGCCTTCGATGTCCCAGCCGCCGGGCACCCAGTCGGTGGCGGAGATGCGCGCCCACACCGGCCTGTCCGCGGGGAAGGCCTCGCGCACCGCGTCGAAGATCTCGAGCGGAAAGCGCATGCGGTTCTCGAGGCTGCCGCCGTATTCGTCTTCGCGCTTGTTGGCGATCGGCGAAAGGAACTGATGCAGCAGGTAGCCGTGCGCCGCATGGATCTCGACGCCGTCGAAGCCGAGCCGTGCCGCGCGCCGCGCGGTGGCGACGAAATCGTCGCGCACTTTGTGCAGGCTCGCGGCGTCGAGCGCCAGCGGCGCGTCTTCTCCGGGCGCATGCGGCACGGCCGAAGGCGCGACGGCGCGCCACGATCCCGGTTCGCCGAGCCGGATCTGCGCCCCGCCCTGCCACGGCGCGCGGCTCGAGGCCTTGCGCCCGGCATGCGCAAGCTGCAGGCCGAGCCTGATCGGCGAATTCGCGCGCACGCCGCCGAGCACGCGGGCCAGGGCGGCCTCGTTGGCGTCGGAGTACAGGCCCAGGTCGCCGGGAGTGATGCGCCCTTCGGGCGAGACGGCGGTCGCCTCGACGATCAGGAGGCCGGCGCCGGAGAGCGCGAGATGGCCGAGGTGGATCAGGTGCCAGTCGCCCGGCGAGCCTTCGCTCGCCGAGTACTGGCACATGGGTGCGATGACGATGCGGTTGGGCAGAGGGAGCTTGCCGATCTGCCAGGGTTCGAAGAGGCGGCTCATGCCGGGATTNNGCCGCCGCCGCGCGCCGGTCTGCGCTTCCCGCATCACGTGCGCGACGATCTCCGACGCCGGCTCTTCGATGGACATGCGCATGACGTCGGCTTCATCGGAGCCCGGCACTTCGAGCGTTCGCAGCTGGCTCGCGAGCAGGGCGCCGGGCATGTAGTGCCCGCTGCGCCCGGCCATGCGGGTACCGATGAGCTCGGCCGGCCCGTCGAGGAAGACGAAGCGAACGCCCGCCGCGGCACGGCGGATGCGGTCGCGATAGGCGCGCCTGAGCGCCGAACAGGCGATGACAACGCCCCTGGGCCACGCCGCCGCATCGGCCAAGCGGGCACCGATGCGGTCGAGCCAGGGCCAGCGGTCTTCGTCCAGCAACGGCATGCCGGCTTGCATCTTGGCCACGCTCACGGGCGAGTGCAGGCTGTCGCCGTCGATGAAATGCAGGCCGAGCGCACTCGCGATGCCGGCTCCGACGGTGGACTTTCCGGAACCCGAAACGCCCATCACGACGAGCGCGATGCGGCGCTGCGGCTCCTGACCCAACGCGGCCACGAGACGCGGCGCCGCTAAGGCCTCGCGACGATCGGCGCGCCGCGCAGACGGTCGTCCATTTCAGCGATCGTTGCGGCGAGTGAGTTCGCGTTGTCGCGAATCTCGGCGCGCAACGCCTCGTGCCCAGCTGCCACGCGCTCGGCGATCCGTTCTGCCTCATCGTGCAACGCCGCGCGCAGCTCGGTGAACCGCGATGCTTCCGCCTGTTCGGCGAGCGTGCGCTGCGCCTGCAACTCCTTCGCGTGCCGGCGCGTCTCGAGCAGGATGGCGCCCTGCCACAGCGCCATGTACAGCGCGGCTGCCACGGTCACGACGATCAGGATGACGAGCATGACAAGCCCGAGCGGCGCTTCGAAACTGGTGATGAGCACGCTGAGCGTCGTCGGTGCCATGAAGGCAGACCAGTTCGCGGCGGCAAATGCTGCGACCAGCAATGCGGCGAGCACGACCAGCAGGGTTCTTGTGCGCATGAAGGGTCCCCGATGATTGACGCGAGGATTGTGCGGCCCGAGGCGTGATCGCGACTTCAACGATGGAACGTGGCTGTCGCGATGGTTGCCGCGCCATCGAGCACGCAAGCGCGATCTGCAGCCCTCGAGCCGACGCGTCGCGACGTGCTTCTCCTACAGTCCGCGCCTCCCGCACCCTTGATCATGGGATCTCACGATGAAGAGAACAACCATGAAGACCAAGAAGATAGTTTGCGCCATCGCTGCGGCCTCTTTGAGCTTGAGCGGCGTCGCCTTCGCTCAGGGTGGCCCCAACGGCCCTGACGACGGCCGCAACGCGGCCGCCGCGCGCCACGCGCAACGAGACGGAAATCGGGATCGCCCGGTCGAGATGAACAGGCACGACCACCAGCGCTATGACAGGCACGCCGATGCTCGCAACGAGAGGCACGACGACCGTCGCTACGACAGCCAGCACGAGCACCGTGGCGCCGGACCCGATCACCGCTTCTACCGTGGTGGCCGCCTGCCACCCGAGTATCGGGGGCGGCAATACGTCGTCGACGACTGGCGTGAGCACCACCTGAGCGCGCCGCCCCGGGGCTATCACTGGGTGCAAACCGGAGACGACTACGTGCTCGCGGCCATCGCGACGGGCATCATTGCTTCGATCCTGCTGAACAGCCACTAGCCGAACGTGGCCGGCCCCGCGATTCAAGGAGCTTGGCGCGATCCAGCCTCAAGCCGACGCACGGCGATGAACTTCTCCTACAGCCAGCGCTCCTTCGAAGACAAAGAATGGACGATGCACACGACAAGGAGCATGACCATGAAGATTACGAAAATCGTTTGCGCTGTCGCCGCAGCCTCTCTTAGCTTCGGCGGCATCGCGTTCGCTCAAGGCGACTCGCCCAACATCGAGCGCCCG
>PLZH01000062.1:0-5353 GCA_003152055.1 Burkholderiales bacterium
TACATCACTTCTGGGGAAATCAACTGGTCGGGCAGCCGTTATCCATGATTCGAATCTCCAGCGCGAAGTATCGATCGCAGCTCAGTCAGCACCAGCTCGGGCGCCAGTGTCTCCAAGCAATGGCTTGCACTGACATGGCGGTTCTCGCAGCCCATACGGGCGCAGGGCACACAAGTCTTTCCCGGCAGGTCGCCGCCCTGCAATAGCACTATGTTGCCCTCTTGCTGGCGCTGCGCGCGGCGCAGCCATGGCTGCGTCGGGGCGTGTCCGTTCGGCCAGGGTCCGAAGGCGTCCGGAAGGGAAGGACCGTAGAGGGCGACGATGGGCACGCCAATGGCGGCGGCCAGGTGGGTAACCGAGGAGTCCGGCCCCACGTAGGCGTCGGCGCCCTCGAGCAGGCTGCGCACCTGCGATAAGCTCAGCTGGCCTGCCACATCGAGCAGCGCGGGGGGGTTGCCGACGTCGCGCACTCCGTCGACGAGCGAGCGATCGTGGCTCGATGCCGAGCCTGTGAGGACCACCTGCACGCCATCGGCCAACAATCTCTCAACCAGCAGGCGGTAGTGGGCAACCGGCCACTGCTTGTAGCGCCAACTTGATGGCACATGAACGATGACGCGAGGGTGGCGCAGCTGCGATTCGAGGTGTGATGGCAGCCGCTGTGCCGGCGGTGGCACGAGCGACACGGACGCTGGCAGGTCCGACCACGGGCCGATGAGTTGCAGCTTTCGCAGCACGTAGTGGCCGCCGTCCTGAGGCACGAAGCAATGCTGCGTAATCCGGCGTTTCCACCGGCTGCCGGGCCCGTGCCCCGGAACCAGCCCGCTGCGGTGGCGCGCGGCGACCAAGCCGTAGAGATGGGCTCGATCGGTGGTGCGCGTGACGAAAGCGAGGTCGTAGCGACGCCACAAGGAAGCGGCTTGGAGCAACTGGGCCATCAGACTCAGTGAGCGCGAGACTTCGATGCACGCACAGATGTCGGGGTTGCCGGCCAGCAGATCGAGCGTTTCGGTGAAACCCAGCACGTCGATACGAGCGTCGGGCCAACGGGTGCGGGCGGCGCGGATCAGTGGTGTGCAGATCAGCACATCCCCCAACTGCGCAGGGACGACGAGGATCCGGTTGATTTGATTCGCTCCATGTGGACATATCGATACATGCCCAAGCGCGCAGACCCGGCCTCGCCTCANNTAAGTGTTGAAGTGATTCACTGCGGGTGTCCGCCGCCGGCTGTCGAAAGATCGCCTCGCAGCACGCAGCTGGGTCGGGCGCTTCGACACGAAAATCCACTCTTGAAGCTTGCGTGTACGCTAGGGCCCGTTCTGACAACGAGAGGCCCGTCGCACGTCACTGTGTCGATGACGGCTGTCGAACCTCTACCGTGAGGTGCGACAACGACGAGAATTGCGCGAGCAGGCGGCGATAGTATTCCGGTCCGCGCGCTGCCTTCGCCGTTGTGATGGAAACGATTGCGCCAAGGTGTCCGGGTCCGAGGCGCCAGAGGTGCAGATCGGCGACCCGATCGCCCTCCGCTTCGATGGCTCGACGAACGCCCTCTGCGAGGGCCCGATCGGGTGACATGTCCAGAAGAATGGAACCCGTGTCGCGGATCAGCCCGTAGGACCAGCTCGCGATGACGCAAGCGCCGACGATGCCCGCCAGCGGGTCCATCCACAGCCAGCCGAAAGCGCGGGCGAGCAGCAGACCAACGATCACAAGCATGGAAACCGCTGCGTCGGCCGCGACGTGGATCACAGCGGCTCGCATGTTGTTGTCCCGATGCGCGGCGCCGTGTCCATGCTCGTGGCTGTGCTCGTGCTCGGCGAAGACAAGCGGATACGCGCGTCCGTCGCCGTAAACGCTGGCGATGAACTCATGCGGCTCGGGAACCGTCTCGTCGCTCTCGAGCCAGCCACCCCGATCTGTCATCGAAAACAGCTGACGGGCGCCGTCCGGCCGCAGCGTTTCAACGGTCCAGCAGGCATCCACGGTCCGACCGCTCTGTGGCTGCAGCCGGAACACCGGCGCAACGCCGTCTTCGAACACGCTCAAGGCAAGTACGCCCTGAGGCGTTTCGATGCGCTGCCCCTCGTCATGGCTCGGGGCAGCGCCACCATGGCCGTGATGGTGGTGGCCGCCTCGGCTCAGGAGCCAGGTGCTGCCCACATTCACGCCGAGCCCGAGTACGGCGATCGGAATGGCCTGCGAGAAGTGAATAGCAACCGGCGCGAACAATCGGCCGACCGCCTCGTAGCCGATCAGGATGGCGATCATTGCCAAGATGATGGCGCTGGTAAAGCCAGCCAGGTCGCCCAGCTTGCCAGTCCCAAAAGTGAAACGGGGGTCATGCGCGTGTCTGCGCGCATAGCGGTAGGCAAGCGCCGCCAGCAGCAACGCGCCGGCATGCGTACTCATGTGAAGGCCGTCAGCCACGAGAGCGATTGAGCCGAACAGAACGCCGCCTACGATCTCGAGAGCCATCATGGCGCCGCAAAGCCAGATGACCGCCCAGGTACTGCGCTCAGCTTTCTCGTGCCCGGCTCCCAGGAAAACGTGGCTGTGCTCGGGCGAAAGGGGTGCGGTGGGCGTCTGGGTTGCGATCATGATTCAGATTAGCTGGCCTGGTAGAGCTCAGATCACAAGGCGATCCTGATCAACACGGCCTTTCTGCTACTCGCCGGCGACTCGCATTTCCATCACAAGCATACGTCGGCCTCAGCCGATCAGACCCGAGGCCGCGGCGAATACGCCAAAGACGCTGGTCACGGTGATCAAGGATCCGGCAAGCCATGCGTACCACCCTGACAGCCGATACTTGCCCGTTAAAGCCTTGCGCGCAAGCAAAAACAGGAAGCCAAGAACGAGAGGCAGCAGCAAGGCATTCATGACTTGAACCGCCACGGACAGCTTGACCAAGTCAGCATCCGAGGTCACCAGCACTCCGCCGGCGATAAGGATCACACTGAAGATACCGTAGAACCAGGGCGCCTCACGTGGACGATGTTCGAGCGAGCGTTTGTAGCCCGCGACCTCGCCCAGGCCCCAGGCCGCGGTGAGGCATACGACGACCGTGGCCACGAGTGCCGCACCCGCGAGACCCATGGCGAAGACGATGCGCCCCACGTCGTAACCTAGCGAGGGTGTCAGCGCCTCGGCGATCTGCGGCACGTTGTCAAGCTTGGTGCCCGCGCCGCCACTACTGAGGACGGCACCCGTCGCGATCAACACCGCTGCCATGATGAGCTGCGTCACCACTGCACCGACCGCCGTGTCAATTCGAGCGAGCCTGAGGTCCGTCAGGTTGAGCCCCTTGTCCAGCACCGCCGACTGCTGGTAGAACACCATCCACGGCATGATGACGGCGCCGATATTGGCCGCGGCGAGATACAGGTATTGGGGATCAGCAAGCGGTACCGCAAGGAACTGTTCTGCCACCTGGTGCAGTTGAGGTGCTGAGCGCCACGCGACGACAAGAAACGCCAGCTCGAAGAGTCCAAACGCGATGGCCACCCGCTCCACGGAGCGATAAGAGCCGGTCCACACCATGAGGATGATTCCGGCGATGGTCACACCGATGGTCGGAATGACGGGAACGCCGAAGAGTTGCGCGATCCCCGCGATGCCGCTCAGCTGGGTGAGAAGGGCACCGATGCACGCAACGCAAAGCGTGCCCACCGACAGCCAAGCCCATCCTCTGCCGAACGTGTCCCAGATCAACTCGCCGTGTCCCCTCTGCGTGGCCAGTCCAAGACGAACGGTCAGTTCCTGGACGACATACAAGACCGGTATGAGCGCCAGTTGGAGGATCAGAAGCCTGTAGCCCCACTGCGCGCCGCTCTGCGCTGCAGTGATGATGCTTCCGGCGTCGGTGTCGGCAAGCATGACGACCAACCCGGGACCGAGCACGGCGAGGAGCCGGCGACGAGTCGATCCGAGTAAACCGCCATGTGGTGGTTGGGAAAGGACGAGGGGCTCAGACATGACTCGAAAAGGAATGGTTCGCATTCCAGTTTACAGCGCCTGAAAGGGAAGGCAGCTCGCCGACCTGGACACCGGGCGTCACAAGCTGGTGTGGCAGTCCGCGCCGCACCTGCCGCACGGCTGGGAGCGCGGCTATTTGTTTGACCAATCGTCTCGAACGCTCTTCTGCGGCGATCTGTTCACCCAACCCGGCATGGGAGAGCAGGCACTGGTGGAGCATGACATCGTGGAATCGAGCGAGGCATTCCGCCGACATTCGGACTATTTTTCATACAGCCTGCACGCGCCGGCGCTGATCGACAAGCTGGCACAGCTACGTTCCGAGCTACTTACCTGCATGCACGGGAGTGCTTGGTCGGGCGACGGTGCTGCACACCTGCGCAAACTCGACCAATCGCTGGCGGCAACGTCGGCGTGAGGCATGCATGCACAGCGACCGCCTCGCGAGGTGCAAGGGTTCGCCCGGAAGCCGAACGCGGAGCGGAGCCGAAAGCGCAATGCGTGCCTTGCCAGCGATTGACGCCCTTCAGGCCGCTGGCGCGTGAGGGCGCCCACATGCGGACATCGGCGTGTGACGGGATATGGCCGTTATCAATAGCTCTCCGTAACGGCCAAAGTCTGCCGCTCGCAACGACTCCCCATAGCAGGCGCTCGCGACGGCCAGTTCTGAACGCCGCATTGCTTGGGGATTTCATCGACTCAGACCATCTTGTTGCGCACGCCCCTGTTTCACGAAGAAGATCGCCTTGTAGCCAATCCAGAAGAGCGAGACTTTCATGAGAATTCATCAGCTGTCTGTACTCGATGCTGTCGGGAGCCTGAAGAGCACCGAGGCAGGCCTGAGCCGTCCCGAAGTCGAGCGCCGACTGCACGAATACGGCCGCAACGAGGTGGAGAAGGTGACTCGCGGCCCTCTGTGGCTGCGTCTCGCCCAGGAATTCACAAGTTTCTTTTCGCTGATCCTATGGGTTGCCGCGGTGCTGGCATTCTTCGCTGAATGGAGCGATCCGGGCCAGAACATGGCGAAGGTGGGCTACGCCATCGTGACGGTGATTCTGGTGAGCGGGCTGTTCTCCTTTTGGCAGGAATATCGTGTCGAACAAACGCTTGCGGCGTTGCGCAAACTGCTACCGCAACAGGCGCAGGTATTGCGTGAGGGCAAGGTCATCCGTGTGCCCGCAGAGCAATTGGTGCCAGGGGATATCGTTCATTTGGAGCAGGGCGATAACGTTCCCGCAGACTGCCGGCTGATCGAGGCGTTCGGCGTCCGAGTCAACAACGCGTCAGTCACCGGTGAATCGTTGCCCATAGCGCGAGAGGCCGGCCCGTCCGAAGCGGATGACTTGATTGACAGCAAGAACGTCGTGCTCGC
>PLZH01000062.1:5447-18673 GCA_003152055.1 Burkholderiales bacterium
GGTGCCGGAAGGGCTGCTCCCCACGTTGACCTTGGCGCTCGTCCTGGCCACCCAGCGAATGGCCAAGCGCAACGTCCTCATCCGTTACCTGCCCTCAGTCGAGACGCTTGGCTCCACGACGGTGATTTGCACCGACAAGACCGGTACGCTCACGCAGAACCACATGATGGTCCGACGGCTCTATCTGGGACAGTCTTTCCATTCGTCTGCCGGGGAGAGAGATGAACTCGGCGTTGCAGATCTCTACCGGCCATTCTTTCTGACAGCCCGAATGTGCCACGACCTGAAGGAATCGGAGAGTCACGGAAAGCTGGCCTTTCTGGGCGATCCCATGGAAGTCGCGCTGGTGGAAATGGCGTTGCGCTTCATTCCTGGCATTCCCGTCTATCGACGGCTGACCGAGATCCCGTTTGACGCCGACCGCAAGCGACTGTCCACATTGAACGAATCGCCTCAGGGTCCTGTCCTCTACTGCAAGGGCGCGCCCGAGTCGGTGCTTCCTCTTTGCCAACACGTTCTTATTGACGGCAAGATTCAGTCCCTTGGCACAGAGGCAAGGGAGCGTATCGTGCATGCGCAGGATGAGATGGCGAACCAAGGCTTGCGGGTGCTGGCCTTCGCCTACAGGAAGCTGTTCGAGGGTCACGAGCGGGAGAGATTGGAGGAGGACCTGATTCTTGCTGGGCTGGTTGGGCTGGAGGATCCGCCCAGGCCCGAAGTGCCGGAAGCGCTGCGCAAATGCCAAGAGGCTGGGATCAAGGTCATCATGGTTACAGGCGATCATCCGCGGACCGCCATGGCGATCGCACGCGAAATCGGGTTGGTGAAGTCTGACAGCCCAACGATCATTACTGGCGAGCAGCTCAGACGGTTCTCGGACATCCAGCTTCAGCTTGCCTTGGACGCCCAAGAGGTCATCTTCGCGCGAGTCGTCGCCGACCAGAAGATGCGAATCGTGGGAGCGTTGAGGAATAAGAATCAGATCGTCGCCGTCACGGGCGATGGCGTCAACGATGCACCGGCGTTGAAGGCTGCGCATATCGGCATCGCCATGGGAATTGCCGGCACGGACGTGGCCAAGGAGGCGGCCGACATGGTGCTATTGGACGACAACTTCGCCAGCATCGTGAACGCGGTCGAGGAGGGACGCGCCGTATTCGAGAATATCCGCAAGTTCCTCACTTACGTGCTGGTCCACAACGTTGCCGAGTTGATCCCTTACCTGGGCTTCCTGCTGTTCAAGATCCCCTTGGCGTTGACACCGATTCAGGCTCTTTCCATCGACATGGGGTCCGACACGCTTGCCGCGCTCGGCCTTGGTGTCGAACGACCCGACCCGCAGATCATGCGGCGTCCCCCTCGCCCACGCGGCGAGAGGCTGATGAACTGGCCTCTGGCGTTCCGCGCCTACCTCTTCTTGGGCCTGATAGAAGCGGCAACGGCCATGGCGGCCTTCTTCTTTGTGCTCAATCGCGCGGGCTGGAAGTATGGCCAGACGCTGGTGGCCCAGGATCCCATGTATCTTCAAGCTACTACCGCCTGCTTGAGCGCCATCATTTTGATGCAGATCGTGAACGTGTTCCTGTGCAGAAGCGACATGCGATCGGTCTTTGCTACCGGGATTCTTGGCAATTCGCTGATTCTCGTGGGCGTGATGTCGGAGATCGCCATGCTCCTGTTGATCAACTACACCTATTGGGGAAATGCTCTCCTGGGAACGCAGCCGATCGGAGAAGCGGTTTGGGGTTTCGTCATTCCTTTCGGGATAGCCATGTTCATTTTGGAGGAATTGCGCAAATGGCTTGCGCGCAGGAGGCTGCTCCATCCCTCTTCCTGAAGTGTTGTCTGAGGCCATCAACGGTCCTTCGCGAACGGCCGCTCGCGGCAAGTTTAATTTCGTACACGCGCACGTAGATCTGACCGATTTGATGCATATCCACGCGCGCTTGCAGGACTGTCTGTATCGTCGTCATTTCCATCTCCTTCGAGTTGGTTGGCCCTGTATCGACTCAATCGTCGGTTCAATCTGCACTCGATCCTGCCGCGGCTCTTGCGTGCCGCCTGCGTCTCAACACCGGCTCCGGCGCAGTTCATTCGTGCGGCTGAGTCAGGTCGCTAATCAAGTCGGACCTTGAGCGGCACTGACGTAAAACGAATAGCGTTTATCCGACGCCGCGCCAATGCTGGCCGAGCGCGCCGTTGGTGAACGGCAGCGAATAAACCCAGTTGGACTGAACCGCCGCTCACGCGGTGGAATGGACAGTGTAAGTTTCAGCACCGTCTGCGCGCGATGGCAGACCGGCGCGATGGGACTTGCGAGCGCGGTGGAGATATGGGCTGGAACAAATGGTGCTGCAAATGAGCGGCCTTCGTCGTGATCTGCAGGTCGGATCTAGCGTTGGGGCCGCGGCAAACGCAGGCCAGCCCATGGACCCGCTGGGCGCCGGGCCCGCTTTGCGATCAAGGGACAACAAGCAGCCGGTCATGGCGGTCCCCGGCAAGGGGTGGGGACTGGTGAGATCTTGGCAAGTTCTGCACCGCTCGCGGCCTTTGACTCTCAGGCCTTGTCCGAACCCACGTCGATCACTGCGCGCCCGCGCGCTTTGCCCGCCACCACAGCTTCGATGGCCCGTGGCAATTCGCCAAACGGAATCACGCGTGCGATCTGGGCCAGATGCTTCGGGCGCATGTCGCTTCCCAGTCGCTTCCAGATGCGGTCGCGCAACTCGGGGTCGTTGTCGGAATTGACGCCGATGAGACGCACGCCGCGAAGGATGAAGGGCATGACGCTGGCGCTGAAGTCCAGGCCCGCGGCGTTGCCGATACTGCCGATGACTCCATCCTTCTGCATGCTGCGCGTCAGCGCGCCCAGCGGCGCGCCGCCAAGCGAATCGACTGCGCCCTGCCACAGTGCCGTCTCCAACGGCTTGTTTCCCGCGGGCATTTCGGCGCTGGCCAATACCTCGCTCGCACCAAGCTTGCGCAAGTAGTCGGCCTCGGCCGGCTTGCCCGTGACCGCAACCACGTGGTAGCCCCGCTGGGCCAGCAGGTCGATGCTGACGCTGGCGACACCGCCGGTCGCGCCATTGACCACCACCTTGCCCTTGTCGGGTGCCAGGCCGTTCAGCTCCATCAGGTCGATGGCCAAGGCTGCCGTGTACCCGGCCACACCTAGCGTGATGCCCTCCAGCGCGCTCATTCCCGGCGGTAGGCGGTTCACCCAGGCGGCAGGCACGCGCGCGCGGGCCGCGTAGCCGCCGTGGTGCGAGACGCCGAAGCCGTGGCTGTGCACGATCACGGCGTCGCCGGGCTTGAATTTCGGTGCGCCCGACGACTCGACGACTCCGGTAGCGTCAATGCCGCCCACACACGGAAAGCGGCGGATGATCTTGCCCTTGCCGGTGGCAGCCAGAGCGTCCTTGAAGTTGATGCTGGCGTATTGCACGCGCACCGTCACATCGCCCGGGTCCAGGTCGGCTTCGGTCAACGTCGTGAAGTCCGCACTGAGGCCAGCGGGACTACTGGAGATCAGATAGGCGAGGAAGGAAATGTCGGAGGCGCTCATATGGCGACAGGATGAGGTTGTTCGGCTCTTGACTGTGCTGTGGCAGGTGCCGGCCTACCGGCGTCGAACATGACGCTGGCCGCATGCAACCACCGATGCCGACCAGCTCGCGCAGCACGGCAGTAGTATCTGCGCCTATCGAACGACCCGCATGGTGGATCATGGCGGGCGTGTCGCTGAGCCACGGCACGGGAGCCGGCATCGTGATCGGCTCGCCGTCGCCGTCGGGTACGTGGGCGATCGTGCCCCGCGCCGCGTAGTGAGGGTCGTTGAAGATGTCGGCTATCGTGAAGATGCGTGATGCCGGGACATCGCTGGACTGCAGCAGGCCTTCGAGCTCGGAGAGCGTGAAAGTGCGCGTCCACGCCGAGATGACCTCGTCCAGCGCATCCTGGCTGCGCACACGCGCCAGGCCCGTCGTAAATCGCGGGTCCTCGCCGAGCTGCGGCTGCTTCATGACCGCGGCGAGCCGGTGGAAGACCGAATCGCTCGTGGCCGCCATGGCGATGTTGCCGTCTTGCACCGCATAGAGGTTGTGGGGTGTGCTGCCCGGCAGGCGCGAGCCCGCACGCATGGCGACCTTGCCCAGCCTCTGATAGGGGGGCGACGTGCGATTCCATCAGGCTGAACGCACTTTCATACAGGCCCACGTCGATGCATTGACCTTTGCCGGTCTGGCCGCGCGACAGCAGAGCCATGACGACACCGAAGGCTCCATAGATGCCGGTCGTCATATCGGTTACTGGCACAGCCGCGCGTACTGGCGCTCGATCCGGATAGCCGTTGATGTGAAGCATGCCGCCGACGGCATCAACCAAGAATCCGTAACCGGGCCGGTCACGGTAGGGACCTGCCAAATCCGCTGATGCGTGGTATCAGCAGGCCGGGGTTAACCTCGCTGAGGGCCTTGTAGCTCAACCCCCACTTCTCCAGCATGCCAGGCCGAAAGTTTTCGATCAGCACATCGCATTTCGCTGCCAACTCGCGCACCAGCCGCTGGCCGTCAGCCTTGCGCACGTCGAGAGCGACGAGACGCTTGTTGCGCAGGATACTGGCCACATAGAGCGACTTGCCGCCGACATGCCATGGCGCGAACCGGGTCACCCTCGGGCGGCTCGACCTTGATTACCTCGGCGCCGAAGTCGGCAGGGCTACAGCTTTGCTTGGAAGGGCAACCGCGGGACTCTGCTTGACATCGGCACGTCAGGCGGGCACGATGTCCGGACAACCGGACAACCATCCTGCCGACCAGTCGATGTTGCCGTCTTTCTGCAACGAGGAGAGAAATCCGTGCCCCTCATCATGAGTCGCGTCCTAGTCGCTTTGAGCGCATTCCTCATCGCCATGGCTTCAAATGCACAGACATATCCCGATCGGCTGATCAAGCTGGTGGTGCCGTATCCCCCCGGCGCCTCAACGGACGCGGTCGGACGCCTCATCGGCCAGAAGATGGCGGTCACGCTGGGTCAAACGGTGCTCATCGAGAACCGAGCCGGGGCCAGTGGCAACCTCGGTTCGGATGACGTGGCCAAGGCGCCAGCCGATGGCTACACGTTGGTGCTTGGCACGGATGCAACGCACGCGGCCAACTACCACCTGTTCAAGAAATTGCCATTCGATCCCATCAAGGATTTCACGCCGCTGACCATGGTGGCCAAGAACATCATCGTGCTCGTCGCGAATCCGTCTTTGCCGGTGCACAACGTGAAGGAACTCATCGCCTACGCCAAGGCGAATCCCGGAAAGCTGGCCTACGGCAGTTCCGGCAACGGCTCGCCACATCACCTCGCCGGCGCGCTGTTCAACCAAATGGCGGGCACGGACATCGTGCACGTGCCCTACAAGGGCGGCGGTCCCGCCGTCACCGACGTGCTCGGAGGCCAGATCCCGCTCATCTATTCGAGCCTCGTGTCTGTCTTGCCTTACATCAAGGCCGGGAAATTGACGGCCCTTGCCGTGACCGAGAAGACACGCTATGTCGGTCTGCCTGACGTACCCGCGATGGCGGAGACCCTCCCGGGCTTTGAGATGTCCTCGTGGCTCGCCCTGTTCGGGCCCGCCGGGCTACCTGCACCGATCGTGGAGAAGCTGAACCACGCGGCCGTCGACGCTTTGAAGTCGCCGGATGTGAAGGCCACGCTGGAGGCGGCTGGTCTAGTGCCCGTAGGCAACACGCCGGCCCAGCTCGCCGCGCAGCAGAAGGCCGACTTTGAGCGCCGCGGCAAGCTCATCAAGTCGGCCGGCATCGAGATGGACTGAAGACGCGATGACCGTCTTCCAGAACCAAGGCGCTCCGCTGGCCGGCATGGTCGTAGTCGAGTTCGGCCACAGCGTTGCCGCCCCGTACGCTGGCCAGATCCTTTCGGACCTCGGCGCCGAAGTCGTGAAGGTCGAGAAGCCCGAGGGCGACGACGCTCGCAAGTGGGGCCCCCCCTTTCTCGATGGCGTCGCCGCCACCTTCCAGGCGTTGAACCGCAACAAGCGCTCGGTGGTGGCCCGCCTGCGCGACCCGGAAGAGCGCTCGCGCATCATCGCCTACATCGTCGCGCGTGCCGACGTCGTCCTGCAGAACCTGCGACCCGGCCAGGCCGATGCGATGGGCGTGGGCGCCGAGGCGCTGCTAAAGCTCAAGCCAGAGCTTGTCTATTGCAACATGGGGGCCTTTGGCGCCAAGGGCCCGCTCGCCCGCCATCCCGGCTACGACCCGCTCATGCAGGCCTTCGGCGGCATCATGAGCGTGCTCGGCGAGCCGGGCCGGCCTTCGGTGCGCGTGGGCCCGTCGATCATTGACGCTGGCACTGCGATGTGGGCAGCGCTGGGCATTGTGTCCGCTCTGCTGCGTCGCCGTGATACCGGGCGCGGCGGCGTGGTCGACGTATCTCTGTTCGAAACCGCGGTCGGCTGGATGACGATGCACGCGGCGCAATACGCCGCCTCCGGACAGCTCCCCCGCAAGGCGGGATCAGGGCAGGTGGGAATCGTGCCTTATCGCGCCTATCAGACGGCCGATGGCGAGTTGGTGGTGGCGGCAGGCAACGACAAGCTGTTCCGCCAGTTCTCTGCCGCTATTGGCCATCCGCAATGGGGCGATGACCCCCGCTTCGCCGCTAACCCCGACCGTGTCAAGAACGCCGACGCACTGTACGCCCTCATCGAGCCGGAGATGCTGCGGTATGAGACGGCGCACTGGATGGCGTTGCTCGAAGAGGCCGGCGTGCCCTGCGCACCCGTACAGACGGTGCAGCAGATGCTTGAACACGAGCAGACGCAGGCATTGGACATCGTGCAGCCAGTGCCGGGTTCAAGCACGCCGTTGATCGGGTTGCCAATCTCCTTCGACGGCCTGCGATCTCAGCCGCGATCCGCCGCACCGGCCCTCGGCGCAGACACTGAGGCCCTGCTCGGCGTCGCTCTCTGCCTTTGACTCCCCATGCAACTTCCTGACTACGCCGCTCTGACCACGCAGTTGCACGGCGATCATGTGCTCGCGGTCACGCTGAATCGCCCAGAAGTCCTGAATGCAATCAATACGCAGATGGGCCGCGATCTTCTCGATCTCTGGATGCGGCTCACAGCGAACGCCGGTGAATTACGCTGCGTCGTTCTCACCGGGGCGGGCGAGCGCGCGTTCTGCGCCGGCGGCGACCTGAAGGAGCGCGACGGCATGAGCAGCGAGGACTGGCGGCTGCAGCACGAGCTGTTCGAGCGCTCCTTCGTCGCGCTGCTGGAATGCCCGGTGCCGGTCCTTGCGGCGGTGAACGGCCACGCCTATGGCGGCGGCTGCGAAACTGTGCTCGGCTGTGACTTCGTCTATTCCGCTCGGCACGCGCGTTTCGCGCTGTCCGAAACCAAGCTGGGCATCATGCCGGGCGGCGGCGGCACGCAAACGCTGCCGCGCGCGGTGGGTGAGCGCAGGGCGAAGGAGCTGATTTTCACGGCGCGCTCCTTCTCCGCGGAGGAGGCGATGCAGTGGGGCCTCGTGAACCGCGTCTGCGAATCCGATGAGCTCTTGCCGCAGGCGCTGGAGACCGCGCATGCCGTCGCGGCCAATGCACCGCTGTCGGTGCGCCAAGCCAAGAAGTCCATCCACTACGGCCTGCAGGGCGACCTGCTTACCGGCTATCGCTACGAGATCGAGGCCTACAACCGCCTCGTCACTACCGAAGACCGTCTCGAGGGCGTGCGCGCCTTTAACGAGAAGCGCGAGCCCAGGTTCAAGGCGCGATGAGAGGAGACGTCATGACGACGGATATTGACGTTGTCGTCTGCGAAGTGGGCCCCCGCGACGGCCTTCAGATGTTGTCCCAGTTCTTTCCTACCGAGGAGAAGCTTGCCTGGATCCGAGCTGAGGCGAGCGCCGGAGTGAGGGAGATTGAGGTCACTTCGTTCGTGCCGCCAAAGCTTGTTCCGCAATTCGTCGATGCCGCCGAGGTTGTCCGCGGCGCCTTGGCCATCGACGGCCTCATCGTGATCGGCCTTGTGCCGAATTTGAAGGGTGCCGAGCGCGGTGTCGAGTTGGGCGTACACAAGCTCAATTTCGTGATGTCGGTGAGCCGTACGCACAACCTCAAGAATGTGCGTCGCGAACGCGAGGACTCCATCGAGGATTTCCGGCGCATTGCGGAGATGCTGCGCACGCTGCCGGCCGAGCGGCGTCCGCGGCTCATAGGTGGCCTCTCCAGCGCGCTCGGCTGTTCGTATGAAGGCAGCGTGCCGGTGGACGATGTGCGCCGGTATGCGTCCGCGCTGGCCGAGGCCGGCGCCGACGAGTTGTTGGTCGCTGACACGGTGGGCTACGCCGATCCTTTGCTGGTTCGAACGGCCTTCAAGGCGGTGATGGCCGAAGTCGGTTCGCTGCCCGTGGGTGCGCACTTCCACGACACGCGCGGCCTTGGCCTCGCCAACGTGGCGGCCGCGCTGGAGTGCGGTGTGCGACGCTTCGACGCTTCTCTCGCCGGTTTGGGCGGTTGCCAGTTCGCGCCTGGCGCCACCGGCAACATCGTGATGGACGACCTGTGTTTCCTGCTCGACTCCATGGGCCTTCGCACCGGCGTGGACATAGACCGACTGTTGGCTGTCCGCGAAATCCTGGCGCGCAACCTCCCGCAGATCCCGTTGTACGGCGCGCTCGCGAGGGCGGGGTTGCCGCGCAACTACCTGCCCGCCGCTGAACGCGTGCAGCGGACGGCCGCGCCTTGACCCTCTCTCCTCCAATGACGAGCACATCAGCATGAGCATCCCTCGCAGCGCCGACCAGGTGCAGGTCTCGCTTGGCGAAGATCACCAGGACATCCGCGACGCGGTGCGCCGAATCTGTTCCGACTTCCCCGCTGAGTACTGGCGCCGGGCCGACCGGCAGGAGCTGTACCCGACGGAGTTCGTCGAGGCGATGACGGCCTCTGGCTATCTCGCGGCGCTGATCCCCGAGGAGTACGGCGGTGCCGGGCTATCGATGCGCGCGGCGGGTGTGATTCTCCAGGAGTGCCACGCGAACGGTTGCTATGCCGCCGCCTGCCACGCGCAGATGTACACCATGGGAACGCTGCTGCGCCACGGCAGTCTCGACCAGAAGGCAAAGTACCTGCCCGCGATCGCGAGCGGCGAGTTGCGGCTGCAGGCCTTTGGCGTCACCGAGCCCACCACTGGTACGGACACGACGAAGCTGAAGACACGGGCGGTCCGCGACGACGATCACTACGTCGTCACCGGCCAGAAGGTCTGGACTTCGCGTGCCGAGCATTCGGACCTCATGTTGCTGCTTGTGCGTACGACGCCGCTCGACCTCGTGGTGAAGAAGACCGATGGCCTGTCAGTACTGCTCGTCGACATGCGTGAGGCGCGCGGCAACGGCATGGAGGTTCGTCCACTGTCAGCGATGATCAATCACAACACCACCGAGATATTCTTCGATGGGCTACGAGTGCCAGCGAAAAACCTCATCGGGCCTGAAGGGAAGGGCTTCCGCTGCATCCTCGACGGCATGAACGCCGAGCGCATTCTGGTATCCCACGAGTCAATAGGCGATGCGCGCTGGTTCATTCGAACGGCATCCCTGTACGCCACCGAGCGAATCGTGTTCGACCGGCCGATCGGCCAGAACCAGGGCGTTCAGTTCCCCATCGCTCGGGCCTATGCGGAGACTCAGGCCGCAGACATGATGCTGCGCAAGGCCGCTGCGCTGTTCGACGCTGACCTGCCTTGCGGCGAGGACGCCAACATTGCAAAGTTGCTAGCCTCGGAAGCGGCCTGGCATGCGGCCGAGGCCTGTATGCAGACGCATGGCGGCTTCGGCTATGCGCGCGAGTACGACGTGGAGCGCCGCTGGCGGGAAACGCGCGTACAGCAGATCGCGCCCATCTCGACCAATCTAGTGCTCGCATACATCGGCGAGCACGTGTTGGGTATGCCGCGCTCTTACTGACATCATGATTGTCAACAGCGGCCTGACGGACCAGCTCGCGAGCTTTTCCGCTGGCGCGCACGCTCTGCGGATTGACAATTCGGTGCGGCGTATCGTGAAGACGGGCTTCATCGATACTGTGGCGACGATGCTCGCCGGTCGTGACGAACCGGTGGTAGGCGTGATGCGCCGCTTTGTCGCGGCGCGCGGCGCGTCGATCGCTGATGCCCGTGTGCTGTTCAGCGCTGAACGGGTCTGCGCACGCGATGCCGCGCTGATCAATGCAACCGCAGGTCACGCGCTCGACTACGACGACGTTGCTTTGCGCGGGCATCCCAGCACCGTGCTGGTGCCGGCGTTGCTGGCCGAGGGCGAGCGACTGGCTTCGGGTGGCGATGCGCTGATTCGCGCCTACGTCGTCGGGTATGAGACCTGGGCGGAGTTGGTCACACGCGATGCCGACCTGCATCACCTCAAGGGCTGGCATCCGACCGCGGTGTTCGGCGTCATCGGCACCGCCGCTGCCGTGGCGGCTTTGCGCGGTCTTGATGCAGTGCTTGCGCGACACTCGCTGGGCATCGCAGCCAGTCTGGCGAGCGGGCTGGTCGCGAACTTCGGCAGCATGGTAAAGCCCTTCCATGCCGGCCATGCGGCGGCCAGTGGCATCGACGCGGTCGATCTGGCGGTGCTCGGCATGACCGCGGCACCCGATGTGCTTGAACACCATGCCGGATTCCTGGCAGCTTTGTCGCCGGCGGGGCGTATGGACAGGCAGACCCCTGCTGCGCATCTCGGTGAGAGGCTGCGCATTCTCGAATCTGGACTCAGCATCAAGAAGTACCCGCTCTGCTTCGCCGCCCACCGCGTGATCGACGCGATCCTCGACCTCGTTCACGGGCACGAACTGCGGGCTGAGGACGTGCGGGAAATGCATGCGACGATTGGCATCGCGCAAGCTTCGATGCTGCGCAACCATGCCCCACGCACGGCATTGGAGGCCAAATTCAGCCTGGAATTCGCGTTGTCGGCGGCGCTTGTCGCCGGCCGCGTGAGCCTCGCTCAATTGGATGACGCTTTTGTACAGCGCGTGGATGTGCAGAAGCTCTTCGCCGCCGTGCGCATCTCCACGACCGACACCATTCACCCTGCTGAGCCTTCACTCGCCGCAAGCGACCGCCTCGTGGTCGAGCTGCGGGATGGGCGTAGGCTCGATAGCGGCGAGGTGCCCTTCGCGCGCGGCGACGCAGGCCTGCCCCTGCAGGAGGGAGACCTCGAAGCGAAATTTTTCGACTGCACTGAAGGTGTGAATGACATTGACACCCGTCGACTGCTCCTGCACCTGCAGCGGCTCGAATCGGTCGATGACGTGCGCATGCTGGCTGAATGACGTTGGCGCTTAGACCCGTTGCCTATGCTCCGAGCATGGATCCCTCTGGCACCTACGCCGTCAACGAGCCGCAGCGAGACGCCATGAGGACCGCCTCGCCGCTTGACGCTACGATGCCGCGCTACGCGGCGGTCGCGAAAGCGCTGATCCTGGAAATCGAGCGCGGCCGGTTCCCAGTCGGTGAGAAGCTCCCGACAGAACAGGAAATCTGCGAACGCTTTGGCATTTCCCGGTTTACCGCTCGAGAGGCCATTCGTCGCCTGACAGAGGCGGGTCTGGTGCTCAAGCGGGCCGGCGTGGGCACCATCGTGAAGGCCCGCACGGCGCGATCGCGCTATTCAGCCAGCGTGTCCGACCTCAGCGAGTTGTTCGCGTTCAACCGGCATGCACGGCTGGAGAAGTTGTCGGAGGACACGGTCAGCGTGAGCGGAAAGCTGGCCGAAATCCTGCCCGACGCAACAGGCCAGCGCTGGTACCGTTTCTCGGGCCGTCGCTTCGTGACTGATGTGCTCGAACCGATTGTCCACACCGAGATCCTGGTGCATCCAGCGTACGACTCGATTCGCGACCGGATCGGCGAGCCAGGCGTCATGGTCTACCAGTTGCTCGAGGAAGCGTCGGGCGGGCAGATCGTGGAGATGCGGCAGGAGATTGAGTGCATCGCTACGCCGAAGAAGATCGCGCAGGCTCTGGGTACGCGGCATGGGTCCCCTGCGCTGCGAGTGCTGCGCTACTACGTGGGCCCGCATGACGCGCTGTTGTCGGTGTCGATCAACACCTACCCGCACGATCGCTTCAAGTTGACGACGCGTTGGCGACTGCACTGGGATCCGGAGCCGAAGTAAGGGCACAAACTTGGACGGTCTCGATCCACGGCTCTTGCCGGTCTGTCCCGCGTGGACCGCTGCGCCTGGAGTTTGAGCGGGCGGCCTGCTAAGCACAGGGAACATGGCGCCAGCAAGTGAGGGGCCCGCCGATCCGATCAGGAGGACGTTGTCCTTCGCACTTTGGAGTTTCTTCAATGGACATTGGACCGTGTGAGCCGACTTTGGCGCTCGGGGCGGGCGCGCGTCTGGGGGGCACGCCAGAGCCGATGCACTATTGGCAGGGCGCCGGCGCGAACCGCATTGCCGGTGATTGCTGGGGTCATCCGCGAGGGCCCCTCGTTGTGCTCCAGCACGGTGGGGGTCAAACCCGACATGCCTGGAAGCGCGTCGGCGCCGCACTCGGCGGGGCCGGCTATTACGCTGTCAGCATTGATGCCCGCGGACACGGCGATTCCGATTGGGCAGCTGACGGCGTTTACGGGCAAGACGCGATGGTCGCCGACTTGGAATGCGTGATCGCACAGCTGGGCAATCGCCGGCCCGTGCTCGTGGGCGCCTCGATGGGCGGCGGCACGAGCCTCGTCGCCGTGGGCGAAGACCACGTTGACGCTACGGCACTGGTGCTGGTCGACATCGCGCCCAGGATTGAAGTCGANNGTACTGACGGCAAGTATCACTGGCACTGGGATCCCAGATTTCGTAGCGTCAGCCGCAGGCTGGACTTGCGCTTGCAGCGCCTCGAAGAGTGCGCGCGTCGATTGACGTTGCCGACCCTGCTGGTACGCGGCGGGCTCTCCGACGTGCTGAGCGAAGAGGGCGCGCAGGAATTCCTGCGTCTCGCGCCGCACAGCGAATACGTCAACGTGACCGGTGCCGCCCATATGGTCGCCGGCGATCGCAACGACAATTTCGGCGAGGCAGTGATCGAATTTCTGGTCCGCAAAGTACCCGTCAGCGGAGAGCCCGTGCAGCCTCCGCACCCCCTGCAGCGGCGACACGAAACCACGCCTCACGACCTCAATGACATCCCCTGAGTTGATGTCTCAC
>PLZH01000111.1 GCA_003152055.1 Burkholderiales bacterium
TTTAATTACGGACTGGTGAGTAAGTTCCAAACAGAATGCATCACTACACTAGAGGCGCGACTCGATCAGTGAGCGCGGCCGGCTCAGCCGCCGTACGACACGTCGCGCGAGCCGGCCGTCAGCTTGCCGGTGCGCACGATGTCGACGGCGACGGCCAGGTCGACCAGGTATTCGTCGACGATCGGCACATGGGCCAGCGTGAGCATGCCGAGATGGATGCCGGGCGGCTCGCTCATCGGCGAGACGAACCAGCCCTTGTCGCCGAGCCGTTCGGCGACCGCGAACATGTCGAGTTCGTGCGAGCTGTAGGAGAGCACGGCGAGCTCGGGCTTGCCCACGAGGTAGAGGCCGTCGATGGCGCCGATGCCTTCGATCATGCGGTCGCGCGCGGCCATGATCTGCTTGGCGATCCGGACGTAGCCATCGACGCCCAGATAGCGCATGACGGCCCACGCGGCGGCGATCGCGCCGCCGGGCCGGGAGCCGCCGAAGGTGGGCGCGGAGTATTTGCCCCGGGGCCAGTTGTCGAACTCGAACACCAGATGCGGACGCCAGGCCTCGGAGGCGAAGAGGACCACCGATGCGCCCTTGGCCGTGAAGCCGTACTTGTGCAGGTCGGCCGACATCGAGCAGACGCCGTCGAGCGCGAAGTCGAAGGCCGGGATCGGATAGCCCAGGCGCACCGCGAACGGCGCCAGGAAGCCGCCGACGCAGGCATCGACGTGCATCCAGAGGTCGCGCTCGCGTGCCAGTGCAGCGATGTCCGCGATCGGGTCGAACACGCCGTGCGGGAACGCGGGCGCGGAGCCGACGATCATCACGGTGTCGGGCCCGATGGCCGCCTTCATGGCATCGACGTCGGCGCGGAAGTCCGCGGTGATCGGCACGCGGCGCACCTTCATGCCGAGGTAGTGCGCGGCCTTGTCGAAGGCCGGATGCGCACTGACGGGCGCGACGATCTCGGGCCGGGTCACATGGGGCCGCTCGACGCGGGCGAGATCGCGCGCGGTCTTCACCGCCAGGAAGATGCTCTCGGTGCCGCCGGAGGTCAGCGTGCCCATGGCATCGGCCGGCGCATGCAGCAGATCGGCGGCCCATGCGATCACCTCGGTCTCGAACTTGCGCAGGCTGGGAAAGGCCTTCTGCCCGAGCGCGTTCTCGGAGAAGAAGCGCAGGTAGGCGCCTTTGGCGACCTCCAGCACGTCTTCGCCGCCGAAATGCACATAGGCGCCGAGCCTGCCGCGGCGCCAGTCGACATCGCCCTGGCGTGCTTCTTCCATCTCGGCGAACACTTGCGCCGCGTCGGTGCCGGCTTCCTGAAAATGCATCGGTGTCATCGGTGGTTCTCGCGGTCGGTCTACTTGACGAGGAAGGGGCCCGGCTTGTACTTGCGCTGGCCCCAGTCGGGTGTCTGGTCCCAGAGCCAGACCGGCGCGCCGCCCGCGATGTTCAGGTCCTTCCAGGTCGGGTTCGAGCCCTTGAAATTCGTTTCCATGGCGGCCACCGACGGCTTCATGCCGGCGGCCTCCCAGGCGCTCTTCTCGATGGCCGCGGCCGGCATGAGCACCGCCTTCGCCTCGGCCCAGGTGACCGGAGCATCGATCGCCTTGATGGACGCGTAGAACTCCGAGGCCTTGATGATCGCCAGCGCGTCGTACTCGAGGATCACCGGCGTGGAGCGGATGTCGGTGTTCTCGGGATAGGTGTCACGCGCCTTGGCGGCGATCGCCGGGTCCAGCTTCCAGACGCCGTTGGCGGCGGCCAGGGCCTTGTCGGTATTCGCGACGGCCATCTCCTGCGCCTTCATGCGGGCCCGGAGAAACGCCAACAGCAGGTTCGGGTTCTCGGTCGCGAAGGCCTGGCGTGCGCACAGGTACAGCCGGTCGAGGATGAATCCCTCGGGATAGCCCCAGGCGTTCTTGACGCTCGGCGCGCGCGCCCCCTTGAGCTTGTGGGCCGGTCCGGTGTAGCCGCTCGAATCCATCAGCAGGCTCGCGGTGCCAAGCGTCTGGTCCATGTAGCGCACCGGCACCCAGACCGCCGCGGCGTCCAAGCCTTCGGGCATCTTGATCGCGTCGGACGGCGACATGTTGACCAGCTTGATGCCGAGCTCCTGCAGCGACTTGCCCGTTTCTTCCTGCACGATGGTCGCGAGCGAGTAGTGGGCGCTGGTCGCGATGGGAACGCCGATCGTCTTGCCCGCGAGCTTCGAGACGTCGTCGATGTTGCTGCCGGTGCGCACCACGACCGCATTCGACAGATGGCTCGCATTGACGCCGAAGACCACGATCGGGATCTTGTTCTTGATGCGCGGGACGATCGCGGCAACGCCGAAATCGATGTCGATGTCGAGGCGGCCCGCGACCATCGCAGCATTGGCCGGCGGCGCGCCGCCGATGAACTGCACCCAGTCCGGCGTGACCTGGTAGCCGAGCTTAGCCGCTTCCTTCTCGAACAGGTGCTCGCTCATCATCGTCGACACGATGGGCAGGCTGCCGGCGAGCGGGTTGTAGCCGATGTGCACGGTGATCTGTTTGAGCGCGACGGGCTTGGCCGGCGTCGCGCTCTGCGCGGTGGCCGCGACCGGCAGGCCGAAACCCAGGCACAGGCACAGGCAGGCCATGAGCAAGAGGCCTGATTTCAGAACTGGATTCAAGGTGATGTCCTCCGAACAGGCCGGAAATTGAGAAGACGCCAGGCCTGGAAGTGGCGTCCCCACATGCACGGACGTCGCCCGGCCCGGCTAGTGGCCCGGCCGTCGAAGCAATCGCCAGATCTCGTCCGAGAGCCGATGGAATTCGGCCGAGGTCCGCATCTCGGGATCGCGCGGCCTCGCGAAAGGAACCGCAATGATCTTCAGCACGCGGCCCGGACGCTCCGACATCACGACCACGCGGTCGGCCAGGTACAGCGCCTCGTCGATGGCGTGCGTGATGTAGAGCGCCGACTTGGGCGATTCGCGCGAGGCCTCGTTCCAGATGTCCAGCAGGTCTTCCTGCAACTGGACGCGCGTCAGCGCATCGAGCGCGGCCAGCGGCTCGTCCATCAGCAGCACGTCGGGGTCGTTGGCCAGGCAGCGCGCGAGCGCGCAGCGCTGCCGCATGCCGCCCGAGAGCTCGTGCGGGTACTTCTGTTCGGAGCCTTCGAGCCGGACCACCTTGATCCAATGCCCGACCTTCTCGCTCACTTCGCGCGCAGAGTGCTTCAGGCTCTCGGGGCCGAAGCCGATGTTGGCCTCGAGGGTGAGCCACGGAAACAACGCGTAGTCTTGGAACACCACGCCACGTTCGGGGCCCGGACCGCTGATGGTCCGGCCGTCGATCTCGATGCGGCCGCTGCTGGCCTTGTCGAAACCCGCCATCACGTTGAGCAGCGTCGACTTGCCGCAGCCGCTGGGGCCAACGACCGCGACGAACTCGCCGGCCTCGATCTCGAAGTCGATGGGCCCGAGCGCATCGACCGATTGGCCGCGGGCCGACTGAAAGTGCTTCACCAGTTGGAAGATCTTGATTTTCGCCACGCTGCTCATTCCAGATGAAAGCCGGTCTTCCACGGCATCAGGCGTTGTTCGATCCAGCGGATGCCGAAGTCCATGACGAGACCGATGACGCCGATGGTGAGCATCCCGACCAGGATGGCATCGGTGCGCATCACCTCCCGGTAGTACATGATCATGTAGCCGAGCCCGTTCGGCGCCGCGATCAGCTCGGCGGCGACGATGCTCATCCACGACACGCCGATAGCGACGCGAAAGCCGGTGAACACGGCCGGCGCCACGCTGGGCAGCACGACCTTGCGCACCAGGCGCGCGCGGTTGGCGCCGAGCGACTCGGCGGCACGCACGAGCTTCTTGTCGATCGACTTGGCGCCGGCGATGGAGTTGACCACGATGGCGAAGAAGGCGGCCAGGAAGGTGATGAAGACCACCGACAGCGTGCCGATGCCGAGCCAGAGAATCGACAGCGGCACCCAGGCGAGCGGCGGGATCGGCCGGAACAGGCTCAAGAGGCCGTCGCAGAGCCGTTCGAAGGGCGCATAGAGTCCCATGCCGAGGCCAAGCGGCACGCCGATCAGCAGCGCCGCCGCGTTGGCGTAGAAGATCCGCAACAGGCTGGCCCAGATGTTCGCCAGCAACTCGCCACTGGCGCAAAGCTGCACGAACTGGCGTGCGACGCCGCTCGGCCCCGGCAGCATCACCGGGTGCGCGAGATGCAGCACGTCGGTGACGAGCCACCAGACCACGAGCAGCAGCACCGGCAGCACCAGTCGCCAGCCGATATCGCGGGCGCGAAGGGAGGCGCTGCTTTTCATGCGGGCCGCCTCGCCGCGTCGCGCAGCGCGCTGCGCCGGATCTGCGTCGCTTGCAGATCGGCCGCTGCGCCGTCCGCCTGCAGCACCACGCCGTAGAGCTCGGCTGCGGCTTGCTGCGACACGACCTCGTCGCGCACGTCGCGGACCACGTCGGCTACCGCGCGCACGAGCGGGTCGCCGAAGCCGCCGCCGCCCGCGGACCGGATGCGCAGCAGGCCCGGCGCTTCGTGCCAGAGTGCGAAGGACGGCGGCACGAGGGTCTTTCCATCGACGACAAGTTCCACGTGCGATCCGGCCCCGCCGTGTGCGCCGGCAACGCCGGCGCCGGTCGAGCGGTCCAGGCCTTCGGCGCGAAAGGAGTATTCCGCCTTCGTCGTCACCTCGGCCGCGTAGTCGATGCCGGTGCCGCCGCGCCATTGGCCGGCGCCGCCGCCGTCGATGCGGAACTCCTGCTTCTGGATGTTGACCGGGTAGAGCTGCTCGTAGGTCTCGGCGTTGGGAATCACGAGGCCGCCGAGCGTGATCATCGGGCCCATCTGGTTGAAGCCGTCGCGACCTGCGACGGCGCCCGCGCCCGCGTTGCCGCCCCAGTTGTACATGATCCACGTGCCGCCGGAAGCGTCCTTGCCGGAGGTGATCGGGAAGCAGTTCTTGCCCCATCCGGCCACTGCGTTCTGCGGTAGCGCCTGGCCCAGCGCCTTCCAGACCATGTGCATGATTTCGTGCGCCGGGAACACGGTGCACATGGTGAGCGGGGCCGGTGCGCGCGCGTTGACGACCGTTCCCTCGGGCGCTTCGATGCGCACCGACCTGAACAGGCCTTCGTTGCGCGGCAGGCTCGAGTCGAAGAAGGACGCGATACCCGCGTAGACCGCCGAGTAGGTGTTGGCGAGCGATGAATTCTTGAAGCCGCGGATCTGTGGTGCGGTGCCCGTAAAGTCGACCGCGAGCGTGGTGCCCGCCTTCGTGAGCTTCAGCCGCAGCGGCACGATCATGTCGTCGAAGCAATCGTTGTCGAAGTGCTCCTCTGCCAGATAGATGCCGTCGGGCAGCGCACCGAGCGCGGACCGCAGGCAGCGGTCCGCGTGATCGAGGATGCCTTCGAAGTAGCCCACCACGCCTTCGGGCCCGAGTTCGGTGGCGAGCTCGGCGACCTGTTCGGCGCCGATCTGCGTGGCGCCCAGCATGGCGCGCAGGTCGCCGTCGATCAGTTCGGGGCAGCGGCTGTTGAGCATCAGCAGTTGCCACAGGTCTTCGCGCGTGCTGCCGCGTTCGATCAGACGCAAGGCCGGCAGGCGGATGCCTTCGTGGAAGATCTCCGTGGCCGCCGGGTTGTAGGTCCCCGCGGCGCCGCCGCCGATGTCGGACTGGTGGGCGCGATTGCAGGCGAACGCGACCAGTTGGCCCGCGGCGAAGACCGGGCGCGCGATCACCCAGTCCGGCAGATGGTTGCCGCCCGCCACGTAGGGGTCGTTGAGCAGGAACACGTCGCCCTCGTCGATCCGTCCGCCAAAGACCTTCAGCACGGCGCGCACCGCGAAGCCGCCGCCGCCGGTGTGGATCGGAATGCCGTCGGCCTGGCTCACCAGCACGCCTTGCGCGTCGGTGATGAAGCAGGAGAAATCGTGCGACTGGTTGAAGATCGGGCTGCGCGAGGTGCGGATCATCACCCAGCCCATCTGGCGCGCGATGTGATCGAGCCGCGCCTGCACCAGCGCCAGTTGAATGGGGTCGAGTTCGTGCATCCCGGGACTCAGTTCTGGACTTGGCATGGCGGGTCGAGGTGGATCATGAAGTTGCCGGCGGCGTCGACCTCCAGCCGGTCCTGCGCGCCGATGAAGACGGTGGTCGTGTATTCGTCGATCACGGCCGGCCCGTCGATGCGCTGGCCGGCACGCAGATGCCAGCCCTCGTAGACGGGCGTGTCCACCCAGCCCGCCGCGGCATTCAGCCACACGCCGCGCCGCTCGACGGGTGTCGGCGTGGCGTCGTGGCGATCGAGATGTTCGGCGTCCAGTTCGGGCAGCCGGCCGGTCGCGGTCAGGCGCTGGCGGATCAGCTCGATCGCGCCCTCCGGCTGGATGTGGCCGTACTGGCGCTGATGTTCGGCCTCGAAGGCGGCGCGGATCGCGGCGGGGTCCCAGACGCCGTCCGGCAGCGCGACGGTGATGTCCCACTGCTGGGCCAAGTAGCGCAGGTCGGCCTGGCGCGTGAGCCGCATGTCGGACGCCGCGAAGCCCTCCTGAGCCAGCGTGTGCGTCGCCTCTGCTTCGAGGCGCGCGAACAATTCCTCGACGCGCGTGGTGTCCGCGCTATCGAGCCGCGCGAGATGCATGCGCACGTAGTCGTGCCGCACGTCGGCATGCAGCATGCCGAGCGCGCAGAAGGCGCCCGCGAGCCGCGGCACGTAGACGCGCCGGCAGCCGAGCTGGCGGCCGACCTCGGCACCATGCACCGGCCCGGCGCCACCGCAGGCGACCAGCGTGAAGTCGCGCGGATCGTGGCCGCGTTCGACGCTCAGCCGCTGGACCGCGTGCAGCAGCTTCTGCTCCATCATGCGGATCACGCCGGCGGCCGCGGTGTCGCAGCTCACCTTCAGCGGGTCCGCGATCTCGCGCTGGATCGCCTGCGTTGCCAGCGCCTCGTCGATGCGCACGGCCTTGCCCGAACCGGCCGCCGCGCGCAGCCGGCCGAGCACCACCTGCGCGTCAGTGACGGTGGCGTTCGTGCCACCATGTCCGTAGCACGCGGGGCCGGGCCGCGCGCCGGCGCCGCGCGGGCCCACGCCGAGCATGCCCTCGCGCACGCTGGCGATCGTGCCGCCGCCGGCGCCGACCGTGTGCACGTCGACCGAGCGCGTGACGACGTCGTAGCCGCCGATGCTGAGCGTGTCGGTGAAGGCGACCTTGCCCTTGCTCATGAGCAGCACGTCGCAGCTGGTGCCGCCGATCTCCATCGAGATCAGGTCCGTGGAGCCGATCGCGCGGCTGTAGAAGTCGAGTGCGCCGACGCCGGCGGCGGGGCCGGAAAGCAGCAGCGTGGCCGGCCGTTCGGCGACCTGGTCGACGGAGATGGCGCCGCCGTTGCTCTGGATCAGCAGCAGCGGCCGCTGCAATCCCATCTCGAGCAGCTGCCGGTTCAGGCTCTGCAGGTAGGTCACGGTGCGCGGCGTGATGTAGGCGTTGAGCACCGCGGTCGAGGTGCGCTCGTATTCGCCCATCACGGGCGCGATCGCGCTCGACAACGTGACCCACGGCACGCTCATGTGGCGCGCCAGTTCTTCGGCGGCGTGCAGCTCGTGCGCCGGTTCGAGGTAGCTGTTGAAGAAGGCGACGACGACCGCCTCGACCTTCTCCTCGGCGAAGACCTTCGCGGCATCAGCGATGTCCGCAGCCGACGGTGTCGTTGCCGGTTGGCCATGCCGGTCGATGCGCTCGCGCACTGGCCGGCGCAGGAAGCGAGGCACCAGCACATTGGGGTATGGCACCCGGTGGTCCCATGGGTTGTCGCGCAGGCCGCGCCGGATTTCCAGCACGTCGCGAAAGCCCTCGCTCGTCAGCAGGCCGACGCGGGCGCCGTTGCGTTCGAGCACGGTGTTGGTGGCGACCGTCGAGCCGTGGACGAACTGTGCCGTGTCGCGCAGCAGCTCGCCAACGCTGCAGCTGACGCCGGCCGCGGCGGCGGCAAGTGCGTTCAGCGCGCCCTGTGCCGGATCGGCGGGCACCGTCGGCACCTTGAAGACGCGCACCGCGCCGTTGGCGTCGGCGAGCACGAGGTCGGTGAAGGTGCCGCCGATGTCAACGCCGATGCGCCAGTTCATCTGCGAAAGCGTCGCACTCATGCCGCGGCCTTGATCTCGAGCTGGCCCGCGGTTTGCGCGAGCTGGGTGATTTCCTTCGCCGCGGCGACCACCGCTTTCGGCATGCGCTTCTTCCAGGCCGCATCGATGCGGTAGCGCGGCGAGGAGACGCACAGCGCCGCGATCACCGCGCCGCCGGCGCCGAAGATCGGCGCGGCGACGCCGCCGATGTCCGTCTGGTAGGTGCCGAGCGTGGCGGCGTAGCCGCGCTCGCGGATGCGCCCGAGTTCGCGCAGCAGTGCGTCGCGGTCGGTCATCGTCTCCGGCGTGCGCGCGGGCAGCACCTTCGGAAGGATCTCGCGCACGCGCTCGGGTGTCGACCATGCGAGGCAGGCCAGCCCGGTCGAGGTGACATGCGGCGGCAGGCGCGAACCGGTGTCGGTGTAGACGCGCACCGGTTCGTTCGATTCGATGACGTGCAGGTAGACCACCTCGAAGCCGACGTCGAGGGCGCCAAGGATCGCGCCGTCGCCCATGCGGTCGGCCATGCGCTGCATAACGGGGATGGCCAGCGGGACGAACTGCACCACCGGCACCGCGAGGCCCATCTCCCAGGTCTTGCTGCCGAGGCAGTAAGAGCCGCCTTCGGCCCACACCAGGAAGCCGCGGGTGCACAGCGTGTCCAGCACCCGGTGGGTGCCGGCCTTGGACATGCCGATCGCCNNGCAGCGCCGAGATGCGCGTGGCCGTCGCGCGCGTGTCCTTCTCGACCTTGACGCGGGCCCGCCTGCCAATGCGAAACGCAGGGCAGGCCACGGACAGCGCGAGCACCACCTTGCCCGATTGCCAGACGGGAACGGCGACCGCCCAGAGGCCCGAGGTGATCTCCGCGTTGCTGTAGGCCACGCCGAACTCGTCTTTGACGAACTGCGGCAGATTGGCTCCGGCGGCGGCTTCGGTCTCCGCAAAGAAGGTCGCTGCGTGCTGCTGCACCAGGCGGTACAGCTTGGTCTGCTCCGGACGGTGCCGCTCGTAGTGAACCGGCGCGCCATCCGGCGCCTGCTGGGGCTGCCGACCGATGGCTTGCACGCGTTGCTCCCGAGGTTGTGACCCCGGACGGTTCTCAAGCCACGCACCGCCGCAATCGCCCTCAGGGGCGCCTACCTGTGGGTGCCTAGCTTCGTGTGCCCTCCTTCTGGTGACTACCTACTGGTCGCCTCCGGCGCAAGGACCGCCAGATCGGATGCCTTGAAGCTGCCCGTGACCAGCGGCAGCAATTGGCCGAGAGCGTCGGTCCCCCGTGCGCGCCGACAGCGGCCCTTGGGAAAACGGGCAAGCGCCGCGAAGGACAGCTGTCGGGCTCAGCTGCGAAATCACAGTCGCGGCCAATTCCTGTCCTTCGTCGGTGTCGGCAATGGTGCTGTCCAGTCCGTGTGGCGCACTGCCAATGCTCTCAAATTTGATCGAAGGGACTGCGCATGCCCCGCCCACCGCGGCTCAGACTGGGTGTAAATCATCGTCCTGGACACGTCGCTGTGGCCGGGCTGCCAGCCCGGGCTCTGCCGCGTGGCCTGGCGCGCACAGAGATGCCGCGCGCCGAGCCCCGAACACGAGCAGTCCAGTGGACTGTTCGTGCCTGGCGAGGGGCCGGGCCACTGGCCCGGTGCGCCCTGCAAGGGGCCTGACCTGGGCCTGACCCGGGCTTCACTCAAGGTCCCAGAGCGTTCGTCATCCGAGCGTCCACGGCAGCCTGATCGCGCGGGTAGACCCTGAGGCAATGCCCGATGACCGCCCATTCCTGCCGGATTCAGCGCCACGCCGCTGACCGCGGTCGAGCTCGCGGGCAACAACCTCGACGTCGAGTGACCTGCCTGGCAGTGCCACCGGCCGGGAAGATGGTGTTTGAACGACCTATGCGCTCGATGTCGACAACACTCGCTTTCAAGAACCGCGACGGCGCGTTGACGACCCGCACGCGACGGTCGCGCTGACAGGAAGCGGACCGTCGCGAGACGTCGCGGATAGGGATCGCGCGCTAACCGGACGCGCGGTGGCAGATGCTGCAGCGGGCATACGAGACTTTCTCTGCCGGCCCAGCAATGAAGCGGCCCCCGGGCAGAGTCTGTCCCTGCCCGTTTCTCTCCCCTCATCGCAACCCGAACGCAGCCACTCCTGTCGGCGTGCCGACATAAACGCGCCCGCTGACGATCACCGCCGCGATGAACTTGTTGCCCCCGCCGAATTGATCGCTTCCGTTGGCGGCCTGGTTGCTGTTGTAGAGCTCGCGCGCGAGGTTGGTCGCGTCGTAGGCATGCAGCACCGCGGTGCCGGCGTTCTCTACCGCCCAGACGATGCCGTTGGTGTTGCCGTTGGACGAGATGCTCGGCGTCGCGCCTGGATACGTGAACGACGTTGTGGTCTGGCTGCTCGGCGTCGTCGCGAAGCGCGCGTTCGTGACCGGGAACGCCTTGATCCGGTCCCCCACGGCGCCGTAGTAGAGCGTACCGTTGAACCACGCGGGCTTCGCGAAGACGCCGCCGCCGAGTGCTCCGGAGATCGTCTGGTAGTTGTTATTGGCGGTGTTGCTGAACTTCCCCATCGCGTCGCGATCGACGACGTAGATCTTAGCGTCCTTGCCTGCTCCGACCGCAAGATGGCGCGTGCGGCCGTCGGCATCGACGAGATCGGGAAGCACGGCCAGCCCGCCTGAGCCGAAGTCGGCGTCGGCGTTGGAAAGCGACGTCGTATCGAACGTCGCGAAGTAGTCGGCGACGGCAAGCCCGCCGGAGGTTGATACCTTCAGGAAGCCGTTGCCGAAGTCGCCGTTCGCCGGGAACCCGTTCGCATCGAGCGTTTCGTCGAACGTGCCGTTGCCGGAGATGAGATAGATCGCGCCTGCGCTGTCGGCGGCGATTCCTGCGCCCGCCATCCAGAACGCGCCGCGCGAGCCGTTCGGCGTGACGTTGAGCACGCCGGTCTGCTGCAACGTCGTGGCGTCGAAGCCCATGATCCATCCGGTGTACGGATCCTGGTCGCAGTGCGACGTCCACGCGGTGTAGAGGGCGCCGTTGAGCAACAGCAGCGCGGCGCGTTCTTCATAGCGCATCGGATCGAACACGACTCGGCCGTTCTGTGAATTGGCGCCGGTGCCGGGATACGACGCCGACACCGCGCGTGGCCCGCCGAAGAGTTCCGCGCCGGTCGTGACGTCGAGCGCATGCAAGCGCTGGAAATACGTGCCCGATGCGTTCTTCGACATCGCCACGAAATAGATCGCGCCGTGCGCGCGGTCGATGACCGGCGTCGCCGTGATGCCGATCTCGGGCGTGACTTGGCCGCAGCCGAGCGTGTCGCTCGGTGTCTCGGTCGCGCCAAGCGCAGAGGTCTTCCACAGCTTCGCGCCGCTTGCCGCGTCGAAGGCATAGGCGCTCGCGTGTTCGGTGACGACGTACAGCACGTCGCGCGTGCCGACACCCGGCATGTTCACGGCCGACAAGTAGAGCGGCTGCGCGTCGACCTTGCCGTCGGTCGTGAAGAACGCTACTTTGCCGAAGGTGGTCGAGTTCACGTTCGCCGGCGTCAGCACTGTCTCGTCGTTGTACTGACCGGTGCGCGCGTTGTCCTTGTGATACGAGACGACATCGTCGTTGCCGGCCGGCGCGGGGGCCTGCGTTGGTGCCGGTGCCGCAGCGGGCGGAACGGATTGCGTCGTGTCACCGTTGCAGTTCAGCAGCGCGGCGGCAAAGAACAACGTGGTGAGCGAGGCGCGCTTTCGCTCCAGGGTGCTGATGGTCATGCGGCGACTCCCTCTCGACCCGATCGGCGCCGACACGGGTGAGACTGCACTCTACCGTGTCCAAGGCAATCGCGGGGCCAAAGGAGCCACCGCGTCGTCATGCCGGTGCCAGGGCGCATGAGCGGGTTGGTCGGATTCTTGAAAGATCGAATGGAGGCAGGCCAATTTCGCACGATCGTCGATCGACAGCATTGCCTTGCGGCAATTGCCGACGCTTTAGGGGTATGTTGAAACGGGTCAGAAGACTGGCATCGGCGTCATTGCTATCAAGGCGTTAACGAAAGTTTGTCTCGATCCGCCAGGGTTTCGCCATTGAACGACCGCTTGATGGCGCCGAATCGTGCGACTCGAGGGACAGCAGCGGGTCGGCAGCGCCAGTTCGCGACTTTCGGATGCAGCCGTTCACCCGCGATTTTGTCCCGGTCGGCGGCTACCACCCGCAAAAGACTGCTGTCGCCGAGCTATGATTTTCTCGACGAGGTCGGCGAACGTTCGATTCCAAGGTGGACCGGTCGTTCGACCAGAAAACCGCCACGGGCTCCTTTGGGTCGATTTGAGCCCTTCGCCCCCGCGATCAGCTCCCTCGAGACCTGACGTGCCGCAAATGCCAGTGACCTGGCGTGCGGTCACTCGGTCTCCCGCTGCACGTCGGCCATGAAGTCGGCCTTAGCGATCGACGGTTCGGCGTCGTCGTACAGCCCGCGGTAAACGCGCTTGAAGTCGGCGACGATCTGGTCGAGCGGCATCTCGTCGAAGGTGCCGCGCATCGCCACGTACTCCATATGCCGATTGCCGTTGCGGTCGAAGGGGTGGTAGATCGAATCGGCGATGCCGTCGAACTCCAGCGGCAGCAGGCCGAAGCGCTCGCACAGCTCGATGTTGAATGCCGGCGTCGCCTTTCGCCATGCGCCTTCGATCCACAGGTCGACGTAGCCATGCCAGATGAACAGGTCGGTCTTCAGCGACTGCCGCATCCGCTCGGTGCTGAGATGATTGCGCACGTCGGCATAGCCCAGCCGTGCCGGGATGCCCGCGGCGCGTGCGCCCGCTGCGAGCAGCGCCGCCTTGGGCACGCACCAGCCGTGGCCCACGCGCAGCACGGTCGATGCGCGCATGCCGTCGGGCGACAGGTCGATGCGGTACGGGTCGTAGCGAAAGCCGTCGCGCACCGCGTGGTACAGCGCCACCGCACGCGCGCGGTCGTTGGCGCCGACGGCGTGCTCTTCGGCGA
Source organism: Burkholderiales bacterium (assembly GCA_003152055.1). Taxonomy (GTDB): domain Bacteria; phylum Pseudomonadota; class Gammaproteobacteria; order Burkholderiales; family Burkholderiaceae_C; genus Schlegelella_A. Next base: position 13,138 of record PLZH01000111.1, read on the forward strand.
ACGCCTTGACTGCGGGATGTTCGCTGTCGACGAGCGCGGTCGGTGCGAGGCTGGAAGGGTTCGGTGTCTCCATCGCGCGATTGTCGCGCCACGCTCTCGGTCCTGCCGTCGATCGGGCACCCGCGTCCCCTTGAGATTGAATCATGATCGACCCCTAGGACTGGCCCAGGCCCAACGGCTGGAAAGTCTTGTCGCGCTCGAGGAGCTAGGCCGGCCCTGCCCCGTGAGTCGGTGAACATATGCCGCGGCGGCTTGGGGTCGACAGCTCGAGTTCGCGACGTTCGGATGCTGGCGTTCAGTCGCGATCTTGTCCTAGTCGTCGGTTGACACCCGCGAATGACCGCTGTCGCCGAACTCTGATTTGCTCGACGAGTTCGGCGAACGTCTGGTTCCCGGGTGGAGCGGTCGGTCGACCAGAAAACCGCCATCTTCGTGCAGACGTTCAGGCGAGGCCTCAGCAAACTTCACAAAGACCTTTACGTACTGAGATCGCGTGCCGTTCTTGGGCGTGCATACCCCGAAGATGCGTCGTTCCCTCTGATCAACGCGCGTGATGACGTCCTGAAGCATGCTGAAAGCTGAACGTACCCCAGCACAGACCTTCTAGTAGCTCTCGGCGATCTCCACCAGCGCTTCCGGTGAAGCCGTCGAGCCGAGCCTGCTGACGTGCATGATGGACTGTGTCCGGTCATTCAGGGGGCCGGCTCAGCAACGCCTACAGCATCGTGTACAGCTCACGTACTCCGTCAACAGCTTTACGCATCGCAGGCGACGGCGCAGGATCCGAAACGTCCCAGTTGCAGCCGCTGGAGTCGGTCGGATAGCGCTCCAGGATCGGTGGATAGATCCTCGCGCCAGTCGCGCGGTCTATTGCCTGGACAATCAGACTTTCAAGCTCACGCATGGTTCTAGATTCTCTGACCATGGCGACGCCTTGACGTGGGCTCTAGCAACCAAGCGAGAACTGCCGCGACCTGGCTCGTTCCCGAGAAGTGCGAATGGCGTTCTGCTGCGAAGCCGAGAGCAGCACCCGCGCCGCCGCGTCAAGGGATTGGATGTCTCGATCAAGGGCCGCGCACTCCGGCGACCGTCCTGTTGAGCCGCCAATGGCCGACGGGCCAGCGGGCGCAGTTGCGGTCTGGGCCGCGATGCGGGCGTCTGCATCTTCCGACAGCTCACGCTGATACTCTGACATCCCGACCGTACCTATCTCGGGGACGCCAGAGATAGCGAAGCTCGTCGCGGAGCCGGTGCATTTGGCGTTGTCGCTGAGGATTCGACCGTCAACCACGCACTTCGCGATCGTCCGTTCTGCCGACCTTGGCGGCTCGAAGCTCTGTCCGCGAATGACGAGCGGCGTTGAAGTCGGTGGGTTCTGTATGGGCGCTTCTGGCGGGCGGTCGACCTGCGGTGGTGGGGAGGTGCGGGGTCGCTGCGGCGAGGAGTGCAGCAGGTTCGTCGCAAGTGCAAGAACCACGATGCCGCCCACGAGCGCCCAAAGCGGGAGGGGCTTCGGAGCGGGCGGACCGAACGGATGATCCCCAGCGGCCTGCGAGAAGTCGGTTGGCAAGCCTAGTTCAGAAATCCACATACACTCT
>PLZH01000052.1:0-2331 GCA_003152055.1 Burkholderiales bacterium
ACCGCTATGACCTGATCCTGCTCGACCTGCAGATGCCCGGCATGGATGGATTCGAGGTCATGGAATGCCTCAAGACAAACGATGCCGACAGCTACCTTCCAGTCATCGTGCTCACTGCCCAACCCGCGCACAAGCTGCGCGCGTTGCAGGCCGGGGCAAAGGACTTCATCAGCAAGCCTTTCGATCTGCTCGAGGTCAAGACGCGCATCCACAACATGCTTGAGGTGCGGCTGTTGCAGAAAAAACTCGAAAGCTACAACGAGGTGCTGGAGCAGACAGTGCAGGAACGTACGGCTGAACTGCGCGAAAGCGAAACCCGCTTTCGTCGCCTGACGGAGCTGGCTTCTGATTGGTACTGGGAGCAGAACGAGACCGGGGAATTCACGCAGGTTTCCGGTCCGGTGATGGAGATGCTGGGACTCCGCATGGCCGCCTTCCTGGGTGACACGAGCGATGATGGGATGGCGGGCTGGAATGAGGCGGAGCGGATGGCGCTCAAGGCAAGAATTGCAGCCCGGCAGCCGTTCTTGGATTTCGCCTTCAGCCGCGTGAATGCCGATGGCTCTCAGCAGCAGTTTCGGGTGAGCGGGGAGCCGATGTTCGATCAGTCCTGCCGCTTCACTGGTTACCGCGGCATCGGCGTGGAAGTCACGGCAAGGACCTAGCCTGCAAGATCTCGACAGCCGGCGATGGCATCACCCCACAGCCCGAATCAGAACCATCTTCTCGCCGCCTTGTCCAGCGCGGAGTTCGAGCCGTTGGCCGCGCATCTGGAACTCGTGCCGCTGCTGCTCGGTGAGGTGCTCTACGAGCCCGGCGGACAGTTGCAGCACGCCTATTTCCCCACCACCGCCATCGTGTCGCTGCACTATGTCATGGAGTCTGGCGCTTCGTCAGAGGCCTCGGGAGTGGGCAATGAAGGCGTAGTCGGTATTTCGTTGTTCATGGGAGGCGATACCACGCCGAGCTCGGCCGTAGTGCGGAACGCGGGCCACGCTTACCGGCTGGAGCGTCGCCTGGTGAAGCAGGAATTCAATCGCGTCGGTTTGATCAGGCGCTTGCTCCTGCGCTACACCCAGGCGCTGCTCGCACAGATGGCGCAGACTGCAGCCTGCAATCGGCACCATTCGGTGGAGCAACAGCTGTGCCGCTTGCTACTGTTGACGCTCGACCGAATGCCCTCGCGTGAGTTGATCCTGACACAGGAATTGATTGCGAGCGTGCTCGGTGTGCGTCGGGAAGGCATTACGGAGGCCGCCGGGAAATTGCAGCGGGCAGGATTCATTCGCTACCACCGCGGCCACATTTCAGTCCTGGACCGGTCCGGGCTGGAGACCCAAACGTGCGAGTGCTACGCCGTTGCGAAGATGGAACGGAGCCGACTGCTGTCCGATGCGCGGCACCCCTGAGAGCGTCAGCCGTGTCCGGGCTGGGTTTTCGCTCGCCGACACCCGTGCAGACATGAAAGGCAAATCCTATGGCCGCTCCAGGGGTGCCAGTCGTTGGCCGAGGCGTCAAAACGACTTTTTCCATCCCACGGTCACTCCGTGCGGCAGGACGCCGACAGAGATCGAAGAAGAGCGCGAGTGCATGTAGTAGCCGATGCCCGTGCCGATGGCAAAGCTCGCCAGCACATCCGACTGCCAATGAGCGTGCGACTTGACCCGCGCTATCGCGTCGTAGACCGGCAGCAACTCGAGAGCCCAGACAGCCGGATGGTCGGCGCCGTATTCGACGACGTAGGGCGTCACTGCCGTCGTGATCTCCATTACTTCGCCGCTCGGAAAGCTGTTGTGACCGCGGCCCTTGAACCATTGGTTCGGATCGTCGGTTTGGCTCGGCCGCGAGCGGCCGAAAACGAGCTTCATGCCGGCCGCCGTGACCGTGCCGATGAGCAGCGAATCGACCGACTGCCATGAGGTGTGGCCGAAGCGCGTGTCGTCGCCTTCCCACAACGCACCGGCGATGACAACAATCGGCGTCACGTCCTGCAGCAAGATCTGGTTTCTCCGGTTCCAGATCCCGGTCGCATCGCCGCCCACGGTGTGGTCGATGCCCAAGGGCCCTCCACCGGCGCATACGCTCCCCATCGCAAATCCGAGCGTGCCCGCCAGGATCAATCGGATGCCTGAAAGGCCGCGCCTGGTTCCACGATTCATGGCGGCGAAGCGGTGCTGCTTGCGATCCGGACCGCGTGCTTACTCGAGCCTTTGTCCATTGCGGGTCTTCGGGCAGCGTGGATGGTGGTGGATTCTGCGCGATCAGGTCGCAACGATGGTGGCACGCTATCCGTAGACGACTCGACGGGCTCGCCGCCAGACGACGCCTCGC
>PLZH01000052.1:2397-10624 GCA_003152055.1 Burkholderiales bacterium
TGGGGCGCGCAGGGACGATCCCTCGAGGCCGCACTGAGTCGCCTCGATGACGGTTTTGCGGGTCTTACCGATGCGGTCCAGTATTCTTACCGGGGGTTCATGCTCAGGTGCAAGCCGCAGCCGACGCCGAGCGGGAGGTTTCTTGCCTACGTCGTCATCTTGTGCCACCTACGCGGTCTGCACACGGTCGGTGCCGTCACGGCGGACTTGCCGAGTTTCGCCGAACACATCGACGCTGTATGTGCGGGGCTCGCCGCGGGACGCAAATGGGTCGATCTGAATTGCGCCGAGGCCCGTTCAGGTGGCGATAAGGTCGATGACGACCTGCAGGTCTGACCGCGTCCAATCCGGCGCAGCGGTCGTGATCTCGTCGTTGCGGGAAACAGCCGCCCCACTGCCGCCGAATGCGCCTGCTCCTCGTTGAAGACGATCCGATGATTGGCCGCGCGGTCCGGCACGGCCTGTTGCAGGCAGGCTTCGTTGTCGACTGGGTCACCGATGGTCAATTCGGTCAAGCTGCCATTTCCAACGAGGTGTATGACGGCGTCATCCTCGACATCGGCCTGCCGCGCCTCGATGGGCTGACCTTGCTGCAGCAGCTTCGTTCAGCTCAGAATCCCATACCGGTGTTGATCACGAGCGCGCGTGATGCAGTTCGAGACCGGATCGAGGGGCTCAACGCCGGCGCCGACGACTATCTGCTCAAGCCCTTCGACCTCGACGAACTGATCGCCCGAGTTCGAGCACTCATGCGACGCCAAAGCATGTCGACTTCGAACCTCATGACGGTCGGCGCGCTGACACTGGACCCTTCGCGTCGCGTCGTGACGAAAAACGGGGAGGAAGTGGCCTTGACGGCAAAGGAGTTTGCCATTCTGGAAGTCTTGCTCCACCGGCCAGGAACCGTGCTTTCGCGTGAGCGACTGGAGGAATCGGTCTACGGCTGGGGCGAAGAGGTCGGCAGCAATGCCATCGAAGTTCACTTGCATAACCTGCGCCGCAAGCTGGGCACCGACGTCATCCGAAATGTTCGCGGGGTGGGATACAAGATCGCCGAATGAGGCAACTGTCAATTCGACGGCAGCTGATGATCTGGGTGCTGGGCGCGCTGAGCTTCGGAGCCCTGGTCGTGGGAGCCGCCGGCTATTTCCTGACCCTGCACGAAATCGACGAGGTCTTCGACGACAGCCTGAAACAGACGGCGCTGCTGCTGGCAGACCGCGATCTTGCCACCGCCCTCCCATCGCAGCCGGCGGCGGCCGTCCTCTCGCCCTCAGACACCGAATCGATGCTTGTCACCATCGCGCGGCGCCTCGACGGGACGCTGCTCTTTTCTTCTCAGCCGGAGGTGTCCCTGCGCTTCGAAGCGAAGCCGGGCTTGTCCGTGCAGCGGCAGAACGGCACCGACTGGGACGTATTTACCGTCGCGCAAAGCGACCGCGTCGTCCAGGTCGCGCAGCCGGTGGAGGTTCGGCGCGAGGCAGCCGCCGAGTCAGCCTCGCAACTGCTAATGCCCTTGACTTTGCTCGTGTTGTTGATTGGTGGGCTTCTCGTGGTGGCCCTTCGGCGAGGATTGAGGCCGCTCGGTCGGGTGAACAGCGCACTGAGACAACGAAACGCAAGCTCGCTGGAGCCGCTGAATCTCGATGGCGTACCGCGGGAGGTGCTGCCGCTCGTGCTCACGCTCAACGAGCTCTTTCAACGACTCGCCGCCGCCTTTGAGGCGCAGCGCAGTTTTGTCGCGAATGCTGCTCACGAGCTTCGATCTCCCGTGACGGCGCTGCAGTTGCAGGTCCAGGTGCTCGAGCGCAGCGTCGATCCGGCCGAAAAGACCGAGGCCATGGCTGAGTTGTCCGCCGGAAGCGCGCGAATGCGGCACTTGATCGAGCAATTGCTTCGTTTGTCGTCAGCCGCGCCTGACACCGGCGCCGACCCCATGGCCGTGGAAGAGCGCGTCTCCCTGGCCGCGGTGGTCAAGGAGGTCGTCGTCCGTCAGAGCATCGATGCCGAAAGGCGATACATCGATCTGGGCGCCCAGGCTGGTTTGGAGCTCACCGTTTCCGGCAATGCCGCGCAACTCGAGATCCTTCTCAACAACCTGGTCGAAAACGCCCTCCGCTATGCGGGCAGTGGAGGGATCGTAGACGTCATTGCCGATCGGTTCGAGGGCTTGCCGTCGCTGCGCGTCGTGGACGATGGACCCGGCGTGTCTTTGGCAGATCGGCCACGCGTCTTCGAACGCTTCTATCGCAGCCGTGAAGCGGTGGCGAGTGCCGAGAGCGGCAGCGGGCTGGGTTTGGCGATCGTCAAGGCGATCGCTGACCGGCATGGGGCGATAGTCTCGCTTCACACCGGGCGAGACGAAAGGGGTCTCGAGGTACGAGTCGTCTTCCCGGTCGCATAGTTGATCGTCGCCCGAAGGACGAGTCAGCGATCCGGCGCTTGCGTCCTGACTTCATGACGCAACGCCGTGCCCTGCGGCTCGACAGCTTCCCGGGGTGCTGTTTGCCGCTCCGCGAAGCAGCGCTTGAGTCGGTCCGACTGTGCAGAGGTGAGCCGCTTCGCCTCGGCCGCGATGCGGGCATAGCTCCAGGCCGGGTTCTCGGCTTTCAGCTTGATCGCCAGGTCCGAGTGGAAGGCCCCGCGCAAGCTTTCACGCCAGACGATCCAGGCTGGAATCGGGCCCCAGTGGCCGTTGAAGAAGTCGTATTCGGTGAACTGGGTGGTCGCCCGTCCGGTGGCTTCGAGAATGACCAGGCCGTCGCTTGCGATCAGCCTGTCGCCGCGGCGGAGCTTGTAGCGATAGACCGCCCGCTCCGGGGTGGTCTTGTCGACGAGATGCGACATTTCGTAGTTGATGTCGGGCATGAAGAAGATCGGTGCGCGTTGCACCCAGGCGGTCGCGAAACGTGGACCGGCCTGGGTGCCGGGCAGGACGTGCACGTCGACCGTGTCAGGAAACAGATCCTTGAAGTGATCGATGTCGTCGAGCACGCTCTCGACTACCGAAAGTGGCGCGTGGATATTCGCAACTTGCCGCATGCCGATGTATCCGTCTGCATGGGCCGTCGCCAGGCAGGTGATCGCAACAGGCCCGGCTTCCGGCGCTTCTGCGTGAGCCCAAGCCCAGTGTTCGAGCACCTGCGCCAGGTACTCCGTGTAGGCGCTCTCGATGCCCTCCAGCCTGCCCATGGCCGGTTGTGCGCTCGCGCAAGACACAAACGCGACGAGCAGGGCCGGAGCGATCCGCGATATCTTCATCTTGCGGAGGGTGCGGAGTTTGCATCTGGCCCAGCATCGTCCGAGCCGGACGTGCGCCCGTCATCGCGCATTCGGCGGTGTCGCTGCAGGTAGGCATCGCGAACATAAAGGTATTTGTCCAGTGCCACCTCGTCGATCATCTTCGTGAGCGGCAGCGCTTTCGCCCGTTGGTCCACGAAGCGGCCAACGGCAAATTCGTTTCTGAGCGGCACGTATCCGATCCACGAGAGTGGATTTGCGAGCATGTCGATGGGTATGCCAACGGAGTCGCGTGCGGTGGAGGGCCCGAGCAGCGGCCAGACGATGTATGCGCCCGGCTCCATGCCCCACGCGGTGAGCGTGCTGCCGAAAGTCTCCCCATGCCGGTCCAGCCCCAGCGAGGTGGCGACGTCAAAGATGCCGAGAATGCCCACGACGCTGTTGGTGCCGAACCTCACCGCCTCGCGCGACCCTTCGACGCCTTGGCCCTGCAGCAGCAGGTTGGCGGCAGACCACAGGTCCTGGGAGTTGGCGAAGAAGTTGGAAACTCCACCCCGGACCGAGGCGGGAACGGCAGCGGTGTAGGCCTTCGCGGTCGGCTCGAGCACGACTTTGTCGAGGCCTTCGTTGAATGCGAAAACCTTGCGATTCACCCGCTCCAGCGGATCGGGCGCCTGAGTCGTCGCGCACCCGCTCGCGATCGCAAGCAGAAATATCGACAAGACAAGTGCGAAGGGGCGGGCGGTCAACATGAACTTACTGTCGTAGGAACCAGGTACGAACGTGTCACGAAGGCGATGCGGCCGCAGGGTGGGACCGCAGGAAGGCCATGTAGTTCATTGGCGTCAGTCGCGGCAAGAGTCGCCGAAGGGTGCATCGGATCGCTTCGACCGTGTCGTCGCGACGCACATCCGCCGGATGGATGGCCAAGCGCGTATCCGCCGGGCGCCGGTGAGATTGCAGCCAGGCATGCGCGGCGGTCATGCGCGCTTCGAAGGCGCTGAGCGAGCCGAAGCCAATGAGTCGATGGGCCAGGATCACGTCGCCGGCGAAGATGCCGCAAAGCCGTTCGTGGAATGCAAATCCGGCCTGCCTCACGACGCCGCTTGCGGCAGGGGAAAGCAGCCACGCCGGGGGCACGAAGCCGTGAACGTCGCCACCGAGTCCGGCGCGACAGATAATGGCGCGTGCCGCTTCGAGCCTGCGCTCACAGTCCGCCGCGTCGCTCAGGTAAAGCTCACCTTGCCCGCGCGCGAAGCCCTGAGCCCAGGCCCATTGCCAGGGGCTTCGCGCCTGGCCGGACATGCGGTGCGTGAAGCCGTGCAAGCACAGGCAGGCGCCAGCCTCAGCGAGCCCATGGAGCCAATCGCGGGTGGACGAATGTTCGTCCAGCGGCGCGCGGTCTTCGTGGCGCGGGATGACGAGGACCGTCAAGGCGTTCAGTGGAACGCCGTTGGACACCGCCAGATCGACCATTCGACGGCTGGCCTCGAGAGTCAGCGGCGAGACGTCGTGGACCGAAACGAGCAACGCCGGCTTGACGCTCGGCGCTTCGCTCGCCAATCGCTCCCGCTTCAGGGTGCTTGGTCTCACGCCGGATGGCTTCGCGCTCAGGCCGGGTTGAGGCTTGGCGTGGTGCCGGCCATCGTTTGCCAGACGGCATCGAACTGAACCTCTTCCCAGCGGGAAAGCATGCGCTGGCGACCGTTCGTGGCGAGGTCGGCTGCCAGCGCCGGGTCGTCCAGCAGCGCTCCCAGCGCTCTCTTCAGGCCATCGGGTCCGGCGCCGAAGAAGAGGGCGTCGTGACCGTCGCACAAAGTCTCCGTGATCGCGGAACCCTGCGGCACGAGCACGGGCACGCCGCTGGCAAGCGCTTCGAGGTTCACGAGCCCGAGGCTGTCGATCTGGCTCGCGAACACGAACGCCGAGGCGGACGCATACAACTCGCGCAGGGCGCGCCCGGTCTGGAACCCCACGAACGCGACGAAGTTTTCGTCCCGGCAACTCCGTTTCAGCGCCGCAGCCGCCGGCCCGTCGCCTACGACGATGAGCAACGGCGCCGGTTGCCGACCCTGAAGGCCGCGTACGGCGTCGACGATCGAGGCGACATTCTTTTCCAATGAGAGCCGGCCCACGCTCAGGATGACGGGGCGATCGCCGACATCGACTCCAAGCTCGGANNGATGCCGTCGATCTTTTCGGCCGGGACGCGCAGTTGCAGGAGCTTGTCGCGCGACGTGTCGGAAAACACGAACGTCCGGTCGACGGCGCGGTAGAACCAGCCGAGGTAGGCGCGCGAGACGTCCAACAGCTTCGGATCGTCGACCACCAGCTCGATGAGACCGGAGAAGTCGGTGTGGTAGGTCGCGGTCACTGGCAGCTGCAGGATTCGCGCCGCGGCCAGGCCGACCAGCCCCATCGGGCCCGGCGTGGCCACTTCAACGTGCGTGATGCCTTCTCTCCACAGGCGGTCGACGGTCGCGGCCAGGGAGGGGACGCAGATCTCGAAGTCCGGATAGAGCGGAATCTTGAAGCGCGCGAGCGCAGGGAAGGCGCGCGGCATCGCATCAGGCTTGACCGATCGACCCGTTTCGTCACACGCTGCGAACCAGACGCGCTTACCCGATGCCGCAGCGCGCTGAGAGAACTGCCTGCACCACGTGGAGACGCCGTCAAAATTGCCGAGAGCGTCGGAAAACACCGCCAGGTACTCGCTCTTTTGCGGCTTGGCGGTCGCGGTCCAGTCCTTCCAGACGCGCCGCAACTGGCCGTCCTGACGTGCGAAATGATCGGCCGCGAAGAGCAGAGGCGACGCCACGCCCAACGCGGCGGCGAGGTCCGTGAGCGCCGCCAGGATGCCGTAAATGTCGAAGGCAACGAGTGCGTGGCCAAGGTCGTGCGTGGCCGTCTCCGCAAGCGCATCGCTCGTGCGTGCCACCGCTTCGACTATCGCCCGATCGCTTGCGTCGCTCGGAAATTCCGGCACGATCGTGATGTCGAGATCGGGTCCTCTTTGCACGCCAGCCTTCTGCGCAGCGCGCAGGAGGCTTTCAAGCACGGCGGAGGAGCCGCGTGGCGCGTCGGCTTGCTTGGCCGGTGCGCGACCGGCAAGGACGTCCATGACGTCGACGAAAGGATTGCGCCGTGCGCGCTCGCCGTTGTTGCTCTCCTGAAAATGCGCATAGGTCGCCTGCTTGATGCAGATCGCCATCGCATTCAGGTCACCGCCTGCGCCGACCATGCGAGCGTGGCCCTCCATGACGCGGTCGAGAAAAGCGGCCGCGTCGAGCGAGCCGTCCACCTCGGTGAAGATGGAGCCGCACCGGCGCTGGCCATGATCGTCCGAGCCCGCCGTTCGCGCCAGGCGCGCCGGCGATCCGTGCGCCAAGGCAATGCCGTGCTTTTTCGAGAGGGTTTCCAAAACCTCCGGCGTGATCGACGCGAAGAAGTGGGCCATGTCGGGGTCGGACCGCCGATCCAGCAGCCCGTTGACGGCTTCGAACGTCGGAAAGAGCGCGAGGCACTTTTCGAGGGTGCTCGCGTCCAGTTTCCAGTTCGGGCTGAGCAGGGGATGCGGCAGGCTGTACGCCAGCCGCTCGCTGCGGAGGTAGTTCGATACCTCGTAGACGCTGGCACGGCGTCGCTGCAGCTGCGCGTGCTGTTTCGGCGTGATGTCATAGACCAGCACGTGGATGGCGCAGTCGTTCTCCGGGAACCGCGTCGAGACCTCGACCGAGAGGAAGAAGTCGGGCCGCCCGATCAGCTGCAGACCGCCCTCGATGCTGTCGTGGTCCGTCAGCGTCACGAGCGTCATGCCCCGCGCCTTGCATAGCTCGTACTGGCGGATGGGATCGGCGTAGCTTTCGGGGGCTTGGAAGTACTGGGAAAACCACTGGCCGGTGGTCAGTGAGGCCGCGGAATGGAGATGCAGATCGCAACGTGTCGTCAAATTCATCTTTGAAGGGTTCGTGACGTCGGCTGGGCCAACGATTTGCTCGGTCAAATCGGGAAAAAAGTTTGCAAGGCGCTCTGGATTCGGCGAATCATCTCGCCACAGGGGAAGACGAGCCTACCTCAAACCCCCGCTGAGCAGTATGAAGCAGGCCGAACCGAGATCCGGCTTGCTCTGGTCGCCAGCATACGAAGTTCTTGGCGGCGGTTGGACACGAGCGACGTTGATGGATGCGCAGGCACAATTCCATCCATGCCCAAGCCTGCAGACGCGGCCTCGCCCGAGGGACGAGGGACGAGGCACACGTTCGCAGCAGTCTGCGCCAAGAAGCTTAAGGCGGACTTAAGCCTTGAGGGATCGCCGAGGCAGCCGCGCTTCGGAAAGGCTCACATCATTGGCGAGCCGTACGGCCGTCACGCGGAACGGCCCCTCTTCACGCCTCGCCAGTCTCCCGCCGGCCGCGGTGCCGAAGCGCCGCGTCGGCTGGCCGCTGCGCGTCAGGCGATCACGTTGAGCGAGTTGCCGGTCGTAGCCGTCGGCGCCGACGGCGTTGTCGCGCTGGCCGGGGCGCCGCCGGTTCGTCCGTGATGCGTGCGCATCGACGCGAGCGCCTGCTGCGCTGCGCCGAGATCGCCGGCTTGGAGCGCCTTGCCGAGTTGCGCCAGGGGGCTGTTCGAGGTGCTCGCCGCCGGGTTCGAAGCCCCCGCCGTGAGTTTGGCGTACGCGGCCTTCGCCTGGTCGAGATTGCCGGACTGCAGGGCGCTCGATAGCGCCTGGAAGCTTTGCTGGCGTTGCTGCCAGGCTGCGGCGCCGCCCTGGCTCACGCCTTGCGCGCCCGACATGCCGGAAGAAATACGCATTCCCATCTTCATTCCCCTTGGGGGCCTTCGCCGCCGGAGCCGAGTCGAAGGGCCGGCTTTCCCGTGAAGGCATTTCGGCCGATCCCCGCGACGCTGTAGTGCCGCTGCAGGGCCGCGGCCGTAAAGCTACGTGAAGCACCGCCGTCGCTTCGTGCCCGCGGATCAAGAGCGCTGG
>PLZH01000052.1:10655-67416 GCA_003152055.1 Burkholderiales bacterium
CCTACGCGAGCGTGGTCACCGCAAGCGGCACGATATCTCGTAACGGCGCCTTGGCAAAGGTCGGCGAAGCCCCGCAAGGGGGTGACGTCGCCGGCGCCGCCAAGGCTGCGGAAGCGCTGCAAGCCGGCCGGGGGCTTGCCTTCCAACTCGCCGCGTCAGCGTCGCCCGCGGCTTCTGTGCCGGCACTGTCGTCGACCGGAGCCGGCTCCTTGATCAACCTGACGGCCTGACCCGTGGCAGGAGGATTTCCCTTCGGCGACATGCGGCATCGTGCCCCGATCGCCGGCATTGCCGCGCACGGAGGTTTCATTGCGACTGCCGGTTACGACAATCGCGTCATCCTTTGGGATGCCGGGACGCGCCGGGCTCTTGCCCGGGGGAGCCACGACCACCTCGTCAACGACTGTGCCTTCAGCACTGACGGATGCTGGCTGGTGAGCTCGAGCAGCGACTATTCGGCGCGAGTCTGGGCCGTGCCCTCGATGCGGCTGCATGCCGTGCTCGGCGGTCATCGCGACGACGTTGACATGGCCGCCTTCTCGCCGGACGACCGGCACATCGCCACCTGCGCGCTCGACCGGTGCGTGCGCGTCTTCGACCGCGACGGCCGCTGCCTGCACGAGATGCGAGGCCATACCGGCAACGTGCTCTCGCTGGCCTGGTCGGCGAACGGGAACGAGCTCGTGACCTCGAGCGTCGACGGAACGGTCCGGCTTTGGAATGTCGAATCGGGACAGTGCGTGCGATCCACCGACCTCGGCGTACGGACCGATAGCGTGGAGATCGACGCGGATGGCGTCGTTTACGCCGGCGACGACCGCGGCCGCATCGCGATCGTCGACGCCGGGCGCGCGACGTTCGTCGATGCGCACCACGCCGGAATCAAGAAGATCGCCCTGGACGCGCGTTCGAAGGTTCTCGTCTCGTTGAGTTACGACCGTTCGATGGCCGTGTGGCGCATCGGCGGCCCGGGCCGACTGGAAGTTTCAAACCGATCGGTTCTGCCCGAGCTGGTATGGGCCCGCGCCGCCGCCGTCCTCGACGACGGCCGGATCGCGACCGGCACGTTCGGCTCGACCTACGCGCTGTTCGATACGCAGGCCTCATCCTGGGATCTGGAGGGCGTCGTTGCGGGCGTTGCGGTCAATGCGGTGCTCAAGGTCGACGCCCGCGTCTATTCGGTCGGCGATGCGGGTGTCGTCTCGATCGACCACCAGCCCACGGCCGAAACCGGAAGCCTCTGCAACTTCCTCGTGTCCGCGGGCGGACGCGTCTTCACCGGCGGCCAGATGGGCCGGCTTTTCGACGCGGACAGCGGCGCCGTCGTGCACGAGCATCACTCGCCGCTCAACTGCGGCGTCGCATTCCATCGTCATGGCGCGCTGCACCTGGCGATCGGCAGCTACACGGGCGAGATTCTGGTCTTCAGGCTCGGTGTCGGCGCGACCCCGAGCCTGCTCACCGTATTGCAGCCTTACGAGAACGCGGTCAAGGGATTGAGTTGCGGCGACGGCTTGCTGTTTTCCGTTTGCGCCTCGACCGACATCGCCTGGCATCGTCTGGAAGACTGGTCGCTGGCCGCGCGCGTCGACAAGGCGCACGAGCGAATCGCCAACGCCTGCTGCGCGATCGGCCCGCATGGCTTTGCCAGTGTCGGCCGCGACCGTGCCTTGCGGATCTGGGGACCGGAGGGCATCGAGACGCACCCGAGCCCGCACTTGCATTCGGTCAAATGCCTCGCCGCGGACGACGAGCACAGGTCCGTGTTGACCGGAAGCTACGGTGGAACGCTGGCGCTCTTCGACCTCGTCGAGAAGCGCTGGACCGAGCTCCATCGGCCTACCGACGCCGGCGTCTCGTCGATCGCCTGGGATGGTGGGGCGCGGCGCTTTCTCGCCGCCTCCTACGACGGCGGCATCTACACCGTGCAGCGATGACGTCGACGCTGCTGCTCGTGCCCGCAAGCCGCCGAGCCCAATCGCTCAACGCCAGGCTTCTGGAAGACCTGGGTCGCCGCGTCGGCGGACGATGTGCGGTCGACATGCTTCATCCGGCCGAGGTCGGTCTTCCCCTCTTCGATCAGGACCTCGAAGCTGATCCGGCCGTCGTCGAACAGGTTGCCGCTCTGCATCGGCGCTTCGAAGCCAGCGATGCGATCCTGATCGCGAGTCCCGAATACAACGGTCAGCTTCCTGCCTACCTGAAGAACCTGGTGGACTGGGTTTCGAGGCTTCCGCACATCGACCCTCGATTCGAAAATCCGTTTCTGAGCCGCCCGGTTCTGCTTTGCGGCGCCTCGACCGGATGGAGCGGTGGCGCCGTGGCGATCCCGCACGCGCGGGCACTCTTCGGTTATGTGGGCTGCCTCGTGATCGGCGAGACGATCTGTGTTCCCTACGCCGATCAGGCTTGGACCGGAGATGGCTACGCGTTCGATCCGATTTTCGATGCGCACGTCGATGCGACGATCGATCGAACCGTGCAACTGGCCGTGGCGCACAGCAACACGCGGCTTGCCCGGATGTCCGAGACATGAATGCGCGCCCCGGCGCACTTGCATGGCACTGGCCAAGTCTCGGTGCGAGCCGGTGCGGCGCGATGACCGATCGCGAACGCCTGGGCCTGCCCGACCATTACATCGTTCATGAGCTCCACGCAGAGGTGGAGCGGGCCTGCAAGGTGTTACGTCGCGAGCCGGTCGAAGCGTTGCTGGAGACGCTGGCCTCGCTCGAGACGACGCTGTCTGCGCGTATCGCCAGCGGCAATCTGCTCGCTCTGGCCGGCGATCCGCGCATCGTCGTCGAGCGGCCTGCCATGGTCGACGTTGCCGGTGGCATAGCTGATATCGGACTCGACGCCTGCGAAGTCGCCTCCGTGCTCGACCGGTTCGGCGAGCTCGGGCTCGAGCGGGCGTGGATCGAGAAGGAATGCCCTCGACATCGGGTCGAGTTGCTTGCCTACCGGATCGCCCGCTTCCCCGTGACCAACCTGGAATACCGCGCCTTCGCTATCGACACGGATCATTCGGAGCTGCCGAGCAGCTGGCACTTCCGCCGGTTTCCCGAGGAACGCGCGAACCATCCGGCATATTCCGTCAGCGCGGCGTCTGCCGATGCGTACGCCCGATGGCTTGCGCGGCGAACGGGGCGCGGCTTTCGCCTTCCGAGCGAGGCCGAGTGGGAGCACGCTGCTGCAGGACCGAACGGGTGCGAGTTTCCGTGGGGGGCGCATTTCGACCCTGCGCTGGCCAACACCGCAGAAACGGGCCTCTTCTCGACCTCGGCCGTGGGTGCATTCGCGGGCGGTGAATCCGCCTACGGCCTCTGCGACATGGCGGGAAACGTCGAAGAGTACGTCGCCGACGAGTACACGGCCTATCCCGGTGGTGTGCCCGTTGCCGACCATCTCTGCCGCGCGAGCGGTGGCTACCGGGTCGCTCGCGGCGGCAGCTTCGCGCGCTTTCGCGACCTGGCACGGACGCGGCGGCGGCACGGTCACAACCCGGTGTCCGCGACGTATGCCATGGGTTTTCGCCTCGCCGAGAGCCCGTGAAAGGGCGCCAGGGGAATCTCGTGCCTCACCTTCTGATCATCGAACTGCCCGGCGGCAACGATGCCGACGTCATGCTAGCTGCCATCGATCGCGGTGATGAATTCACCTTCCTGAGCGCAGAGCTCGACCACTACCGCCGCCAACCGCAACTTCAGGCTCCGCTCGCCTGCGCCCGCGAGCTGATCGAAGTGCCTTGGTTCGATCCGTCCGAAGCAGAGCGCCTGGTCATGGCGGTCCATGCGAAGCGCCGCATCGATGCGGTTCTGTGCCTGATCGACATCCGCGTGCCGGAGGCGGCACGTCTGGCTCACCGGCTCGGCGTTCGGCACCTCAACCCGGCCAGCGCTTCATTGCTTCGCGACAAATTCAGCGTCCGGCGCCGGCTTGCCGAGCGCGGACTGGAGCAGCCCGCTTTCGAGCTGGCGGAATCGAACCCGGCGCTCAAGCTCGCGGTCGAGCGGCTCGGGCTTCCCGTGCTGATCAAGCCTGCCGATGGTTACGGCTCGCAGAACATCGTCGTCCTTCGCGATGCCGCAGACCTCGATCCCCTGATGAGCCCGCTCGAAGACATGTTGCCCTGCCGTACGGACTATGGGCTGGGCGCTCGTGCCAACGATCGATTGCTGGTCGAGCGCTACATGACCGGCGCCTTCGTCGGTTGCGACACGCTGTCGGAAGCCGGTCGGCACCGGATGCTGGGCGTTCACGAGAAGCTGATGTTCGAGCCGCCGTCGTTTGCAATGCGCGGCAGTTGCTTCACGGCGGGCTGCACCGGATTCGAGGCGACGAAGCGGTACGTTTTCGCGGTGCTCGACGCACTCGAGTTCGACTGGGGTGCGGCCCATATCGAGCTGATGATCACCGCAGACGGCCCGCGCCTGATCGAAATCAACCCGCGGCTGGTCGGAGCGAAGATACCGCGGCTCGTGAGCTATGCCACGGGTCGCAGTATCCATGCCGACCTGATCGCCCTGCACGCTGGCGAAGGGCTGCCATTGACGATGCCGCGGCTGGCCGAAGCGGCGGTGATTCGATGGATCGTGGCCACGCGGGCCGGAACGCTCGATCGTGTCGAGCTGCCCGACTGGAAGGATCCGCGGATCCGTTGCGTCGAAGTGTTGAAGCAACAGGGAGAACCGGTGCGTCCGCCGTTCGAGAACGCCGACCGCATCGGTTACGTCATGGTCAGCGGGAGACGCGCCGAAGCGGAGGAGGTGGCCGACCGCTTCGTGGCCGAAGCACGTGTCCGTCTGTGCGAAGAAGCTCCCGCTCTCGAGCGTGAAGCGGAACGAGCATGCTGACGGCGCGCCCGGCGAGCCACTCCGGCAACGATGCCTGCGCCGATGCCGCTACGGCGTCACCGCATGGGGTCGACACCCGCGCTTGCACGGCGCTGACCGTTCGCGCGATCGTGGCCATGCCTCTCAAGAGCGGCTCGCCAGCATCGTTCATCACCTTCGATGGTTCTTCCGCCCGAAGTGGAGCACTTCGCCATAAGGTTCGCAGAGGCCGCGGAGAACAAGGTGCCACTGGTGCGAATTCACTCCGAATGCGTCACCGGAGACGTGTTCGGTTCGTTGCGCTGCGACTGCGGATCCCCGCTCGAGCAGTCCATCGAAGCGTTGCAGACCTGCGGCGGGATCGTGCTCTATNNCGGCTCCAGGATCGCGGCCTGGATACCTATGCAGCCAACCGGGCGCTGTCCTTGCCCGCGGACGCACGCGAGTACGCCTACGGCGCAAACATGCTTCGCGCGATGGGCGTGCAACGTATCCGCCTGATCACCAACAATCCGGACAAGGTCGCGAAGCTCGAATGCGCCGGATTCGAAGTTGTCGAGTGCCGCTGCACCGGCACCTTTGTGACGCCGTTCAATCGCGACTAGCTGGCCGCCAAGATTGCGCTTTCAGGGCACGCGCTGAGCCTCTAGCCGGCTTCGGGCGTGCGGCTCGAACGGTAAAAGCGAGCCCTCGGCTCTTGCCTCATCTGGGCGGCCAGTTCTGGACCTGCTGCCACGCCTGCTGTGCCGTCGGCGGCAGCTTGTCCATGTGCTTGAGAAAGAGTGCGAGCGTCCAGATCTCCCGGTCGCTCAACGTCTTGGCGAACGAAGGCATGCCGGTGAGCCGAATCCCGTGCTTGACCTTCCAGAACGTCTCGCCTTCGGGATCGTCTTCGACCCCGTCGGTCGCCAGTTGCGGCGGTTTTTGATACAGGCCTTTCGCGATCGGCGATGCCGATGCCGCCCCTTGGGAAGAACCGTGGCAGACCGCGCAATTCGTTGCGAAGAGACGAACACCCTCGAGGAAGTTCTGCTCGGTGGCCGGTACGGGGTTCGCCTCCGCCGGAGCTTCGCGATGCAGAGTCGCGCGCAGGGAAGTTCCGGCCATCCAGGTTTCAATTGCGCCGGGCGGTGCATCGGCGTTTGCCGGAATGAAGCCACTTCGGACCAGCGCATAGGCGACGACCAACGCGGCGCCGAGCGTTAACGCGATTCCGAGAACCAAACCCTTGACCATTGCAGTTCCTCGTTAAGTCGGCTTATTGCATGCGCCTGCGCGGCCATGCCGTCGTGCCCCATACCATCTCCCTGCTGGGCAAGGATTCGGCTCGAGAATAACGCCTGCCTCGCTCGGTCCGCTTTCGGCGTGATCTGAAGGCAGAATGAAAGGACAAGCCATGGCGAGAATCCCGCGACACCGGGAGCATCACCGGATAGGCAACATCGGCTGGCTGCGTGCCGCCGTGCTGGGCGCCAACGACGGCATCGTGTCGACCGCCAGCCTGATTCTCGGCGTCGCGGCTGCCCATGCCGACCATTCGAGCATTCTCGTCGCCGGCGCAGCGGGGCTCGTTGCCGGTGCGATGTCGATGGCGACCGGCGAATACGTGTCCGTGTCTTCGCAGTCCGATACCGAAAAGGCAGCCTTGGCCGAAGAAGGGGCGGAGCTGGAACGCGATCCCGAGAGCGAGCATCGGGAACTCGCGGCGATCTACGTTCGACGCGGCCTCAATCCATCGCTCGCGCGGCAGGTCGCAGACAAGCTGATGGCGCACGACGCCCTGCAAGCGCATGCCCGCGACGAGCTCGGAATCTCGGAAGTGACGACCGCGAAGCCCCTGCAGGCCGCGCTCGCGTCGGCGTGCAGCTTTTCGGCCGGTGCCGTCCTGCCGCTCGCCATCGTCGCGCTGGTCGCCGTCGGGCATCTCATCGCGACGGTCGTGATCGCATCCCTGTTGTCCCTCGCAATCCTGGGCGGCCTGGCAGCCTATAGCGGCGCCGCACCTCTGATTCCCAGCATCGTTCGCGTGACGTTTTGGAGCGCCCTCGCCATGGCCATCACTGCCGGCATCGGCGCACTGTTTGGAACCACGCTTTGACCGAAGTGATACATCGTTGTCGACCAGGTGTCTTAGTTTAGGATCGTCCATCAATCGTCTTGCGAAGGCATGTTGTCTTCGCTGGAGTGCGCGTTCCGGGCAGGCGGTGGGGAGGCGCGGTCATGCGGCGGTGGGTCGTTGCATTCTTCGGGAGGCTGGTCACGGCCGCGTGGGCGGCGTCGGCGCTGGCGCTGCTGATGGCCGCGGGGCAGGCAGCGGCCGGCGACGCCGACCTGTCACGCCCGGCCGCGAGCTGGCTCACCCCGGCGCTGACCTACGACGGCGTGGCGCTCGCCAACCTGCAGGGTGGCGCCCGCACAGGCAGCACCTATGTCGGAAACCTGCACCTGAAGCTGACAGCCAAGGGCGACGCGTTCGGCTGGCCTGGTACCTCCGCCTTCGTCGATGTGCTGACGATTCACGGCGGCCTCCCGAGCCGCTTCGTTGGCGATGTGCAAGGCGTGAGCAACCTCGAAGGGCCGCCAGGAACGCAGGTCGAGGAGCTCTGGTTGCAGCACAACTTCAAGAGCAGCAGCGCTTCGCTGCTCGCCGGCATCTACGACCTGAACAGCGAGTTCTACCGTCTGCAGTCCGCAGCGCTATTCCTCAACGGGGCCTTCGGCATCGGCCCGGAGTTTGCGCATAGCGGCGTCGAAGGGCCATCGATCTTTCCGCGGACGTCGGCCGGGCTTCGCTTCGCGTTCAAGCCGATGCCGGACACGGTGCTGCGCATGGCCTTCCTCGATGGCGTGCCGGTGGTGAGGCCCGACGGCTCCCACGGCGCATTCAGGAGCGGCGACGGGCTGCTCACGGTTGCCGAGTTCGCGATGCTGTCGCGCACCGCCGCGAGCCCCGATCACCAGGAAAGCATGCGTGACCGCATCGGTCGCTTTTCCTCGCTCGCGCCATACCAAAATAAGCTGGCCTTGGGCGCATGGCACTACTCGGGTCGCTATCCGGACCTTGGCGACACCGACGCATCGGGCAACCCGCTGTTGCGCCGCGGGACCTCGGGCTCCTACCTGGTCGGCGAGCGCCTGCTGATCGGCGGCGACCGACCATCGGGCAACCGCCTGGCCGTTTTCGCACAGGCGGGCGTGGCCGATCCGAGGACGAACCGGATCGGTTCGTATGCCGGCGCAGGCATCGTCGGGTCGGGATGGAGCCCGCTGAAGGATTCCGATGAGTTCGGCGTGTCGATCGCCCGTGCGAGCAACGGCTCGCACTACACCCGAGCGCAGGCCGCCCAAAATCTCGCGGTCGATCGCGCCGAAACGACGCTCGAGCTGACGTACCTGACCCAGGTGTCGAAGCACCTCGCCGTTCAGCCGGATCTGCAGTATGTGATGCATCCGGACACCGACCCGGCTCTTTCCAATTCCTGGGTGATTCAGCTTCGCTTCGAGATCGTGTTTTGAAATGCCCACCGGGTGCTGACGTATCGCCCGAGGCCATCGACAGCGCGGCGCCGCGGCTCAGCCGTCCAGTGTTGTCCCCGGCAAGCGCTCCGAGGCTGGGTACTCGGCCGAGCGTCAGGGCGGCCAGCTGTTGGAAGTCGTTTTCGCGGCGGTCGGATCTTTGAGGGCTGAGGTCCGGATTTGCGTCACGCCGGAATCACTTGGCGAGCGAAGTTCGCTGACCGCCATCTGTGTGGCGCCCCGAAGTCGTTCGTGCGACGGTGCGGTGCGTGCCCGACGCCCACCGCGAGCAATGACCGGCGAGCCCGAGCGCAATGGCGTGCAGGCTCGCGAACATCAAGAAGAAGCGCAGGAACGGCGGCTGGTCGGCGGTCTTGTTCAAGATTGCCCTTGAGGTCAAGGAGCCTTCCAGCGCCGGTCAGGGCTGCGAACAGGGACGTCAGCGTTCGCGACATCTCGGCGATGGCGCTCGAAGTGACGAAGCGGCGCATGGGTCCGCGTCATCTGGCACGTCTACTGATTGGGCATGACCGGGTGGTGATGCTGATGCCCGGCCATCGCATCGGCGCCGTGGTCCGAGAGTTGCGCGTCAAACCACGCGTGCAGCGCAGTGACCAATTGGGCA
The DNA here is from genome assembly GCA_003152055.1 of Burkholderiales bacterium. Classification (GTDB taxonomy): domain Bacteria; phylum Pseudomonadota; class Gammaproteobacteria; order Burkholderiales; family Burkholderiaceae_C; genus Schlegelella_A. The sequence goes on from PLZH01000052.1 coordinate 19,629, forward strand.
TCGGCAGTTCGATAGCTCAGCTCAGCACCGCCCTTGACATCCTTGTAGGCTATGGAGACTTGGCCGGGCTTTGCTGCCTTGAGTACTGCGAGCCCCGGCATGTCCTTGCCGTGAATGTGCTCCGGCCCTGAGAAATTGCCCTCCAGGAACTGGTTCTGGATGTCATGCAAGTGTTTGCGCACGAGCTGAACCTGCTTCGTGTCGGCCGCACTCTTGGCCACCACGCGCTGGACTCCGCCATCGCCGGTCTTGGTGAAGATGTGCGTTGTCGCCTTGAGACTGAAAGGCATGACCTCCGGACCGAGCCTGGCAACCTCCGCCTGACGTTGCGCGTCGGCAGCGAGCACAGAGAACGGCAGCGCGAAGAGAGCGGCGAGCGTCGCCCGCAAGATGTACTTCTTCATTGAGACGTGCCTCGTATTGGACACCGGCAGCATATCGTGGGCCGGCGTATGGGTGCCCGACGTACGACGACTGGCGTCTTGACCCGATGGTTGGGTTTGGACACGACACGAGTTCGGTCCCTCGCAATTCGGCAATCGCGCGCGACTTGTTGAATACATCGGCAGCTAGGGATTGACCGTCTGGTTCCGCGGGTGTCGTCGGCCTAGCATGAAGGCGCGTGCCCGCTCCTGGGCGAAGATTCCATGGCGCTTGCATCGTCTGGGGGAGGACGCCGTGATCAATGTGAATTTGCTGGATCGGACGATGGCCGCCGCAATACCGCCCTTGCGCAGCGCTGCGGAAGTCACCGCGTTCGAATCGATTCCCTATGCGGATCGCATCACCGCGCAGAGCACTTACGAAGCGCTGCAGATCGGCGCCCGGTACGACCCGGCGGCGGCGGCGATCCGGTTCGTCGCTCACGCCGATCCCGAAGAGGTGCCCCTCACCGTCTCGCACGCCGAGTTCCTGGGCCGCGTGACGCAGTCGGCCAATCTCTTTCACGATCTCGCTGTCGGCCCGGGCGATGTCGTGAGTCTCCTCCTGCCGCTGCTCCCGCAAAGCTTCTTCGCCCTCTTCGGCGCTCAGGCGGCGGGCATCGCGAACCCGGTCAATCCCTTGCTTTCATCGGGTCAGATCGTCGAGATCCTGCGCGCGGCCCACACCAAGGTGCTGGTCGCGCTCGGCCCTGTGCCGGGCTCCGACATCTGGGACAAGGTACTTCGCATCAAGGGAGAACTGCCGAACCTGAAAGCCGTCGTCGTGGTTCACGGCGAATCCGACGAGCGCAATGCGATCTACAGCTTTGATGCGCTCGTCGGCACGCATCCGGCCGACCGCCTGAGCAGCGGGCGGCGCATCGCGGCGCACGACATCGCTGGCTACTTCCACACCGGTGGCACGACGGGCACGCCCAAGCTCGTTCGCCTCACGCACGGCAATCAGGTGTACCAGGCCTGGGCGATGAACCTGATGCTGCCCTTGAGCGCCGGCCGCCCCTTGCTGTTCGGGCTGCCGCTGTTCCATGTCGGCGGCGCGCTCACTCAATGCCTGGCGCCGCTTTCCTCGGGCGGCACGCTCGTCGTGCTTTCGGCCGCAGGATGGCGAAATCCCCTGGCGATTCGCAACGTGTGGCGGCTGGTCGAGCGCTACAAGCCCGAGGTGTTCGGCGGTGTGCCGACGGTGATCGGCGCGGCGATGAACGTTCCCATCGACGGCGCCAATGTCTCCAGCATCCGCTGCATCTCGGGCGGCGGCTCCGCCATTCCGGTGGCCGTCGGCAAGGTCTGCATGGAAAGACTGCACGTGCCGGTGCTCGAGGTCTACGGCATGACCGAGACCTCGAGCGTCCATTGCATGAGCTACCCCGACCGGCCGCTGCGTCTCGGCTCGGTCGGCCATGCCCTGCCGTACAGCCGCGTCCGCGTTGTCAGGCTCGATGCCGAAGGCCGCTTGCAGGGCGACTGCGCTGTCGACGAGATCGGCGTCGTCGCGATGGCAGGGCCCGGAGTCTTCTCGGGCTACCTGAGCGAATCGTACAACCGCGCTGCCTTCGTCGAGCCGGGCTGGGTGAACTCGGGGGACCTCGGGCGGCTCGACGCGCAAGGCTATCTGTGGGTCACCGGGCGAGCCAAGGATCTCGTGATCCGCGGTGGCCACAACATCGATCCCTTGGCGATCGAGGAAGTCTTCTTCCAGCATCCGGCGGTGGCGCTGGTGGCCGTCGTCGGGCAGCCGGATGCCTATGCCGGCGAGTTGCCGGTGGCCTTCGTGCAGTTGAAGCCGCAAGCGAAGGTCGACGTGGAGGAGTTGATCGCGTTCGTTGCCGATCGCACCCCCGAGCGGGCGGCGATTCCCGTGGCGGTGTACTTCGTCGATGCCATTGCGCTCACCGCTGTGGGCAAGGTCTTCAAGCCGGCGCTGCGCTGGGACGCGACCCAACGCGCGGTGCGCCGTATGCTGGCCGATCTGCAGTCATCCGCCGTCACGATCAAGGTCGAGGTCAGCGCCCACGCCACGCACGGCGGCCTGATCGCCGTCGCCGTCACCGGCGTGGCGGCGGCGGAGCGAGCGCAGCTGGCGCAACGGATTCACGAGCGGCTGAATCCGCTCGCAACGCGGCACGAGATCGTCTGGGAATGAAGGCGGAGCGGGCGCGGTGACGTGGGCCTGAGCGCATGAAGCCCACCGTTCATTTCGGCGCTGTGGCAGAGGACGGCGAGTCCTTCTTCCAGCGATGCATGCGCGCCGCTGCGGCGCTTTGCGACGCCGGGCTGGGCCAGGGCGAGGTCGTTNNGCGCGCGCTGGTGCCTGGTGAATTGGCACTTCAAGGCGGCCGAGGTTCGCCACATTCTGGCCGACAGCCAGGCCAGGATGCTGATCGTTGATGCCGATCTGCTGGGCCGGATCTCGGGCGCCGTTCCGCACGGCGTTCGTGTCCTGGTCGCTACTCCGAGCGAACCTACGCGCCGCGTCTTCGGGTTTCCCGACGAATCGCCGCCCGATGGGCACGGCGCGGAGGACTGGGCGGCCTTTCGCGACGCTGCGGCCGGGCCGCCTCCGACACAGCAGGTGCCCGGCACGGCGATGGTCTACACCTCCGGGACGACGGGCCTGCCCAAGGGTATCCGGCGTGAGGTGGCGACCGCGGGGCAGCTCGCGCTCATCGCGGAAAGAAGCCGCACCGTACTCGGCATCGAGCCGGGCATGAGGGCGCTGGTCAGTGCGCCGATGTATCACTCGGCGCCTGCGGCTTACGTGATCCAGGCAGCGCTGAACGACGCGCACTTGTGGATCGAGCCGAAGTTCGACGCGGAGCGGACCTTGCAGCTCGTCGAGTCGGAGCGGATCTCGCATCTTTACCTCGTGCCGACCATGTACGTGAGGCTGCTGCGCCTCGACGCCGACGCGCGGCGCCGCTACGACCTGCGCTCGGTGAAGTTCGTGGCCTCGACGGGCTCGGCCTGTGCGCCCGACATCAAGCGCCGCATGATCGAATGGTGGGGTCCGGTGTTCCACGAGGCTTACGCGGCCAGCGAGCTTGGCTGGATCTCGCATATCGACAGCAAGGAGTCGCTGCGCCGTCCGGGATCGGCCGGCCGGGCGATCGAGGGCGTGCAATTGAAGGTGCTGTCCGAAGAGGGAGGGCAGGTGCCGGCGGGAACGGTCGGCCTGCTCTATGCGCGCGACCCGGCCATCCCCGATTTCACGTATGCGAACAACGACGGCGCCCGCCGCAAGATCGAAGCCGACGGCTTGTGGACGCTCGGTGACATGGGCTATCTGGATGATGAAGGCTATCTCTACGTCGTCGATCGCCAGTCGGACATGGTGATCTCGGGCGGCGTCAACATCTACCCGGCAGAGATCGAAGCCGTGCTGATGACGCTGCCGGGCGTCGCCGACTGCGCCGTCTTCGGCATTCCCGACGACGAGTTCGGCGAAGCGCTGGCGGCGGCGGTGCAAAGGCTGGCCGGCGCAGACATCGACGCCGCCATGCTGCGCGCCTTCTTGCGCGAGCGACTCGCCGATTTCAAGGTGCCGCGCGCCGTCACCTTTCACGACGAGTTGCCGCGCGAAGAGACCGGCAAGATCTTCAAGCGCAAGCTGCGCGAGCCCTACTGGGAGAATCGAACGCGGCGCGTCTAGGCGGACAGCTCGACTTCCGCCTCGATCTCGACCGGAATATCGAAGGGAAGCTCGGCGAGCCCGACGGCGCTTCGCGAGTGCGCGCCGGCCTCTTGCCCGTACAGCTCGAGGATGAGGTCGGAGAAGCCGTTGATGACGCTCGGCTGCCGGTTGAAGCCTGGCGCCGAATTGACCATCCCGAAGACACGGCCCCATGCAGCGACGCGGTCGAGCTCGCAGAGGGCGCGCTTGAGACTGCCGAGGATGGACAGGGCGGTGAGGCGCGCGGCGGCGTAGCCTTGCTCGACGCGAAGCTCCCTGCCGAGCTTGCCGAGCGGCGCAGCGAGCGAGCCATCGGCGTTCTGCGGGCCGTGACCCGAGATGAAGGCGCGCCGGCCCGCCCGCCTCACGAACTCAAACGGCAGGGCGACGCCGGGAGGCGGCCGCAACGGCTCAGGCAGCACCCAGCCCGACTGCAAGAAGCCGTTCTTCGATCCTGGTCTTGGAGCCCCACGTATCGAGGCTAGCTCTGCCGCGGCTTGATCGGCGTGTAGAGCTGCTCCGCCGCGGCCTCGGGTTTCATCAGGCGCCAGCGCTCGAGTTCGGCCAGGTCGGTCACGGAGCGGCGCGCTTCGTCGGCCTTGATGATCGGATCGAGCTGGATGACGCGAGCGACGCAGCGGGCAATCCACTCGGCGGTATCGCGCACGTATTCCTCGGCCGTCTGCACGCGCTCGACCGGAATGCGCTCGGTGCGCTCGAAGCGCTGCGTATTCTCCAACGCGTTGGCCGCGGCGTGCGACGCGAACTCGGCATCGGCAGCAGCTTCGGGCGCGAGCTGGCCGCGCAGCGGCCACAGCGTCCGCGCCAGCTCGACGAAGGCGGCCGGCTCGGCGCCCGACTGCAGGTTGCTCATGTGGATGACGAAGCGGTCGATCCACTGCTCGCGGGTGACGTTGAATTCCATCGCCGTCATGGCTCCCAGGCCGGGTTCGTTTCGTGGCTGTCCTCGGCGCGCCGCCACTCGCCGCCGACGAGCAACTCGTGCGGGCCGAATTGCGCCTTGTAGGCCATCTTGCCACTGCGGTCGATCCAGTAGCCGAGGTAGACGTGCGCCAGGCCGAGCTGCTTTGTCTGCTCGATCTGCCAGAGCACGTTGTAGGTGCCGTAACTCGCTTTCGGCTCGGGCTCGAAGAAGGTGTAGACGGCGGACAGCCCGTCGTTGAGGACGTCGAGGATCGAGACCATCTTCAGCGCGCCCAGGCCGTCCTGCTGCGGTTCGCGGAACTCGACGAGGCGCGAGTTGACGCGGCTTTGCAGCAGGAACTGCGTGTACTGGTCGATCGAGTCGTGGTCCATGCCGCCACCGATGTGGCGGCCGGCCTGATAGCGCAGGTAGAGCTGGTAGTGTTCGGGAACGAAGCACAGGCGCAGGACGCGCGCTTCGAGATCGCCGTGGGCGCGCTGGGCGCGGCGCTGGCTGCGCGTCGGCTTGAAGGTCGCGACCGGCACGCGCAACGGCAGGCAGGCGCGGCAACCGTCGCAATAGGGCCGGTACGTAAACATGCCACTGCGCCTAAAACCGTTGGTGACCAGGCCCGAATACGCGTCGGCGTGGATCAGATGGCTGGGCGTCGCCACCTGCGAGCGCGCCATGCGGCCGGGGATGTAGCTGCACGGGTAGGGCGCGGTCGCGTAGAACTGCAGCGAGGCGAGCGGAAGTTCCTTCGGGTGGGTCATCACGACGCGGCGTTCTCGGCCACGGATCCTCCGGTTGCGATGCCAAGCTGCCGCCACATGCGCAAATCATAGGTCCAATCGGCGACCGCAGGCATCGCAAGCGCCACGCCCAGACGCCTGAGGAACTCGACGCGCGGCAACTCGCGGCCACCGAAGGACGCGAGATGCGACGTGCGCTGCTGGCAGTCGATCGTCTCGATGCCCTGCTCCCGGCAGAAGGCGACGAGCGCGGCCAGTGCGATCTTCGACGCGTCGGTGCGGTGCGCGAACATCGATTCGCCGAAGAACATGCAGCCGAGCGAGACACCGTAAAGGCCGCCGGCGAGTTCGCCGTCGATCCAGGTCTCGAAGCTGTGCGCGCGGCCTTCGTTGTGCCAGGCGCAATACGCCTCGATCATCTCGGGGACGATCCAGGTGCCGGGCTCGCCTTCGCGCGGCATCGTCGCGCAGGCAGTGATGACGCGGCGAAAAGCGCTGTCGATGCGCAACTCGCAGCCGCCGGCGGCCGCGAAGCGGCGCAGCGTCTTCTTCAACGACCGGGCGAGCTTGAACTCCGCCGGCAGCAGCACCATGCGCGGGTCGGGCGACCACCAGAGGATCGGTTGCCCCTCGCTGTACCAGGGGAAGATGCCCTTGGCGTAGGCCTCGGCGAGGCGCGCCGGTGCGAGCTCGCCGCCGGCGGCGACGAGGCCGGGCGCGTCGCTCGAGCGGCCGAGCGCGAGGCGCGCTTCAGGTAGCGGATCGTCGGCGCCGCCCAGCCAGCGGATCACACCGCGGCCGCGACGGGCTTCTTCTGCTTCAGCGCAACGCCGTTTCGCACCGCGATGATCTCGGCCAGGATCGCCACCGCAATCTCGGCCGGCGTGCGGCTGCCGATGTCCAGGCCGATCGGCCCGTGCAGGCGTTCGATCTCGGCCGTGCTCAGATCGAACAGCGCGAGGCGTTCCTTGCGCTTGGCGGTGTTGCCACGCGAGCCGAGCGCGCCGATATAAAACGCGGGCGACTTCAGCGCTTCGAGCAACACCAGGTCGTCGAGCTTGGGATCGTGCGTGACGGCGACGACGGCGGTGTGCGGATCGAGCTGCATCTCGAGCGCCAGGTCGTCGGGCATGGCCTTGCTGAAGGTCGTTCCCGGCACGTCCCAGGTGAGGTGGTATTCCTCGCGTGGATCGCAGACGATGACTTCGAAGTCGAGGCCGAGGGCCATCTGGGCGAGTGAGCGCGAGAGCTGGCCGGCACCGATGACGAGCATGCGCCAGCGCGGTCCGTAGAGCGCGCGCAAGGTCTTGCCGTCGAAGACGAACGCTTCGCCGCGCGCCGCCGGCTCGACGCGCACGCGACCGCTTTCGAGATCGAGGACGCGGGCGACGAGCTCGTGGCGCGCCGTCCGGTCGAGCACGTCGTCGATCCAGTGCGTCTCGCCGAGCGGCTCCTGGACGAGGCGAAGGTTGCCGCCACAGGGCAGGCCGAAGCGCGCGGCTTCTTCCTTCGTCACTCCGTAGGCGATCAGCGACGGCGCCGTGACGCGCTCGCCCTTGCGAACGCGGTCGATCAGGTCGTCTTCGACGCAACCGCCCGAGACCGAGCCGACGACGAGCCCGTCGTCGCGCATGGCGAGCAGGGCGCCGGGCGGCCGCGGCGCCGAGCCCCAGGTCTCGAGCACCGTGACCAGCCACACGCCATGACCTTCGCGACGCCAGTCGCGGGCCTGCCCGAGTACTTGCAGATCGAGGCTGTCCATGGCTGCCTATGGTACCGCCGCCGAGGAAGAAGGCCCGTGGTTGGCGGGCCTTTGCAGGGTCGCGAGCGTGTCTTCAGATTCGCCCGAGCACCAGCAGCACGACGACGATGAGGAGGACCAGCCCCAAGCCGCCGCTCGGTCCGTAGCCCCAGGAGCGGCTGTAACCCCAGCTCGGCAGGGCGCCGAGCAGCAGCAGGATCAAGACGATCAACAGAATGGTTCCGAGCGTCATCACTTTCTCCTCGTGGTGTGCTTCCGCAGATCGCGGAAGTCGTGGGGACAAGCGTAGGCCGCCGCTGCGCCCGCCGCCTTGGGCGGGCGCAGCGAGATGCTGTCGGCACGGAACGGGTCGAGCGGCCGCTCGTGTCCTACACGGCCGCCCTGGCGGCCCTATTGCATGAACCAGCCGTGGCTGACGACGAGCGACTGGCCGGTGAGCGCGTTGCTCGGGAAACTCGCGAAGAGCAAGGCCACCTCGGCGACGTCGGCGACGGTCGTGAATTCACCGTCGACGGTCTCCTTGAGCATCACCTTCTTGATGACGTCGTCTTCGCTCATCCCGAGCGCTTTCGCCTGCTCCGGGATCTGCTTGTCGACCAGCGGCGTGCGCACGAAGCCCGGGCAGATGACGTTGGCGCGCACGCCATGCTTGGCGCCTTCCTTGGCGATCGTCTTGGCCAGGCCGATCAGGCCATGCTTGGCCGTCACGTAGGGCGCCTTCAGCACCGAAGCTTCCTTCGAATGCACCGAGCCCATGTAGATGATCGAGCCGCCGCGGCCCGAGGCGTACATGTGCGGCAGGCAGGCCTTGGTCGTCAGGAACGCGCCGTCGAGGTGGATGGCGAGCATCTTCTTCCACTCGGCGAAGGGGAACTCTTCGAGCGGATGGACGATCTGGATGCCGGCGTTGCTGACGAGGATGTCGACACCGCCCCAGGCCTGCACGACTGCGGCGACGGCGGCGTTGACCTGGTTTTCGTCGGTCACGTCTGCGGCGACGGCCATCGCGCTCGCGCCGCCCGCTTTCAGCTCGTCGGCGGCGGCCTGCGCGGCGGCCATGTTCATGTCGGCGATGGCGACCCTGGCGCCTTCGCGCGCGTAGGTTACGGCGATCTCCTTGCCGATGCCGCTGGCGGCGCCGGTGACGATGGCGATCTTGTTGGAAAGCTTGCTGCTCATGGCGATGGTGTCCTGGGGGGAGTGCTGGGAGTGATGGTCTTGGTGGCGTGTTCCGATTCCGAGGTCATGTCGAAGACGTGGACGCCGCTGGCGCCGTGATCGCGGTTCAGCCAGCGCGGATCCTCGAGCGTGGTCTGCGTGTCGGCGACGCCCGAAGCCCAGTGTTCGAGCATCGAGGCGCGTGAGAACTCGTAGTCCTTCGATTGGCTCTCGTAGTGCTTGCTCCGATAGATGAGGTGGACAACGGCGACGGCGGGCTCGACCGGCAACGCCGCGAGCGCCTTCGCGTCGGAATCGTCGCGCAGCGCCGCAGGCAGCTTGTCGACGAGGCGGCGTGCCGCCTGCAGCGTTGCCTGGCGGCGCAGCTCGTAGGTCGTGGTGAGGCGGGTCCGGCTCGAGAAGCGGATGTCCTTCTCGCGCTCGCTCGCTTCGGCCATGTTGGCCGGCATTTCGCCGCGCGCGGCGAAGAGATCGACCTGGAAGATGACGCGAGTGCTGCGCCCCTGGTGGTCGAGCACGTATTGCAGCGGCGTGTTCGAGACGAGGCCGCCGTCCCAGTAGAACTCGCCGTCAATCTCGATCGGCGGAAAGCCCGGCGGCAGGGCGCCGCTGGCCATGATGTGGCGCGCGTCGATGCGGTGCTTCCTGGTATCGAAGTAGATGAAGTTGCCGGTCGTCACGTTGACCGCGCCGACCGAGAAGCGAACCGCGCCCGAGTTGAGCAGGTCGAAATCGACGAGGTGCTCGAGCGTCCTTTTCAGTGGCTCGGTGTCGTAGTAGCTGATCGCCGCCGGTGTCCCCGGCGGCTGGAAAGGCGCGGCGGGAACCCGCGGCGAGAAAAATCCCGCAACGCCGAAAAGCATGGCGATCGTCGCGTTCGTCTCGTTCACCGCGTCGCGGGCGCCGTCGATCCGGTGCAAGTCGGCCGGCAACGGCGGCGGCGCGAACGGAAACGACGAAACCTGGTCCCAGAATTCGCGCAGCCGTTCGACGCGCCGTTTCGGCGGGTTGCCGGCGATCAGCGCCGCGTTGATCGCGCCGATCGAGATGCCGGCGACCCAGTGCGGCGCCTGATGCATCGCCGCCAGCGTCTCGAAAACGCCGGCCTGGTACGCGCCGAGCGCGCCGCCGCCCTGCAGCACGAGGATGCATTCCTCGTGCGTCGTGGCACCGTTGCCGGGCTTGGCCAGACTCGCCTTGCGGCGCTGGGTTTGGGCGGCGTTCAATGGCGCCAGCTGTCGTCGGCGCGGTCGAGGCGGCGCAGGAGCCCGGGCCAGATCAGCGCCCCCGGCGCGATGCCGAGAGTCGCCAGCCGCGCCTGTTCGGCGCTCGTGCGAACGATCTCGGGCTCGATCTCGATTAGCTCGCCTGCGGCGAGCGTGCCGGCCGCTTGCGCGCGGATCTGCACGGCACAACTCGTCTCGAACGCATACATCGCCTGGAACGCCGCGGCGATGGTCTTGCCGACCGTGAGCAGGCCGTGGTTGCGCAGCATGAGGTTCGTCTTGTTGCCGAGGTCGGCGACGAGCCGGGGCTTTTCCTCGTCGCGCAACGCCACGCCTTCGTAGTCGTGATAGCCCAGGCTTGCCAGCACGAAGATCGAGAACTGCGAGATCGGCAGAAGCCCGCGCTTCTGCGCCGAGACGGCGACGCCGTTGAGCGTGTGCGTGTGCATCACGCACTGGATGTCGTGGCGGGCCGAATGCACGGCGCTGTGGATGACGAAGCCGGCCGGGTTGATCGGGAAGGGCGTGACCTGCAGCACCTTGCCCTCGATATCGATCTTGACGAGGCTCGACGCCGTGATCTCGTCGAACATCAGCCCGTACGGGTTGATGAGGTAGTGCTCGGTGCCCGGGATCTTCGCCGTGATGTGGGTGAAGACGAGATCGTCCCAGCGCAACATCGCGACGAGGCGATAGGCCGCGGCGAGGTCGACGCGCGTCTGCCACTCGTCGGCCGAGACTCGGCCTTCGAGGCTGGTGATCATGCGCGAGAGTTCGGTCGGTGCGTTCATCGCGGGCTCCATGGCGGCGGCAGGGGGTGAAAGTATCGCCGAGGCTCGCCGGATGCACAGCGGCGAGCGGCGCCTCCATAGGCATCTTGCGACGCTTCGCCGCCGCGGCTACGCCGCGATCTGCTTCTCGCTCTCGTTCCAGGCTTCGCCGCCGAGATGGCTCGCGCCCCACTTGCGAATGGCGGCAATGACCGGCACGAAACTTCGGCCCTTGGCGGTGAGGCAGTACTCGACCTTGGGTGGAACGACGCCGAAGTCCTTGCGATCGATGAGGCCGGTCTGCGCCAGCGCCTTCAGCTCGCGGCTGAGGACGCGCGGCGCGATCTCCGGTGTGCCCTCCAGGCCTCTCAGGAGGCCGCTGCGGATCGCGCTGTAGCGCAGCGCGCCGTCTTTCAGGTCCCAGACGATGCGCAGCTTGTACTTGCCGCTGATCATCTTCTGAAAGGCCGCGACGGGGCAACCGCATGCGGGACTGGGCGGAGCCTTGGGCATCTTCAGCCACCTTTCATGGTCGAGGGCGAGCCGGCACACAAGCCAGCAGGGTCATAGTATCGTTTTTGTCCGTACTTGCATCATCGCTCCTTCGCGCATCCAATCTGATGCTGCGCATCTCGACTTGAACCTGAAGGGAAGTGGACGATGATTTTCGTGACCGGGGCGACCGGAACGATCGGCCAGGCATTGCTGCATCGTCTCTCGGCAAGGGGCGTTGCGGCACGCGCGCTGACGCGAAGCGCTGCCCGCGCCGAAGCGCTCGCGGTGCTGCCCGGAATCGAGGTCGTGGCAGGCGACATGGCGCGCCCCGAGACGCTCGTTGCAGCGCTGCGAGGCGTCGACCGCGCCATGCTCATCTCGTCCTCGGATCCAGCGATGCTCGACGTGCAATCGAGCTTCATCGATGCGGCGCGCCGGGCCGGCGTCGGCCACGTCGTCAAGCTCTCCGGCATCATGCCGGACCTCGACTCGCCGTTCCGCTTCGCGCGCATGCATGGCGAGATCGAGCGCCGGCTCGAGGCCTCGGGCATGGCCTTCACGCACCTGCGGGCCGGCGAGTTCATGACGGCCTACTTCCGGCAGGTGCCTTCGATCGTCGCCAAGGGCGCGCTCTTCCTGCCGATGGCCGATGCGAAGATCGCGTCGATCGACGTCGGCGATATCGCGGAGGTCGCGGCGGTGGCGCTGACCAATCCAGGTCACGAGGGCAAGATCTACCCGCTCACCGGCCCCGAGGCGCTGACGATGAACGAGGTTGCCGCGAAGCTCTCGGTCGCGACGGGAAAGGCGATCCGCTACGTCGACGTAGCGCCCGACGATGCGAAGCGCGCCCAGCTCGCCGCCGGCATGCCCGCGTACCTGGCCGACGCCCTGGCCGAGCTCTTCGCCGAGCGGCGCAAAGGCAAGGAAAGCGAAGTGTCTCCGCTCGTGCCCGAGCTCATCGGCCGGGCGGCGACGAGCTTCGACGAATTCGCGCGGCGCCATGCGGCGATCTTTCGCGGCGAAGGACCGACATGAAGTACTTTCTCATCAAGTATCGGCTGACGAACGGAACGGCAGAGGATTGGCACGCGCACATCGCCCGCTTCATCGCGGCGCTGAACGAAGACCCCGAGCTGAAGGGCAGGATCTCGTATCGCTGCATGAAGGAGCGCCAAGGCTGCGCCTACATCCATCTCGCTTCGGCCAGCGACGATGCAGCCATCGCCGCCCTGCAGCGCAAGGACTTCTTTCGTCCCTACACCGACGAGACGCGGCGCGTGGCCGGCGGCGAGGTCGAGGTCGTGCCGCTCGAGATCATCGCGGAGACGACCTCTGCCGCGTGATCGGCTGCGCGCAATGCGCGCTCCGTATCATCGCCGTGGAGCACGTCGAGGGCACCGACCTGATTGCCAGCGTTCGTGAAGAGCGCCGGCCAGCGGCGATCCCGGCGGCCGCAAGGAGGTCGAATGAAAGGTCCATGGGCATTGCTGTCGGTCTTTGCGGCCCTGCTCGCGGCAATTCCGGCCCAAGCCGACGTGACGCTCGTGATGATTCGCCATGGTGAAAAGCCAGCCCTGGGATTCGGTCAGCTGGATTGCCAAGGCCTGAACCGGGCGCTGGCGCTGCCCGACGTTCTCCTCGCCAAGTTCGGAAGGCCTGACGCGCTGTTTGCGCCCGATCCGGGCGTTGCCACGAACGACTTCGGCCAGCCGTACAACTACATCCGGCCTCTCGCGACCATCGAGCCCACGGCAATCCGCTTCGGGCTGCCCGTCAATACCCGGTGGGGCATCGCCAACCTGGCTCCCCTGGAAGACGAACTGCTCAGCCCCGATCACGCCGGGCAGGTTCTGTTCATCGCCTGGGAGCACAACTTGGTGGTGCAGATGGCGAGAGATATCTTGTCGCGGCGCGGCGCTGATCCGGGGGCGGTGCCGGATTGGAAGCGCGAGGATTTCGACAGCATCTATGTGCTGAACGTTCCGCAAAGCGGAAAGCCATCTTTCCGGGTGGACCGCGAAGGGTTGGATGGGCAGAGCAAGCTTTGCCCGGGCCAGAAGCCAGACAGCCCCGATCCGCACCGATGAAACTCCGGGTTCCTCCGGCATGTGCACTGCTTGTCTGCGCACTCCGTAGCTGCGCCGCACCCGAGTCGCCGCACCCGNNGCACCCGAGTCGCTGCTTCCGAGCAAAGCGCTCATCGCCGCCGCGTCGATCGACGCAGCCATCCGGGACGAAACGGCCCTGAACCGCCGCGCCGATTGCGTTGCCTTGCCGCAGGAGCCCTGGTTCGCCGTGGAAGAAGGAGACGTTGCCGTCCTCGTCACGGCGCCGCATGTGACGCGGCCGTTCCGAGAAGGCGCCTATCGGTTCGAGGACGGTGGCGGAACAGGCGCATTGGCCAGGGCCCTGAACCGGCTGACCGGTGCATCGGCCGTGTATACGGTCGACGCGAGTCCTTCGGACCCCAACTTCTATGACGACAACGAGTTCAAGCGAACGCTGGACCGACTGATCGGCCAGAAGCGACCCCGATTCCTGCTGGACATCCACGCGAGCCACTCGCACCGGCCTTACGACGTCGATCTGGGGACCATGGACGGCGGCTCGCTGCTCGGGCATACGCGCCTGCTGTCGGACCTCGTCGATGCGCTGCGCGCAGAAGGAATCGCCAACCTCTCGCTCAACTATTTCAGCGCCAGGCAGCAGCAGAGCATCACGAAGTTCGCCGCGGCGCGGGGCATCCCGGCGATCCAGCTCGAGATCAACGCCACCTGGCTGAACCCGTCGCACAACGATCTCGCGGCGTACCGTTTCTCGCAGTTGCTGCAGGCTCTTGTCAGGTACATCGAGCACAGCGAGCCGGGATCGCTAAGAAAGACGGCCATCGGCAAGCAAACGGATCTGGCGGAACTTCAGTGCGCGAGCCATTTGCCTCCGGGGTGACCGCGTCGATCACGCATGCATACCCTCGACGGCGGCGCGCGGCCTACGCGCCTGCCTCGAACTTCACGTCCGGCCGCATGCGAAACGCGAGAGCGACGCCGATCGCCATTAACACCATGCTGCCGATGAACGGCAGCTCCCAGCTGCCGAACCGGTCGATCAGCCAGCCGCCGACCACGGGAGAAATGATCGCCGCAAGCGCCGAACCCGAATTCATCATGCCGCTGGCCGTGCCCGAAAAAGCCGGCGCGATATCCATCGGGATGGCCCACATCGGGCCGATCGTCATTTCGGCGAAGAAAAAACCGGAAGCCAGGCAGGCGAGCGAGACGTAGAGATCGTGCGTGAACATCATCGGGATGAGCGACAGCAGCGTCATCGCCATGCACGTCGCGACCATCCAGCAGCGTGCCTTGACCAGGCTTGCGGTTCGCGTGTAGAGCCTGTCGGTGACGATGCCGCCGAGCGTGTCGCCGATCACGCCGGCGAAAAACACGGTCGACGCGAACAGGGCCGATTTCGTCAGGTTCAGGTTGTAGCTGTGCAGGAAATATTGCGGGATCCAGCTGAGGAAGAGCCACAGCGTCCAGCCATAGCAGAAATAGACGATCGTGACGGGCGCCATGCGCTTGAACAAGGGCCCCCACGGCACGGGCGCCCCGGGCTTTCTGGCGGCCGGAAGCGTGCTCAGTTCGGCCGCGGTGATGCGCGGATGCTGAGCCGGGTTCTCGGTGAAGGTCCATGCCCAGAGCAGGACCCAGGCAAAACTGATGGCCGCACAGACGTAGAACGATTCACGCCATCCGTAGGACACCATGATCGCGACGATGGCCGCGGGCGCGACCGCATTGCCGACCCGCGACGCAGCGTGCGTGATGCCTTGGGCGAAGCCCCGCCTTTCGGCAGCGACCCAGCGCGACATCGCCGATGTCGCGGCCGGAAACGTGGCGCCTTCACCCAGGCCGAGCAGCACGCGCGCGACGAGCATCGAGGCGAGCCCGCCGGCCAGCCCGGTCAGCACCGTCGCTGCCGCCCAGATCAGGCCGCAGACGATGAGGGTGCGACGCGAGCCGAACCGATCGCTGATCCAGCCGCCGATGATCTGGAACACCAGGTACGGATAGGCGAAGGCGGAAAACACGAGCCCGATCTGCGTCTTCGAGAGACCGAACTCCTTCGAGAACCCCGCTGCGGCGGTGCTGACGTTGACACGGTCGAGATACGTGATGAAGTACATCGCGCACAGCAGGAGCAAGACGACGTTGCTGGCGCGAAAGAACTTGCTCATGGGTTGTCTCCGGAAAGAGGCCTGTCTTTTCAGGTGCTCGAAGCGAATGCGTGTGAGCCGTCCGCAGGACGCACCGATCAATTCACCGGGTGGGCGTCGTCCGCCGCCTGTGGCGCAGTGTCGATGGCGAATGCCTTGAAGCGCTGAGACGTGGTGTGCGAGGCGACGCGGCGTGACGCGAACGAAATTCGCACACTGCGCCGAATCGGCGTTTCCTGATACTGGTGTTCTTCCGCATGCGTTTTCGCAGGAACCGAAGTCCGGCTACCGCCTACACAAAGGCGAGCCAATGCTGAGATTGACCAGCGCTCCGGGTGGCGAAAGAATTTCGGGGCAATTCCTGAAGCCTGCGCCACGGCAGAGTCATGCCTTTCACCCCCGAGAGCCTGTTTCGTTCGCAGCCCCTGGTTCGCAAGCCGGCGGTCGCTCTGTCGTTGGTGCTCGCGACCGGCGCTCTGGTCGAGTTCGTGTTCTTCTGGCGTGGCGTCCAGCGAGCCCGATCCCTGGCTGCGCGAGGTCAGCGTTTCGAGCGACGCATTGCGTCCAAAGGGCTGGCCGTCCTGATTCTCGGAGACAGCACTGGCGTAGGGGTCGGCGCCCGCCTTCCCGAGGAATCCATCGCCGGCCTTCTGGCCGCCGATTTCCCCGATGCCGACATCGTCAACATCAGCCAATCGGGTGCCCGGATTTCCGACGCGGTCGCGCAGGCGAGCAAATGCATCGCCGGGGGACTGCATTTCGACGTCGCGATCCTTCACGTCGGTGGCAACGATATCGTCCGGGCCACGCCGGCTGAAAAGCTCGTCGACGGGTGCGAGGCGTTGATGCGGGAACTTTCGAGACTTGCACACCGCACGGTCTGGCTGGGACCGCCCAACCTGGGTCTGGCCCCGTTGTTCCCGCTGCCTTATTCATGGCTGCTCGCGTCGCGCTCGCGTGCGGCGACGACCATCTTTGCGCGAAGCTCCAAGCGGCACGACGTCTCGTTCGTCGACTTCTCTGCGCCTGCGCATGCCATGCACTTCGGTCGACGGCGCCGGCAACACTTTGCCATCGACGGGTTCCATCCAAGCTCCTCCGGCTACAGGTATGGCTATGCGGTTGCTCGCCAGGCATTGGGCTTGACATCGAAAAGCTGACGAAGAACCGGTCACCGGTGCGACGAGAGGCGAGACCCTGCGGAATGAGCTACGCCTTTCAGAACGGCACGGAGATCGAGGCCTGTATCCGTCGACTCCGAATGCTGGCGGTGCGGGAATCTTAGCTGGCGGGGTGCGGCGACCTTGCCATAGGGACTCGGCTCGTCAAGGGGTCCCCGTCAGCCGCAGCTGCCGATGTGGCCGCAGGCGGTGCAGAACTCGCAGCCGTCCTTGTGGATCATCGTCGCGTTGCCGCATTCCGGGCAGCGCGCGCCGGCCATCGGCCCGCTCTGTTCCGACGCCGATTCGGGCGTCTGCAGGATGCCCATTTCCTGCAGTGGATAGCCGTCTTCGTCGAGCACGCCGAGCATCGCGTAGCGGTGAATGATCAGGCGCGCGAGATAGGCCACCGTCGATGGCCAGGTCTGCTGCCGTTGCTGCCCGCGCGGCGATCCCGGCACGAACGCCATGAAGTGGCCGAGCGGCTCGGCATAGTTCAGCAGCTTGCGCAGCTTCATGCCGATCCAGGCCGGGTCGAGCACGCGCATGTCGAGCGAGAGGATGCGGGCGAGCCCGTCCATCGCCCGCGGGTGGTTGCCCGAGAAGCCGAGCGCGCACGGGCGCGTGATCGAGCCGCCCTGGCCGTCGGGCAGCACGACCTCCTTGAGGGTCAGCGTGAACTGTTCGTCGCTCGCCGGGTTGTGGATGTCGACCGACCAGGCGAGGGTGCCGTTGGGGCCGGTCTGCGGTTCGTCGTGGCTGAACATTGCATCGATGACGGGCGCGGCCGATGACGCGGCCGACCACAATCCGAGCTGCTCGCAGCGCCAGCGAATCACCGCCGCGGTCGCGGCGACGATGCCGGGAAACCGGCGCTTCTCGCCATGCGGCGGGAATGGCATGTCGAAGGCGCGCTCCTCCTGCACGGTGGCCAGCACGTCGAGCTTGAGGCGCACCCATGCGGTGTCCATCGCACGCAGGTCCATCGACAGGGTCTTGGCAAGCGCACCCAGTCCGCGCGGTTGTTCGGCGCCGTTCACCCATACTTCGAACGGAGCCGGTCTGCCGCCGATGCGCTCGTCCGGCAGTTCGCCGATGAACAGGGCGAAGTCGCCGAACGGGTGGTGGATCATGTAGGTCCAGGCGGCATTGCCGGCCGGCAATTCGGGCCGCCTCGGCCAGCGCAGTGACGCGAGCACCGGTTTCGGCATGCGTTCGAGCGCGAGGCGCTGGTTCGCGTGCCCGAGGTCGAGCGGCGGCGCCGGCGTCACCGCGACCGGTTCGACGCTCAGCACCGAGCCGAGCACGGCGTTGGGGCGATAGGTGGCCAGGCCCTTCAGGCCCGACTTCCAGGCGCGCAGGTACAGGTCCTGGAAGTCGGCATACGGGTAGTCGGCTGGCACGTTCACCGTTTTCGAGATCGCGGTGTCGACATAGGGCGCGACCGCGGCGACCATTTCCTCGTGCGCCTGGGCGCTCATCTGCAGCGCGGTGACGAAGGCCGGAGTCAGCGCCGCGTCGGCGCCTTTCAGGTGACGGTAGAGCCGCCACGCGCGGTCTTCGACCGCGTACTCCTTGAAGGTGCCGGAGGCCTCGCGTTTCTTGCGCGTGTAGGTCCACGAGAACGGCGGCTCGATGCCGTTGCTGGCGTTGTCGGCGAAGGCCAGGCTGATCGTGCCGGTCGGGGCGATCGACAGCAGGTGCGAGTTGCGCACGCCGCCGGCGCGGATCCGTTCCTTCAGGGCTGCCGGCAACCGCGACGCGAAGGTCCCGCGGCTCAGGTACATGTCGGCGTTGAACAGCGCGAACGCGCCGCGCTCGGCTGCGAGATCGGCCGACGCACCGTAGGCCGTGTCGCGCAGCACCTCGGCGATGCGCCGCGCCGCCTCGCGCGCCGGGGCCGTGTCGTAACGCAGGTTCAGCATCACCAGCGCGTCGCCGAGGCCGGTGAAGCCGAGGCCGATGCGCCGCTTGTCGCGCGCTTCCTCGGCCTGGCGCGCCAGCGGCCAGTACGTGATGTCGAGGACGTTGTCGAGCATGCGCACCGCGACCTGGGCATGGCGCACGAATGCCGCTTCGTCGAAGCGCGCGCTCGGCTCGAACGGGTCGAGCACGAAGCGGGTCAGGTCGATCGAGCCGAGGCAGCAGCAACCGTACGGCGGCAGCGGTTGCTCGCCGCAAGGATTGGTCGCCGCGATGGTCTCGCAGTACGACAGGTTGTTGTCGACGTTGATGCGGTCGAGGAACAGCACGCCCGGCTCGGCATGGTCGTAGGTCGACCGCATGATCTGGTCCCACAGCTCGCGCGCCGGCAGGGTGCGGTAGACCCAGAGGCCGTCGTCGCGCTGGCGGGCGCCGTCGGCTCCCTTCCGCGGGCCGGGCGCGGCTCGGTGCACGAGTTCGACCTCCGCATCGTCGAGCACCGCCTGCATGAAGGTGTCTGTCAGGCCGACCGAGATGTTGAAGTTGGCGAGGTCGCCGCGGTCTTTCGCGTGGATGAATTCTTCGACGTCCGGATGGTCGCAGCGCAGCACGCCCATCTGCGCACCGCGGCGCGAGCCGGCCGACTCGACCGTCTCGCAGGAGCGGTCGAAGACGCGCATGTACGACACCGGGCCCGAGGCGTTGGATTGCGTGCTGACCACCCAGGCGCCGCGCGGGCGGATGCGCGAGAAGTCGTAGCCGACGCCGCCGCCGCGGCGCATCGTCTCGGCGGCCTCGGTCAGCGCTGTGTAGATGCCGGGGTGGCCGTCGTCGTCCTGCGCGATCGAGTCGCCGACCGGCTGCACGAAGCAGTTGATCAGGGTCGCTGTGAGCTCGGTGCCGGCTGCCGAGTTGATGCGTCCGGCCGGGATGAAGCCGTCTCGCAGCGCGCGCAGGAAGCGCGTCTCCCAGTGCGCGCGGGCCTCGGGCGCCTCGGCCGCAGCGAGTGCGCTCGCGACCCGCTTGCGCACGTCGTCGATCGTGCGTTCGTCGCCCTTCGCGTATTTCTCGAGCAGCACTTCCTCGCTGATCGCCTGTGCGGGCAGGGAAGCGGTCGTCGCAGGCTGCGTCCGGGTCGTTGTCGTCATGGTGTTGCGTTAGGAGTATGCGGGGCACGTCCGCTGCGTCTGGATCGCCGCGTTTTGACCTCGATCACTGAAAGGTCGTGCCCGCGGCGGCGGAACACGGTGAGCAGCCGCTGCAGCTCAGGTTGGACCGCTGCGGCCAGCGGCAGCCGGCCCAAGTCGCAAACTCGGTTCATCGAGCAAGCATCGCAGCAATTGCAGGGCGCGGGGTTGCGTTTGGTCAATAGGCCGTTGCTCAGCGCCGCGAAGTCTTTTCTTGCGGTGCCGCGGCAGAGCCCGCATTCTCGGCTACCGCGCCGGCCGCGCCAGCAGGTTCACGTACTCGTGTTGCGAGGTATCGATGATCGAATGCCGGTATTCGACCGGCCGGTCGCCGAAGGTCAATGCGGTCCGGTGCACGTGCATCACCGCAACGCCTGGCGCCAGGCCGAGCACGCGAGCGGTGTCGGCAGGAGCGGCGCCGGCCCGTGCTCGCTCGATCGCACGAACCACGGAGATCCCGAAGGCCGACTGGTACAGCTGGTAAATCGTACCGCTCCGAGCGCCCAGACGCTTTTCGGTCAGGCCCTTGAACAGCGCCGCCCGCAGGATGATCCGGTCGTGGACGACGGCGCGCCCTTGCAGACGCAGGCGGTTTCCGATCTCGATCACTGGCTCGCCGGGCCGTATCTGCAGCGCCGCGGCCGAGACGTCGTCGGCCCGCGACCGTTCGAACGACACCAGATCCACCTGCGGATGTTCGCGCAAGCCGTCGTTGCGCTCGACGTGGAAGAACTGGAACAGGAAGCGGCCTTCGTTGTGCGTCGCCACGAAGGTGCCCCGACCCTGGCGCCGCACGATGATGTGCTCGGCCCCGAGCTCGTCGACGGCCTTGCGCAACGTACCGATCGACACGCCGAATGCCCGTGCGAGATCCGTCTCGCTCGGCAGCGCTGCGCCGGGTGCGAACGTGCCGGCCTCGACGGCGCCGAGCAGCGCGCGCTTGACGGCGCGATACAGCGGCATGCCCGCAGTGTCGGGTGCGATCGCCGTGAAGGCCGGGTTGACGGGAGGGCCGCGCACGATGGCGCCGATTCTATCGATCGCAAGGATCGACATACAGGTCATCCGAATGACTTGATTGACAGCGGAACCTGGCCGGCTACGATCGCGTGATCCCGATAGCAGGAGTGGGCCGATGATTCATTTCGTATTGCATGACGCCGGTGACAACGTCGCCGTGGTCGTCGTCGAAGGCGTGAAGGCAGGCACGGCGATGACCGGCTGGATCATGGACGAGGACAAGACCATGACGCTCGATGCGCGGCAGGACATCCCGATCGGCCACAAGGTCGCGTTGAAGGACATGGCCANNTCGTATCGAAAGAAACCACGTTCCTTGGCTACCGGCGCGAAAACGGCCGTGTCGGGATTCGCAACCACGTCGTCGTGCTGCCACTCGACGACCTGTCGAACGCCGCCGCCGAAGCGGTGGCCCACAACATCAAGGGCGCACTGGCGATCCCGCATCCCTACGGCCGACTACAGTTCGGCGCCGACCTCGACCTGTACTTCCGCACCCTGATTGGCGCTGGCTGCAACCCGAACGTCGCTGCGGTCGTCGTTATCGGCATCGAGGAAAGCTGGACCAAGAAGGTCGTCGACGGCATCGCCACGACGGGCAAACCGGTGGCCGGCTTCGGCATCGAAGGCCACGGCGACCATGACACGATCATGCGGGCCTCGAAGGCGGCGCGCGAATACGTGCAGTGGGCCAGCGAAAAGCAGCGCGAGGCGAGCCCCATCTCGGAGTTGTGGGTCTCGACCAAGTGCGGCGAGTCGGATACGACCAGCGGCTGCGGCTCGAACCCCACCGTCGGCAACGCCTTCGACAAGCTGCACCCGCTCGGCAACTACCTCTGCTTCGGCGAAACGACCGAACTCACCGGCGGCGAACAGATCGTCGCCGCGCGTTGCGCGAGCGCCGCGGTGCGCGAGAGGTTCATGTTCATGTTCGACCGCTACCAGGACGTGATCAACCGCCACAAGACCAGCGACCTGTCCGACTCGCAGCCGACCAAGGGCAACCTTGCCGGCGGCCTGACGACGATCGAGGAAAAGGCGCTGGGCAACATCCAGAAGATCGGCAAGAAGTGCAGCGTTGACGGCGTGATCGACAAGGCGGAAATGCCCACGCACCCGGGCCTCTGGTTCATGGATTCTTCGAGCGCCGCGGCCGAGATGGTGACCCTGTGCGCGGCTTCGGGATATGCCGTTCACCTCTTTCCGACCGGGCAAGGCAACGTCATCGGCAATCCGATCCTGCCGGTGATCAAGATCTGCGCGAATCCGCGCACGGTGCGGCTGATGAGCGAGCACATCGACGTCGATACCTCGGGCCTGCTGCAGCGCGAGATCAACCTCGACCAGGCCGGCGACAGGCTGCTCGAATGCATGCTGCGCACCGCGAACGGCCGGCTCACCGCCGCCGAGGCGCTCGGCCACCGCGAGTTCGTGCTGACGCGGCTGTACGAGAGCGCCTAGGGACGCAGTGGCGCGCATCGTCATCAGCGAGTTCATGGACGAGCGCGCGGTCGCGCAGTTCGCCGCCGCGCACGATGTGCTCTACGACCCGACGCTGGTCGACGACGCGTCGCGTCTGGCTACCGCCGCGGCCGCCGCCGACGCGCTGATCGTGCGCAACCGCACGCAGGTGCGCGGTGAGTTGCTGGCCGCACTGCGGCGCTGCAAGGTCGTCGGGCGTCTCGGCGTCGGCCTGGACAACATCGACGTCGACGGCTGTGCGGCGCGCGGCATCGCCGTCATCCCGGCGACCGGCGCCAACGCGCTTTCCGTCGCCGAATACGTGATCGCCGCGGCGTTGCTGCTGTTGCGCGGCGCCTACCGCTCGACGGCCGACGTGGCGGCGGGCGGCTGGCCGCGCAATGCCTTGGGCAACGGCCGCGAGATTCACGGCAAGACGCTCGGTCTCGTCGGCTTCGGCTCGATCGGGCGGCTCACCACCGGCCTGGCACACGGCATCGGCATGAACGTGATCGCCTTCGATGCGATGCTCGACCCCGCTGATCCGGCATTTCGCGCGGCGGCCGCGGAACCCGTCTCGTTCGATGAGTTGGTGGCGCGGGCCGATGTCGTCAGCCTGCACGTGCCGCTGGTCGAGTCGACAAAGCATCTGTTCGGCGCCGCCCGCATCGCCGCGATGAAGCCGGGCGCCGTGCTCGTCAACACCTCGCGTGGCGGCATCGTCGATGAAGCGGCGCTCGCCGCCGCGTTGACGAGCGGTCGGCTCGGCGGCGCTGCGCTCGATGTGTTCGAGGTCGAGCCGCTCGGCGCCGGCAACCCTTTCGCCGACTGCCCGAACGTGTTGCTCACGCCGCACATCGCTGGCGTTTCGGCGGAGTCGAACGAGCGCGTCTCGTTCCTGATCGCCGCCAAGGTGATGGAGGCTTTGCGCTGATGGCAATGCTCACCCTCGACGAAGCGCGCGCCAAAGTGGCCGAGGCGCTGGGTCGCGCCGGCGCCGGCGAAGCGATGGCGCAATCGACCGCGAAGGCGCTGGTGCTCGCCGAGGCACAAGGGCTGGCTTCGCATGGGCTGAGCCGGGTCGCGCAGTACGCAACGCACCTGCGCAACGGCCGCGTCGACGGCCGTGCCGTGCCCGAGGTGGTGAAGAGCAAGGGCGCCGCGGCCGTCGTCGATGGGCACGACGGCCTGGCCTTCCCGGCGTGCGAGCTGGCGGTTGCCGAAGCGGTGCGGCGGGCCGGCGAATTCGGCATCGGCATCGTCGGCGTCGTCAACAGCCACCACGCCGGCGTGATCGTCGATCACCTGCGTGCCGCGGCGGATGCCGGCATGGTCGGCCTCGGCTTTGCGAACTCGCCGGCGGCGATGCCGGCGGCCGGCGGGCGTCATGCGATTTTCGGCACCAACCCGGTGGCCGCGATCTTCCCGCGGCGCGGCGCTCCCGGCGCGGCCGGCGGTGCGCGGGCGCCCTTGCTGATCGACCTCAGCCTCAGCGAGGTGGCGCGTGGCAAGCTGATGGTCGCTGCCAAGGAGGGCAGGTCCATTCCGCTCGGCTGGGCCCTCGACGCAACCGGCGAGCCGACCACCGATCCGAAGGCCGGCCTGGCCGGATCGATGCTGCCCATCGGCGCGGTGTCGAGCCCGAAGGGCGCCATGCTGGCGCTCGTCGTCGAACTGCTGGTCACGGCATTGATCGGCGCGAGTTTCGGCTTCGAGGCCTCGAGCTTTTTCGTCGACGCCGGCAACCGGCCGAAGATCGGCCAGACCTTCATCGTCATCGACCCCGACGCGCTCGCCGGCCGCGAGGCCTTTCTCGATCGCCTCGAGGTGCTCGTCGCCGAGATGCAGGTCGACGCCGGCGTGCGCCTGCCGGGTGCCCGACGCGAGGCGCTCCTGCGCACGGCCCGGGCGGACGGCATCGCGGTTTCCGATGTCGTGCTCGCGGCTCTCGAGGCTTAAGCTCGGCAGCGGTTGCAGCGAAAGGGCAGCATGGCGGATGGGCTGACGGTGAGGGTCTGGCGCGGCAAGACCCGCGGCGGCTACAGCCGCTACGAGGTGCCGCGTCTGGCCAGCCAGACCGTGCTCGACGTCGTCACGCACATCCAGCGTCACCTCGAGCCGTCGCTGAGCTATCGCTTCGCCTGCCGCGTCGGCATGTGCGGCTCGTGCGCGATGACGGTCAACGGCGTGGCGCGTTGGACCTGTCGCACCCACGTCTCGAAGGTCGTCGACGCGAGCGGCGAGCTCGAGATCGCGCCCCTGGCCAACCTGCCTGTCATCAAGGATCTTGCTACCGACATGAGCGAATTCTTCGACAAGTGGGCGCGTGCCAGAGGCCGGTTCGAGGGCAGCCGCTCGCGCCACGATGACTTCGCCGTCGTGCAGCCGGCATCGCCCGAACGTGCGGCTGCGAACGCCGGCATCGAATGCATCGGCTGCGGCGTCTGCTATGCCTCTTGCGACGTCGTCGCCTGGCGCCCCGACTATCTCGGCCCGGCCGCACTGAACCGGGCCTGGACCCTCGTCAACGATGTGCGCGACGTGCAACAGACCGAGCGCCTGCGCGCCGTCGCCGGCGACGCCGGCTGTCATGCCTGCCACACACAGGGTTCCTGCTCCGAGCGCTGCCCGAAGAAGATCGAGCCGACCCTCGGCATCGCCAGGCTGAAGCGGCGTGTCGCCAGGGCCGCGGTGCGCGGCGAGCTGTGAACATGGCCGCGACGGCGCTGTCGAATCTCGAGCCGAAAGCCGCCATCGGCGGCGCGGCCATCGCCCAGGCGAGGCGGTGGTACTGGCAACGCATCAGCGCGATGGTGCTGGCGGTCTGCGTGCTGGTTCACCTCGCCGTCATCGTCTATGCCGTGCGCGGCGGCCTGAGTGCCGCCGAAATACTCGGCCGCACGCGCGGCAATTGGCCGTTCGCGGCGTTCTATGTCACGTTCGTCGTGGCGAGTGCGGTCCATGTACCGGTCGGTGTCGCCAACATCGCCCAGGAATGGGCGGGCCTGGGTCAGCGCGCTGCGCTGTGGCTCGGCCGGGCGATCGCGGTGCTGCTTCTAATCATGGGTTTGCGCGCGGTCGTCGGCGTGGTGGCCTAGGAGTCGACATGAAGCTCCGCAGCGACTCCCGCGCACACAAGCACCCGGCCTGGTGGGCTTTTGCGATGCACCGGCTTTCCGGCCTGGCATTGGCGATCTTCCTGCCGCTGCACTTCTGGGCGCTCGGAAAGGCGCTCGGTGGCGAGGCCGGGCTCGACGGCTTCCTGCGCTTCGCCGACCGGCCGCTCTTCAAGTTCGCCGAATGGGGTTTGGTGGTTCTGCTGGCGCTGCACATGATGGGCGGGGTGCGCCTCCTGCTGATCGAGTTCGCCGGCTGGTCGGGGCTGCGCAAGAACTGGATCGCCGGCGCGGTCGGCTTCGCGGCCCTGGCCGGAATGGCCTTTGCGCTCGCGCTTTTCGTCTAGAACCGGGTCTCGCCATGAAGATCGATCTGCAAGCCCTCGAAGACGCCGCCAAGGAGCTCTACATCCGTGCGCTGAAGGTGCTGCCACCCGACATCAAGGGCGGTTTCGAGCGCCTGTCGGCCAGCGAAACCGGCTCGACCGCGCAGCGCATCCTGGCGACGATGGTGACCAACATACAGGTCGCCGAGGACACCGGAAACCTGCTGTGCCAGGACACCGGATTGCCGATCTACAACGTCACGATCGGCCGTGGCGTCGAGGTCGACGGCGCCCTGCTGAAGCAGGCGCTGCGCCGGGGCTGCGAGCGGGCGACGCGCGAGCATCCGTTGCGCTCGTCGATCGTGCACCCGCTGACGCGCAAGAACGAGCAGACCTCCTGCGGCCGGCTGGTTCCGGTCATCCACATCGATTTCAGCGACACCGCCGACCTGCTCGAGATTGAGATGATTCCCAAGGGCAGCGGCTCGGAGAACAACTCGTTCCTGAAGATGGCGGTACCGGCCGAAGGCACCGACGCGATCAAGACGTTCGTGATCGACTGCGTGCTCGGCGCCGGCGGCAAGACCTGCCCGCCGACGATCGTCGGCGTCGGCCTCGGCGGCACCTCGGACCTCGCCGTGCTGCTGGCCAAGCGCGCCGCCACCCGGCCGCTGGGCACGGTTTGCGACGATCCGGACGGCGCGGCACTGGAGGCGCAGCTTTCGGCAGCCGTCAACGAACTCGGCGTCGGCCCGCAGGGGCTCGGCGGCGATTCGACGGCGTTTGCGGTACACATCGAACTGGCGGCGACGCACATCACGATGAACCCGATCGCCGTCAACATGCAATGCCATTCGGCCCGGCGGGCGCGGGCCAGCTTCACGCCCGGCGGCGTGACTTACGGGTTCTGAACGTTCCGGACGATCGCAGCGCCATGGCACACCACGAACTCTCCATGCCCGTCGACGAGGCGCAGGTCCGCGCACTGCGCGTCAACGACACCGTGACCTTGCAGGACACGCTCTTCGGCATCCGCGATGCGACGTTGATCCACCTCTTCGACCGCGGCCGCACGACGCGCTTCGATCTGCGCGGCCACGCGGTGATCCACACCGCGCCGAACGTCAGGAAGGTCGACAAGAGCGCAGCGCATCCGTCGGGCTATGCGCCGGTCTGCATCGGCACGACCACGTCCGACCGGATGGAGCGCTTCACGCGGCCGCTGATGGCGCACAACGGCGTGCGCATCATCATCGGCAAGGGCGGGCTGCGCGAAGGCTCGCTCGCGGCATTTCGCGAACTCGGCGGCGTCTACCTGGCGATCGTCGGCGGCACGGCGGCGCTCGAGACCACCTGGATCGAGCAGATCGAAGACGTCGACCTCGACGACCTGCATCCTGAGTCGCTGTGGAAATTCCGCATCCGCGATTTCGGTCCCCTGCTGGTGGCGATGGATAGCCACGGCGACAGCCTTTTCAGCGTGGTCGACCGCGATGCGCGGTCGCGACGCGCCGACGTGCTCGCCCGGCTCGGGGTCAAGGCATGAGCGCCTTGCGCCTGCTCCCGCGAAGCGCCAGGGATCGCCCATGAGTGGTGCCGCGCTGCGACGCCTGCAGACCGACATCCTCATCCTCGGCTCGGGCGGTGCCGGTCTCTTCGCGGCGCTGCACGCGCATCAGGCGGCGCCGCAGCTTTCGATCACCGTGGCGGTGAAAGGCCTGCTCGGCAAGTGCGGCTGCACGCGCATGGTCCAGGGCGGCTACAACGTCGCGCTGGCCGAGGGCGATTCGGTCGAGCGGCACTTCATGGACACGATCGAAGGCAGCAAGTGGCTGGCCGACCAGGACCTGGCCTGGACGCTGGTGACGACCGCGGTCGAGCGCATCCACGAGCTCGAGAACGAGCTCGGCTGCTTCTTCGATCGCAACGCCGACGGCACCGTGCACCAGAAGGCGTTCGCCGGCCAGACCTTCGATCGCACGGTCCACAAGGGCGACCTGACCGGCATCGAAATCATCAACCGCCTGTCCGAACAGGTCTGGGCGCGTGGCATCGATCGTCTCGAAGAGCACCGCGCCGTCGAGCTGGTGAAGACGGCCGACGGCAGTGCGCTGGCCGGCGTGCTGATGATCGACATGCGCGACGGCGGGTTCGTCTTCGTCGAGGCCAGGGCCGTGCTGCTCGGCACCGGCGGCGGCCCGACGATGTACAAGTTCCATACGCCGTCCGGCGACAAGAGTTGCGACGGCATGGCGATGGCGTTGCGCGCCGGCCTGGCGTTGCGCGACATGGAGATGGTGCAGTTCCATCCGACGGGGCTCCTCGCCGGCACCGGCACGCGCATGACCGGCACGGTCCTCGAAGAAGGCCTGCGCGGCGCCGGGGGGTACCTGCTCAACGGCGCCAAAGAGCGGTTCATGGGGCGCTACGACCCGCGCGACGAACGGGCCACGCGCGATATCGTCTCGCGCGGCATCTACACCGAGATGCGGGCCGGGCGCACGTCGCCGAACGGCGGCGTCTACATCAGCATGGCGCACCTCGGCGCGGACCTTGTCCGCAGGCAGTTCAAGGGCATGGTCGAGCGCTGCGCCGACTGCGGATTCGACCTCGCGGGCGGTCTCGTCGAGGTCGTGCCGACCGCGCACTACATGATGGGCGGGGTGGTGTTCCGGCCCGACTGCACGACGGCGCTGCCGGGACTCTTCGCCGCCGGTGAAGACACCGGAGGCGTGCATGGCGCCAATCGCCTGGGCGGCAACGGCGTCGCCAATTCGACCGTCTTCGGCGGCATCGCCGGCGACCACATGGCGGCCTGGGTGCAACGCAATCCGGCACGGCGCCCGCCCGACGAGGCCGCGATACAGCAGGGCATCGACCGACACGAAGCACCGTTCTCGAAGCCGCCGGGCAACCTCGAAGCGATCCGCGAAGCGCTGTTCGACTGCATGTGGCAGGACGTCGGCGTGCTGCGCGAGGCCCAAGGCCTGCGCCGCGCGCTGCAACGGCTCGACGAACTCGACGGCCGGTTGTCGCAGGTCGGCGTCGCCGACGACGACCGCGCCTTCAACCTGACCTGGCACGACTGGATCAACCTGAAAAGCCTGATCGCCGTCAGCCAGGTCATCGCGCAGGCCGCACTGGCACGCGAGGACTCTCGGGGAGCCCACTACCGCGAAGACTTTCCGCAGACCGACGACCTCGCGAGCTCGACCTACATCGTGGTTCGGCAGGGGCCGGATGGACTGTCGTTGTCGCGAGAGCCCGTCAGGTTCACCCGCGTGGCGCCGGGCGAGACGATCCTCGAGCCGCAAGGGGCAGCGCCCTGAAGCTCGGCCTCTTCGAAGATGCCCTTCATCGTCCGAACAGGCCGCGCCACAGCAGGCCCAGGCTACCGAGGATGAGAATGGCCCAGACGATCTGCACCACGTGCTGCTGCGGCAGCCGGTGATGCAGGCGGTGGCCGAAGTAGAGGCCGAGCAGGGCGCACGGCAACAGCACCAAGGCGAGCCGCAAGACGCGTGGCTGGGAGTAGAGGCCGACTCCGGTGAAGAGCGCCAGCCGCGCCAGCGCCGCGACGAAGATCAGGCCGCTGATCGTCGCCCGCAATACCGTCTTGTCGGGAAGGCGCCGCGCCAGGTAGATCGTGTAGATCGGGCCGCCGGTGCCGAACAGGGCCGTGAAGACGCCGCCGAACACGCCCAGCGGCGCGGCCCAGCGCGCGGAGATCGGCCGTGCCTCGGGGCGCAGGACCAGGCTCCAAGCCGAATAGGACAGGACGAAGACGCCGAGCACCAGCAGCAGAGCGCGTTCGGGCGCCTTCACGAGCAACGTCACGCCAAGAAGCATGCCCAGCAGGATGAACGGAAGCAGCCGCAGCACTTCGCCGCGATCGACGACCTTGCGATTGGCAACGCCCATCAGCATGCCGACGCAGAGATCGAAAACCAGCATCAGCGGCACCGCCAGGCGCAGCGGGATCAGCAAGGCGAGCAGCGGAATCGCGGTGATCGACGAGCCGAAACCGGTCAGGCCATAGACGGTGTAGGCCAGCGCGATGACCAGCGCCACGCAGCCGAGCGTCGCGGCGGGCAGTTGAATCCAGTCGAGCACGTCCGAGCCGTCAGCTCTGCATGCCCCACTTGCGCACGGTGCGGTGCTCGATCACCCGGAAGATCAGGTTCTCGACGAAGAGGCCTATCAGGATCACCGTGAACAGGCCGGCAAAGACGTTGGCGATTTCGAGCTGGTTCTTGTTCTCGTAGATGTACCAGCCGAGACCTCCCGAACCCGAGCTGACGCCGAACACCAGTTCCGAGGCAATCAACGTGCGCCAGGCGAACGCCCAGCCGATCTTCAGGCCGGTGAGGATGCTCGGAAACGCGGCCGGCACCAGGATCTGCGTGACGTAGGCAAAGCCGCCGAGACCGTAGTTCCTGCCGACCATGCGCAGCGTGTTGGAGACCGCGAGAAAGCCGGAGTGCGTGTTCAGCGCCACCGACCACAACACCGAGTGCACGAGCACGAAGATCAGGCTGCCGGCGCCGAGGCCGAACCAGATCAGCGCGATCGGCAGCAGTGCGATAGCAGGCAGGGGGTTGAACATCGAGGTCAGCGTTTCGAGGAAGTCGGTGCCGATGCGCGAGGCGATGCCGAAGGCCGTCAGCAGCGCTGCCAGCGCGATGCCGATGGCGTAGCCCAGGAGCAGCGTCTTCACGGAGGTCCAGACCCTCAGCGGCAGGACGCCGCTGGCGATGCCCTTGAAGAACGCCTCGTTGGTGGCAAGGAAGGTCGGGAACAGCAGCTCGTTGTTGAGGATGCGGGCACCAATCTCCCAGATCAGCGCCAGCGCCAGCAGGATCACGGCCTTGCGGACGCCGCTGATGTTGTAGAGCCGCTCGAAGCGCGACAGCGGCTTCTGGACGACGCCGAACGCCGCCGAATCGACAATGTCGCGATGGATTTCCGGCCTGCGAACCAGCACCGCGTCCTTGTCAGCCATGCGGGGCCTCGGCACCGGCTTCGATCTCGTCGGCAAACAGCATCTCGTGTATCTCGCTTTCGAGTGCCTTGACGGCGTGCGGGTCGGACGAGTCGCGCGCAATGCTGACCAACTCGGCCTTGACCTGTCCGGGATGCGGCGACAGCAGCAGGATGCGGCTGCCGCACCGGATCGCCTCGGGGATCGAGTGGGTGACGAAGAGCACGGTGAAATGGGTGTCGTCCCAGAGCTGCAGCAGCTCTTCCTGCATCTTGCGGCGCGTCAGTGCGTCGAGCGCGGCGTAGGGCTCGTCCATCAACAGCACGTCGGGTTCCATCGCCATGCCGCGAGCGATCGCGACCCGTTGCTTCATGCCGCCCGACAGCAGGTGGGGGTGGTGGTTGGCAAAAGGCGTGAGGTTCACCTTCTCGATGTATTGCATCGCTTTCTCCTCGGCCGCCTTGCCGCGGAGCTTGCCCGACGCGAGCAGCGGAAACATGACGTTGCCCTTGACCGTCTTCCACGGCAGCAACTGGTCGAATTCCTGGAAAACCATCATGCGATCGGGGCCGGGCCGGGTGATGACCCGGTCCTTCAGGCGAATTTCGCCTTCGGTCGGCGTCAGGTAGCCGCCGACGGCCTTCAGCAGTGTCGACTTGCCGCAGCCGGAGGGCCCGAGCAGCACATAACGGTCGGAGCGATGAACCTGGAAGCCGACGCGATACGTGGCGGTGACCAGGTGATCCTGGGTCTTGTACTGCAGCGTGACGCCGCGAACATCGAGCAGCGGCGCTGGCGCCGGAACCGGCTCGGGGTTCGGCGCGATCGAATGCGGTGCGTGCTCGGAACTCAACTGCCGGGCGAGCTTTGGGCTTCGGGGAAGAACAGGTCCTTCCACGACGCCGGCGTCGCCTTGATGGAGCCGATCTTGTTCATGAAGCTCACGTACTTGAGGATGTTCTGCGGCGTTGTCGTGTACACCACTTCGGGATCGTCGAGGATCTTCAGGATGGTTGCACGCGAGGCCTTGTCCTTGGAGATGCGCAGATAGGCATCGGCCGCCCAGCCCTTGTCCTTGTTGATCAGCGCGGTGGCCTCGTCGAGTGCCTTCAGGAAAGCGCCATAGACCTTCGGGTTCTCGCTGCGGAATTTCGATGTCGTCCACACCAGGTTGAACGTGGCTGGACCGCCCAGAACCTGATATGAGTTGACGAGCGTGTGCAGCCCCGGGTGTTCGAGTTCGTAACCCTGAAATGGCGGCGAGCCGAAATGGCCGGTGATCTCGCTGTTCGACGACAGCAGCGCCGTCATCGCGTCCGGGTGGCTCATCGTCACGGTCAGCGAGTCGAGCCTGTTCTGCTGGCCGGGGCCGAAGGCCTGTTCGGCCGCCATCTGCAAAGTCACGGCCTGGATCGATACCTTCACGGCCGGCAATGCGATCCTGTCGTGCTCGGTGAGGTCCTTCAGGGTCTTCGCGTTCGCATCGCGAGTAACGAGGTACAGAGGCATCGAGTTCAGCGCAGCCGCTGCCTTGATGTCGTAGTTGCCGCGCGTCTTTGCCCAAAGCGTGATCAGCGGCGCCACGCCGCCCGAGGCAAAGTGCAGGCTGTTGGAAAGCAGCGCGTCGTTCATCACGTTGCCGCCGGCGAATTTCGACCACGTCACTTCCAGCGGCGCGACGCCGGCCTCCTTCGCATACTTCTCGATCAGTTTCTGGTCCTCCATGATCATCAAGGGAAGGTAGCTGATGCCGTACTGTTCGGCGATCTTGAGCTCGCTGACCTCGGCGCGAACCGACCCCGTCATGCCCACCAGAGCGGCGGCCACCGATGCGGCCCAAAGAAGCTTGAAATTCATGTTCGGCTCCGACAGGTTCATGCAGCGCAAGTGCAAACTGCTGTTCGAATTCTGACCAACCGCGCCGCCGGCGCGAGACGGAAAAGCCCTATGCGCTGCCATGTCACGCGCGGCGGCGCGCAGGGCGCGGTGACAGAGGCGGCCGCCCCTTGATGCATCTCAAGGTCGCCCGACGCGGCCGCGCGAAGATCGCTGACTCCAGTAAACGACAGGAGGTAGCGAGCGTGCTGCAGATCCGCATTCACGGGCGAGGCGGGCAAGGCGTCGTCACCGCGGCGGAGATGCTGTCCATCGCCGCGTTCGAACAGGGTCGCTACGCGCAGGCCTTTCCGAGCTTCGGCTCCGAGCGTACCGGCGCCCCGGTGGTGGCCTTCTGCCGCATCGACGAGCGTGAGATCCGGCTGCGCGAACCCGTTCTCGAGCCCGATGTCCTGATCGTCCAGGACGCAACGCTGCTGCACCAGGTCGAGGTCTTCCAGGGCCTGCGTCCCGACGGCTACGTGCTGATCAACAGCCGGCACAGTTTCGACGAGCTCGGCGTCGGCGAGATGGCGCGGCGCTTTCGCCACGAGCGGCTCATCACCGTGCCGGCGACGGAGATTGCGCTCAGGCACCTGGGCCGGCCGCTGCCCAACGCCGTGCTGCTGGGCGGCTTTGCCGCACTGTCGGGGCTGATCTCGCTGGACGCCGTGGCGCATGCCATCGGCGAAATGTTCAGCGGCAAGGTCGCGGAGGACAACGTCGCCGCCGCCACCGAAGCCTTCGCCTACGTCGAGCGCGAACTCGAGGAACTGGCTCATGCTCAAGCAGACTGAAGGCTCGCGCGCCGTTGCCGAAGCAGTGGCGCTATGCCGCCCGGAAGTCATCTGCGCTTACCCGATCTCGCCGCAGACGCACATCGTCGAAGGGCTGGGCGAGCTGGTGAAGGGTGGGGCGCTGTCGCCTTGCGAGTTCATCAACGTGGAAAGCGAGTTCGCCGCGATGAGCGTGGCCATCGGCGCCTCCGCCGCCGGCGCGCGTGCCTACACCGCCACCGCGAGCCAGGGGCTGCTGTTCATGGCCGAGGCGGTCTACAACGCCTCGGGGCTGGGCCTGCCGATCGTGATGACCGTGGCCAACCGCGCGATCGGTGCGCCCATCAACATCTGGAACGACCACAGCGATTCGATGAGCCAGCGCGACTGCGGCTGGATCCAGCTCTTCGCCGAGACCAACCAGGAGGCGCTCGACCTGCACATTCAGGCCTTCAGGCTGGCCGAGGAGCTTTCGATGCCGGTGATGGTGTGCATGGACGGGTTCATCCTCACGCACGCCTACGAGCGCGTCGACATCCCGGAGCAGGCCGAGGTCGATGCCTTCCTGCCGCCCTACGAGCCACGCCAGGTGCTGGACCCGGCCGAGCCGGTATCGATCGGTGCGATGGTCGGGCCCGAGGCCTTCATGGAGGTGCGCTATCTGGCGCATGCGAAGCAGCTTTCGGCGCTGGACGTCATTCCGCGCATCGCCGCCGAGTTCGGGCAACGCTTCGGGCGCGCCTGCGGCGGGCTCGTCTGCGGCTACAGGACGGAAGATGCCGAGACCATCGTCGTCGCCCTCGGCTCGGTGCTCGGCACCTTGAAGGACACCGTCGACGAGTTGCGTGCCGACGGGGTGAAGGTCGGCGTGCTCGGCATCCGGTCGTTCCGCCCGTTCCCGCTCGCCGCGGTGCGCGCCGCGCTCCAGGGGGCCCGGCGCGTGGTCGTGCTGGAGAAGAGCTTCTCGGTCGGGCTGGGCGGCGTGGTGTCGAGCGATGTGCGGCTCGCCTTGTCGGGCCTGCCGTTGTCGAGTTGCACCGTGGTGGCCGGGCTCGGGGGCCGGGCCATCACGAAGGGCTCGTTGCATCGCATGCTGCGCGAAGCCAGCGCCGACGCGCTGCAGCCCTTGACCTTCATGGACCTGGACTGGCGCATCGTCAACCGACAGCTCGAACGGGAAGCGCAGATGCGCCGCAGCGGGCCGATCGCCGAGAACCTGCTGCGCGATGTGGGCACGGTCGCCTCCAAGGTGCATTGAGATGAAGCCCCCCCGCTCACTTCCTTCGCTGCCCTCCGGGGAGGCGGCAGCGCCCTTGGGACGACGGCCCGGCGGGCGCTGACATGACCCAGCCCGTGAAGTTCTATCAGACCGGCACGTTCACAGTCGGCAACCGCCTGCTCGCCCCGGAACAGCGCAGTGTGCAGGCCTCGGCCGAGCGCAACAACTCGCTCAACTCTGGCCACCGCGCCTGCCAGGGCTGCGGCGAGGCGCTGGGCGCGCGCTACGCCGTGGACGCCGCGATGCGCGCCACCGGCGGCGAGCTCATCGCCGCCAACGCGACGGGCTGCCTCGAGGTGTTTTCGACGCCTTACCCGGAGACCTCGTGGCAGCTGCCATGGATCCACTCGCTGTTCGGCAATGCGGCGGCCGTGGGCACGGGCATCGCCGCGGCGCTGAAGGTCAAGGCGCGAAAGGCGGGCCACGCACTCAGCAGCGTGCGCGTGATCGCGCAGGGCGGCGATGGCGGCACGACTGACATCGGCTTCGGCTGCCTCTCGGGCATGTTCGAGCGCAACGACGACGTGCTNNGGGATGTTCGAGCGCAACGACGACGTGCTCTACATCTGCTACGACAACGAGGCCTACATGAACACGGGCGTCCAGCGCAGCTCGGCCACGCCGCCGGGGGCGCGCACCGCCACGACGATGGCCGTCGGCGAACATCCGGGCGCCGAATTCGGCCAGGGCAAGAACCTGCCGCGGATCGCGATGGCGCATGGCATCCCGTTCGTGGCCACCGCCACGGTGGCCGACCTGCGCGACCTCGAGGCCAAGGTGGAAAAGGCCATGGGCCTGCACGGCGCGCGCTACCTCCACATCCTCGTGCCCTGTCCGCTGGGCTGGGGCGCGGCCGCGCACGACACGATCCGCCTGGCGCGGCTGGCGTGCCAGACCGGCCTCTTCCCGGTGTTCGAGGCCGAGCACGGCGACGTCTCGCACGTCACGAAGATCCGTCACCGCGTGCCGGTGCAGGAGTACCTGAGGCCGCAGAAACGCTTCGCGCATCTGTTCGGCACGCCCGGGCATCCGGAGATGCTGGCTAGGATCCAGGCCGATGCCGACCGCAACATCCGCCGCTTCGGGCTGCTCGACGAAGCGTCTGAGCCCGAAAGCGAGACAGTCCCTGCGGGCGGGCTCGCGCCTGGCGAAGCTGCCGGGCAGGCAAGGCCCGGCCGGGGGGCATGACGATGCAGAAGCCGTTTGCCATCACCCTCGACCCCGGCTCGTCGCTCGCCAACAAGACCGGCACCTGGCGCACCGAGCGGCCGGTCTACGTCGACCGGCTGCCGCCGTGCAATGAGCAATGCCCGGCCGGCGAAGACATCCAGGGCTGGCTGTACCACGCCGAGGGGGGCGACTACGAATCGGCGTGGCGCCACCTTACGCGCGACAACCCGTTCCCCGCGATCATGGGCCGCGTCTGCTATCACGGCTGCGAAGGCATGTGCAACCGCGGCCAGCTCGATGCGCCCGTCGGCATCAACTCGGTCGAACGCTTCCTCGGCGACGAGGCGCTGAAGCAGGGCTGGCGCTTCGAGGCGCCGGGCGCCGAGTCCGGCAAGCAGGTGCTCGTGGTCGGCGCGGGCCCGTCGGGCATGTCCGCGGCCTACCACCTGCGCCGGCTCGGCCATCGCGTCACCGTGCTCGAGGCCGGCGCGCTGATGGGCGGGATGATGCGCTTCGGCATCCCCAAGTACCGGCTGCCGCGCGATGTGCTCGATGCCGAGATGCAGCGCATCGTCGAGATGGGCGTGACGGTCCGGCTCGACACCAAGGTGGTCGACGTGGCGCAGACGATGAAGGACGCCGGCTTCGACGCGGCGTTCCTTGCCGTCGGGGCGCATATCGCCAAGCGCGCCTACATCCCGGCCAAGGATTCGTCCCGCATCCTCGATGCGGTGGCCGTGCTGCGTTCGATGGAGGGCGAGGAGCAACCGATGCTCGGCCGTCGCGTCGTGGTCTATGGCGGCGGCAACACCGCGATCGACGTCGCCCGAACCGCGCGGCGCCTCGGTGCCGCCGAGGCCATCATCGTCTACCGCCGCACCCGCGAGAAGATGCCGGCGCATGACTTCGAGGTCGAGGAGGCGCTGCAGGAAGGCGTGATGGTCAAGTGGCTGTCCACCATCAAGCAGGCCGACGACCGCACGCTGACGATCGAGAAGATGAAGCTCGATGAGAAGGGCCTGCCGCAGCCGACCGGCGAATTCGAGACCCTGGAGGCCGATTCGCTGGTCCTCGCGCTCGGGCAGGACGTGGACCTCTCGTTGCTCGAAGGCGTGCCCGGCCTGGTGGTGGACGACGGCGTGGTGCAGGTGGACCCGGCGACGATGATGACTGGACACGCCGGCCTGTTCGCCGGCGGCGACATGGTGCCCGCCGAGCGCAACGTGACGGTCGCGGTGGGCCACGGCAAGAAGGCCGCGCGCCACATCGACGCGTGGCTGCGCGGTGCGCGCCTGCAAGCGGCGCCCAAGCATGCGCCGGCCAGCTTCGAGCGCCTGAATCCCTGGTACTACAGCGACGCGCCCAAGACCGTGCGCCCGGAACTCGAACTGGCGCGCCGGACGAGCAGCTTCGACGAGGTGCAGGGCGGACTGACCGAGGACAACGCGCTGTTCGAGGCGCGCCGCTGCCTGAGCTGCGGCAACTGCTTCGAGTGCGACNNTGCGGCGCGATCGACATGGTGCCCGAACAGGCCTGACAGGCCAACCGTGGGCCGTCGCCACGGCACGTCATCCGCTGCTGGCCGGACCCGCGCGCGATAGGCCGCACCTTCCCATGACGCTCAACGCTCGGCATGAGCGGCAACCGCAGTCAGGCGAAGGCTGCCGGAGGATGTCTGCTCGAAGGGACTAGACGCCACTGGTTGAAACCTCAGCCATGAGCGCCAATGGGCTTGCGAACGGGTCCCTGCAACCCGGCCAGCCAAAGCTCCATGCTTGGCGTCCTGTGCACGATGTGGGGTTCCGCCATGAACGACACACCATTCCTCTTGAGCGACGAGAAAACGGCGCCGATCTCGGGAACTTGAAAGTAGATGGCCGAGCCACGCTTCGCCGCTTGCCCGTCAGGCGGGACACCGACGACGAGGCGCACACCTCCGCAATTGAAGAATGCCATCTGAGGCGGAGCCGCGAACAGAAAGGGAAGGCCAAGAACGTCTCGATAAAACGCCACGCCCTTGTCTAGGTCGTCGACCGGCACGAGGAGCTGAGCGATCTTCGCGTTTTNNGGCACCCTGCTGAAGAGAGGAAGCGACGATCCATCCGCGACCGACAGTGCTTGCACGGCGCGAGCATTCGTACGACAGTACCCAGCGCCCACGGCGCATGATCTACCAAGGAAACCGAAGATGGCAACTCCCGTTCGAGCTTCTGACACACCCTTCGCTGCCGCTGTGGAGCAAGGCAAGGACTACTGGTGGTGCTCTTGCGGGCAGAGCAAGAACCAACCATTCTGCGACGGCTCGCACAAGACCGAGGGAGCATTCACCCCGGTCAAATACACCGCCGCCGACAGCGCGACCGTCTATTTCTGCGGCTGCAAGGCCAGCGGCAACAAGCCACTGTGTGACGGGTCGCACAAGCAAGCTGTCTGAACGACAACACCGAGTCAGCGGGGANNCGGCAGTTCGGCTGCAGCCTGGCGCATGACGCCGCCGCCGGCCTCCGGGGGAATCGAAACCGCGATACGACGCAGTGGCCCAGGGTAGCACCGGGCAAATATCCGGCCCGACGCCCGCGGCCACAGGAGACAGCCCATGTACGCCGGCAACCGATTTGGCCAACACCCCGACCGTGCTGCCTTCATCATGGCCAGCACCAACGAGACGGTGACCTATGACGAGCACGAGCGGCGCACCAACCGCCTGGCGCACCTGTTGCGCGCCGAGGGCCTGCAGCGGCTGGACCACTACGCGATCTTCATGGAGAACAACAACCGCTGCCTCGAGTGCAGCGGAGCGGGCGAGCGGTCCGGGCTGTACTACACCTGCATCAACTCGTACCTGACGGCCGAGGAACTGGCCTATATCGTCGATAACAGCGAATCGCGGTTGCTCATCACCTCCATCGCCAAGCTGGCGGTCGTGCGCGCTGCGCTGGCGCTTTGCCCGCAGGTCAGGCGTTGTCTCGTCGTGGGCGGTGGCGACGCGGTGCGGGCGCTGAACGATGCACGCTTCGTCGACTTCGCTGCGGCCGCGTCCGCCTTCCCCGATACGCCAATTGCCGACGAATGGCTGGGCACGCCGATGCTGTACTCGTCCGGCACGACGGGTCGCCCGAAAGGCATCCTGCGACCGCTGCCCGAGAACCCGCCGTCTCAGCCGCTGCCGCTGTTCGGCTTTCTCAACGGGCTGTGGCAGTGCCGCGAGGGCATGGTCTACCTGTCGCCGGCGCCGCTCTACCACTCGGCGCCACAGGCCAACGTGGCACTGACCATACGCAACGGCGGTACCGTGGTGATCATGGAGCATTTCGACCCCGAGCAGTATCTCGCGCTCGTCGAGCGGTATCGGATCACGCATACCCAGCTGGTGCCCACGATGTTCAGCCGCATGCTCAAGCTGCCCGAGGCGGTGCGCCGGCGCTACGACCTGTCGTCGCTGCAGATTGCCGTGCATGCGGCGGCTCCCTGTCCGGTGCCGGTCAAGGAGCAGATGATCAACTGGTGGGGTCCGATCATCCACGAGTACTACGGCGCCACCGAAGGCCTGGGCTTCACCGCGTGCAGCACCGCCGAGTGGCTGGCACATCGTGGCACCGTCGGCAAGGTTCTTCTGGGCGAGCTGCACGTACTGGACGAAGCGATGCAGCCGGCGCCCAAGGGCCAGCCGGGCGAGCTGTGGTTCAAGACCGCCTCACCCTTCGTCTACTTCAACGACCCGGAGCGCACGCAGGCCAGCCGGTCCAGCGACGGCACGATGAGCACGGTGGGTGATGTCGGCTACGTCGACGACGACGGCTTCCTCCACCTGACCGACCGATCGACGTTCATGATCATCTCGGGCGGCGTCAACATCTATCCGCAGGAGTGCGAGAACCTGCTCATCGTCCATCCGCATGTGGCCGATGCCGCGGTCTTCGGCGTGCCCAACGAGGACCTTGGCGAGGAAGTCAAGGCGATCGTGCAACCGATGCCCAGCGTGGTGGCCGACGACGCGTTTGCGCAATCACTGATTGCGTTCTGCCGCGAGCACCTCGCGCCGATGAAATGTCCGCGCTCGGTGGATTTCATGGATCCGCTGCCGCGGCTTCCGACCGGCAAGCTCTACAAGCGGCCGCTGCGTGACAAGTACTGGCAGGGGCGTGGCCGGAGCCGGATCGTTTGAACCTGCGGCCGGCGGTACGGACTTCAACCGGGGCCGCTGTTCGACGATCATGGTCGACAACGGCACCGAATTCACCTCAAAGGCGCGGGGGAGGCTTATCGCAGCCGCGTGAAGCTCGACTTCACACGGGCAGGCAAGGCCGCCGACAACGAGATCATCGAGTCAGTGGGCCGCCACCACAAGCTATTGAGGTGGGGAGTTAAAACCAGACCTCACTTCCAGTGTGGAGCGCGCCAACCGCCGAGCCAGCAGCAGCCACAGCATGGCCCAGCCGGTGCCAAATGCCCAGCCTCCAAGGACATCGGTGGCCCAATGGACGCCCAGCGCCACCCGACTCGCACCGACCAATAGAGCCAGGACGGCCGCGGTCGCGAGGATGTAGATGCGTTCAGGCAGACTGCTTCGGGTACTTGCCATCAGGGCTCCCAGCGTCAGAAACACGATGGCCGACATGCTCGCATGTCCACTTGGGAAACTCAGGCCTGGCGCCGCGAGGTCGGCGAACGCTGCGTCGGGACGCTGGCGACCGAAGCCAGTCTTGAACAAACTGATGAAGGCAGACCCTGCAATGACTGAGACAGCCACAAGCAGGGCGGCAGTCCGTGCCGAGACGAGAACGAGATACCCCGCCGCTGCCACGGTAAAGAGGGTCAGCACGGTCGTACTACCGAGGCCACTCAGGTCTCGCATGACGGTGGTCAGCCATGGATGCGCGGCTCGAAGTGACTGGGCGCTGCGCAGCACGTGCATATCGAAGCTTCGGGTGTCGCCTTCCATGACCTCGCTGCCGAGGGAGGCGAATACCAGGCCGAGCAAGACCGCTGCGAGTCCGACAAGCAACGGTGTGAGCAGGCTCTTGAATCGATCGCGCTCGATCATGTGGCGAGGAGGCATCTGTCATCTCTGGTCTGTTGTAGGCGTCGGCTTCGGCCCTTGGCCCGGAGTTCGACTCAGGGTGCCGAGTGCCACCAGACAGAACCCCGCTCCGGCATAGAACGTCGAGGCAGATCCGAATGATTCCCAAAGGATGCCTGCCAGCGTGCTGGCGACGAGCATGGCAAATCCGCTCACGAGATTGAACACGCCATACGCTGTACCGCGCAAATCGTCTGGTGCCACATCCGCGACCATGGCGGCAAGCAGGCCCTGCGTCATACCCATATGTATTCCCCACAGGACGACGCCGACCAACAACAGAGTCCAGTTGTTCCCGCTCGCAAGGACGATGTCCGCCGCGACCAGGACCACGAGGCTAAGGCCGAGGAGCTTGCGATGGCTCATCGCGTCCGACAATTTGCCGAATGGATACGCAGAAGCGGCGTAGATGACGTTCATGGCCACCATCACCAGCGGAACAAGCGCCGGCGGGATGCCGGTTTGCCGAGCCCGCAGGACAAGAAAGGCTTCGCTGAAACGCGCCAGCGTGAAGACGGCGCCCACGCCGACCACCCACCAGTAAGCCCCGGTGAGCCGCCCAAGGTTCTCCCGGACGATTGGATTCGTTCGCCTCTTCGCCTGGTCTCGTTGCGGTTCGTCCATTCCGAAGAACAACAAGGCTACGGCCAGGAAACCGGGCGCGGCCGCAACCCAGAACACAGCCCTGAAATTGTTGGACCACACTAGCATCAGCACGACCGCAAGCAGCGGCCCGACGAAGGCCCCTACGGTATCAAGCGCCTGGCGCAGGCCAAACGCGGCACCGCGTAAGTGCTCGGGGGCGACGTCCGCCACCAAGGCATCTCGCGGCGCCCCGCGGATGCCCTTGCCGACGCGGTCCAAGAGGCGGGCGGTCACGACGCCGCCAATGCCCGCTGACAATGCAAATAACGGCTTGCTGAACGCGCCGAGAGCGTATCCCAGGACCGCCAAGCCCTTGCGTTTGCCGAAATAGTCGCTCAGGGCGCCAGAGAACACCTTCACGACAAGCGCTGTCGATTCGGCGAGCCCTTCAATCAGCCCGACCGCAAACATGCTGGTTCCCAGCGTCATGACCATGAACATGGGAAGAAGGCTGTGAATCATCTCCGAGGAGATGTCCATCAGCATGCTTACGAAGCCCAGAACCCAGACGCCACGGGGGATCTGTCGCAAGGTTCCGAACCTCGATGCAGCCATGATTGATTGTGCGGCGCGCCGCTCGTTCCGCGAGCCACCCGCGACCCATATCCGGAATCGTTCAGCTCAAGTTCGGCAATCCAGTGCCTCAAACCGGACGGTCCATACTTGCAATGAGCGAGCGTGGATCGGCCGGCGGAGCCGATTGTCTTCAAGCTGCCACGAACCATACTGCTACGGCCGCGGCTTCGCGGTGAGTTGGCCGACGGCGCGGTAGCGGGCTTGGGTTGTGCTTGCGTCGCCTTCGTCTTGTCTTGTCAATTTCCATCAATCCTTTCAAAACGCATCGGAGCTTTCAAAATGATGAATCGAAACAGTCCCGTTTGGCTGATTACCGGCTGTTCCACCGGCTTCGGTCGTGAACTGGCGAAGCTTGTGCTGGCGCGCGGCTGGAGTGCCGTTGTCACCGCGCGCAATCCGAGGCAAGTGGTGGATATCGCCGAAGGTCACGATGACCGGGCCCTTGTCCTGCCACTCGATGTCACCCGGCGCGAGCAGATCGACGACGTCGTCGCCGAGACGAAGCGGAGATTTGGGCGCATCGATGTGCTTGTCAACAACGCCGGGTACGGCTATCTCGCTGCGATCGAGGAGGGCGAGGACGAGGCCGTGCGCGCGATCTTCGAGACCAACGTCTTCGGGCTCATCGACATGACCAAGGCGGTGCTGCCGATCATGCGCGAGCAACGCAGTGGGCTGATCGTCAACGTCTCGTCGATTGGCGGCATCACGAGTTTTGCGGCAACCGGCTACTACCACGGCACGAAATACGCCGTGGAAGGCATCTCCGAATCGCTTGCGGCCGAAGTGAAGCCGCTGGGCATCGACGTGCTGATCGTCGAGCCAGGTCCGTTCCGCACAAACTGGGCGGGTCCGTCGATCAAGCAGTCGGCGACGCGCATCAATGCCTATGCCGCGACGGCCGGCGAGCGCCGCAAGCAGACCGAAGCGCGCAGCGGCAGCCAGGCCGGAGACCCGGTGCGGGCCGCACAGGCCATTATCGACGCCGCTCTGTCGGACTCCCCGCCGTTGCGCTTACTGCTCGGCAAGACCGCGCTCGAATTGGCGCGCAAGAAACTGGAGCTCTTGCGCAAGGATTTCGACAAGTGGGAATCGACAACGCTTGGAGCGGACTTTCCGCCGAGCGCAAGCTGAAGCCTGCCTTTTCGCTTTGACCGGGCCGGCCGGCTGGCTGACTGGAACGATGCCGTTCCGCTATCGCCTAGGGGCGGGCCCGCGATTTCGGAACGCATTGCCGATCAAGGCCATGGCCTCGGGGCCATCCCATTGCCTCGCACCATAGAGTTTGTCGACGACCCGACCATCGGCATTGACGAAAACCGTCAGAGGCAGACGCGAAGCCCCCAACATGTTCTCCAACAGCAATTTGTTGTCGATGAAGTGGCTGATGGTTGCGTTGGTACCCTTGAGCAACTGCTTGGCATTATCGGGATAGTCGTCGGTTGAGATGCCGATAATGGAGAAAGGCACAGCATGTTCCTGCCAAGCGAGCCTTTCCAACGACGCCATCTCCTGTCTGCATGGTCCGCACCAACTGGCCCAGACATTGATGATGAGCGGTTTGCCGCGAAAGTCCGAGAGCCTTCGGGAGGGGCCATTGAGGCCAAGCATGGTCGCGTCGCGAAGCGTTTGCCCGATTTCGAGCTCGCCCGGCTTCTTTGCGATCGCTTGCCCCGTCGCCGCGACGGCCCCGAGAATCAGCGCTGAAAGCAGCGCCCTCAACGCCCGCCACGAAGCCCGTGGATTCGAATGA
This sequence comes from Burkholderiales bacterium, assembly GCA_003152055.1. GTDB lineage: Bacteria > Pseudomonadota > Gammaproteobacteria > Burkholderiales > Burkholderiaceae_C > Schlegelella_A. The sequence continues at coordinate 63,395 of PLZH01000052.1, forward strand.
CTCGAAACCGCTCCCAGGTTGCGTTCGACGACCGGTTGAGGACCTGAACTCACGGTATGGCGGCGAACATTGATCGGCAATGGTAGCCGGCTGCAGGATCGATTGGGATGACCCCTCCGAGGCTTCCCAGTTCTGCAGTTGGTTGAGGTGGTTCGCCGTTGGTGGAACCACTTGCTGTCGCAAGCGTGCGGGCACGATGCGAACAACGACAAGACTGTAGAGCGACGCCTGCTGCCGCACAACCCCAAGAGTGGGGCCAAGGCAGCGGTCATCAGATCTTGCCGACACAACGCTGCCCTGAGCTCAGGCATCCGCCCGTCGCGCAGCGACGGGGCGATATTTCCGGGCGGGCCAAGCCGATCGAGATCGCGTTCAGCGCACCCCTGCTGGCGATGGAGTTGTTGCCTCTTCGCTCCACGGTGGAAAGAGCCGCGTCATGACGGATAGCAAGACCAGTGGCGCGGCCAGGATGCAAGCCGCGACCAGGCCGCCCTCTCTGCCCAGGAGGTGCATATGATAGGTTAGCAATCCCTTGCCCGTCTTCGCGATCTCCTGTCCGCCGATCACCACATTCCAACGCATCAGCAGCACTGCGAGCAGTACCAACAAGCCGCATGTCGCGACGCCCCCGATCAGTGCGTTGCCGGTGGTGCCACGCCACAGCATGAAGGTCAGCAGCACGATGGGCAACACCGATCCGATTCCCAGTTGCAATACGAAGAATGGAAGGGCGAGCGGGCCCCGGACGTATTCCATGATCACGTCGATTCCCTCGCGACCCCGGTAAACGAGGCTCGCGAATTCCACGCCTTCCAGCAGCAGCGTGAACATCATGAAGCCCCACAGCGTATAGGCCATGCCTTTGAGGCACGGCAAATCCACCGGTGTCTTGCGCAGCGCGCAAGACACGAGATAGAGCACGATCAGCAGCGCGGTGCCTGAAATGATGGCGGAGAAGAGAAAGATGGGCGGCATGAGATCGGAGGACCACCATTCGCGCGACTTGAGCGAGCCGAACACGAAGCCGACATAGCCGTGCAAACCGTGCGCCGCGGGTATGCCGATCACCGCCAGGGCGAAGATCCACTTGCGGTCGTAGCGCATCGCCGGCTCGGAAAGATCACGCGATCCCAGCGACAGTGCGCGATAGAGCAATCCCAAGGCTCCTTTTCGTCGTTGCGTCTGTTCGACGATGTAAGGCCGAAAGACGAACCAGTTTTCCAGTATCAACAAGATGGTATAGAAGGCAGCTGCGAATCCGAAAATGGCGAACGCCGAACTCGTGTGCGGCGTGATCATGGCATTGAAGGCCCGCTCCGGATGGCCGAGGTGCAAGAGCAAGGGCACGGGGACGATGAGCATGCAACACAGCGATGTCAGCAAAGCAAGATGCGCGACCGGTTTGAAGCGCTGCATGCCGAACACCTGATACAAACTCGATACCGTGAAGGCCCCCGCCACCAATCCGGTGAGATACGGATAGACGACGATCAGCACGGTCCAAGGAATCACGGTTTCGTTGGGATAGACGTAGCCCACGTAGGGCGCGATGTGATAAAGCGCTTCCACTAGATCACCTCTTTGTCCAGACCGACGTAGAAGACGTTCGGTGCATTGCCGGTTTCGGGTCTCAGGACGGAGACCCGGTTGTTCCGTATGAACTGACTGACCGGGCTTTGCTTGTCATTGAGGTCGCCGAAAATGCGCGCGCTGACCGGGCAGACTTCCACGCATGCCGGCTGCAGGCCCTTGGTGATGCGGTGGTAGCACCAGGTGCATTTGTCGGTGACGCCCTTCTCTTCGTTGAAGTAGCGCGCGCCGTAGGGGCAGGCCTGGACGCAATACTGGCAGCCGATGCAATACTTGTGGTCGATGACCACCACACCGTCCAACGTCTTGTAAGTCGCGCCGGTGGGACAGACCTGCACGCAGGCCGGATGGGTGCAGTGATTACACAGCTTGGGAACGAAGAAGGCCTTTTCCACCTTCGCGTCCTTGTAGCGGTTGGCGAATCGATACACGCCTTCGGAACCGGAGGCTTCGATATTGACTGGATCGGCCTGGCTATCGATGTGCGCTTTCTCCTCGCCCTCCAGCGTGACGTAGCGTTCGACCCAGGTGCGGAAGTGATGCGCATCCGCAGGCACGTTGTTCTCGATCTTGCAGGCCTCGACGCAACGCAGGCATCCTATGCATTTCGTCGCGTCCACGCCGAAGGCCCAGCGATGCCGGGTCCAGTCGTAACCCGGTATGTCCGGCTTGGTAGCCGGTACATCCGCCGCTGCCGCTTCGCCCAATCCGGCGCCCGCCGCGATCGCCATGCCGCTGCACCCGACGGCGGTGCCGAAGATGCGCAGGAAGTTCCTGCGTTCGCCCTGATGCTTCGCTTGTTCGTCGTTGTCCGCCATTTGGGCTTCCTTCTCGTCTAGTGGCAGGCAGCATTGGCAAAATGCGCCGCCACGTTCGCCGCATCCGCGTCGCTCAGGTCTTTCACGATGCCGTCCATCAGGCCGTTCTTGCGCGCACCCGCCTTGTAGGCTTTCAGGCTGCCTACCAAGTACTCGCCGGACTGACCGGCGAGATTCGGCCACGAGGGTTGCGTGCTAATGCCTTGCGCGCCATGGCACACAGCGCACCTCGCAGCGACCGCCTGACCTGCGGCCGCAGCCTTCTTTTCCCCGTTCGCGGCGCCGTTGCATTTCGCCTCTGAGAAATACGCCGCCACGTTGTCGATATCGCTGTCGCTCAGGTTCTTGGCCATCGCGCTCATTACCGGTTGGTCGCGCGCGCCGGACTTGTACGCCTGGAGGGCGATGACGAGATAGTCGGCCTTCTGTCCCGCGAGCGCGGGACCGGCAACCTTTCCGCCGACGCCCGCAGCGCCATGACATCCGGCACAAGCCGTCGCGATCGCCTTACCCGTCGCCGCGTCCCCTTTGGGCGTGGTGGGAGCCGCCACCTTGAAGGTTCTCGGCGAGTGCGGGTTGTGGCAAACCGTGCATTGCTGCGTTCCGGCATGAGTGGCCACCACGATTTGCCGCTGCTGTACGGGACGCCCGGGCATCTGCTCGTGGCACAGCGTGCAAAGCTTTGCAGTGTCCGTCGGAACGGCCATCTTTAGGCCGTCCGGGTGATCCTTGCCGGTGGCCACGTTCTCGAACCGGCCCTTGACATCGCGGCTCCCCGCCGGACCGTGGCACACCTCGCACTTGACGACCTTGCCGAGCTCAACGTTGTTGTGCACGCCCTTCGCCCATTCCGCGTATTGGCCGGCGTGACATTGCTCGCAGGATTTCGGCGTCTTGAATTTGGGTTTGTCCGATGCGATTTCCGCCACCGAGAGCCCGCGGTAGTGCCCAAAGCGATAGAACGAGTCGGCGGTGAAATATTGCTTTGCCGCATACGCGATCACGGCAAAGGCTAAAAGCAGGAGGACCAGTCGTGCAATATGCTTGGGCATGCCTGCGTTTCCGCTCAGTGAAGGCGATAGCGACTAAACATCGCAATGCGTTGCGCGCGTCATGCGTGGCATCGCCGATAGGGTCGGACGCTCCGTCTGCAAAAATGAATGATCTCCCTTTGTTTCCCCTCTCGTGCTGATGTAGATCAACCCACTGCCAAAGACGCGAGCAGCCCGAATGGGCCGGTAGCGACGAAACCAGAACGCCCTATGACGATGTGCGTTCCCGGGATGACGAAGTTCGTCAGTTTGCCGAGCGGCGTCTGTGCCGGGAGTTCCTGCGTCGGTGCAGCCTGAACCAGGCGGCGGGAATCACGAGCATGCTGAGCAACGGCGCCGTCACCATGCCACCGACCATGGGAGCAGCAATCGGCTCATCACTTCCGAACCGGTTCCGCTGCCGAACATGATGGGCAAAAGACCCGCCATGACTACTGCCACGGTCATGGCTTTGGGCCGTACCCTGAGGACAGCCCCCTCTCGGATGGCACAAAGCAGGGTCTCGTCGTTCATCGGCTCTCCAGCTGCCAGATGTCGGTCCAGCGAGTTCTTCAAGTAGACC
>PLZH01000213.1:0-15443 GCA_003152055.1 Burkholderiales bacterium
CCGTCGGGGCGCCGCAGGCCCTAGCGCAGGCCGAAGGCGCGGCCGAGAGAGAAAGCGCCGCCGCCGCGCGCCGCGAGCAGCAGCAGCGGTGCAGCCCAGGACAGATGTGTCGGCCAGGCGTCGGGATAGACGAAGACCTCGATCACCCCGGTCATACCGAGCAGCGCCAGCGCGGCACCGCGTGTCAAAAAGCCCAGCACGAGGAGAAGCGGGAACAGGTGCTCCGCGTACGCCGCGGCGTGCACCGCGATCGCCGGATCGACGAACGGCAGGCGGTACTCGCTACGAAACAGATTGACGGCGNNGACGGCGGCGATGCCGAGCCGGCTCACGAGCAGCACGAAATCGAGGCCGATCCAGCGTTCGAGCGCCGCCGCGGGACGGTTCCACGCTGCGTGGAAGGCGCTCATCGAGGGCTTGCCGCGATGCAGGTGAAGGCGCCGGCACTGGCGAGCGCTGGCAGCCAGGCGCCGACGTCGGCAGCGGGGTCCGCCGCGTCGGCGGCTTCGAGGGCCGCGGCAAACGACGCGCCTTGCGCCGACGCAGTCAGGAAGGCCGCGGCGGCGATGCCGATCGCGTGCCAGCGGACGGCATCCCCCGGACGCACGACGAGCGCGCCCTCGCCGATCCATGGCAGATCGTCCTCGAGCGACAGCGCTTCGCGATGGCGCCGCCAGATCGTGTAGACGGGCATCGTCGCGAACGTCGCCCATCGTGCCGCCGGATGCGGCACGATGCGCGCTTCGGCCAGGGTCTGCGGCGCAAGGGTGGCGAGCGCCGACGCTGGCAGTACCGGCGCCTCAGCGGCGAGATGCGCTTCGCTCCAGCAGCGATCGAGTTGCGCGATGCCGGGCAGATAGGCGAGCTCGCGCGCCGGCTCGAACGCCGCGAAGAACTCGGCGAAGCCTTCGCCGTAGTGGGCAAGCCGGCCGTCGCGCGGCCAGTGCGTGGCGACGAAGATCGCCGCAGCGTCGCGAAACCACGGGGCGCCGACAAGCTGGACGACGCTCGGGTAATTCGCTGCCAGCGCGTCGATGCAGGCGAGCCGCACCGTGTTGCGATAGACCGCGAAGCCCGGCTGGCGCGCCAAACGGGCAACGCTCGGGGCTGCATCGTCAGAGCAGAGCGCGGCGGCAAAGTCGCGCTGGAATGCCTGCAAGGTGTGGGCCGCGCTCATGACCTTGCTCAGGCGGCGAGCGCCGAGACCCGCGCGAGCCGNNGGCGCGTCGTGCGAATCGACGAGCAGGCGCTCGCCGAGTTTCGCGTCGGGCCGATGCCCGCCGAGATGAATCTCGCTGACGCGCTCGGCCGGAAAGGCGTCGAGATAGCGCTCGGCCGAAAGGCCGACGTTGCGGGCGCTGACGTAGACGTTGTTGATGTCGAGGAGCAGCGAGCAACCGGTACGCCGCGCGACTTCGTCGAGAAAATCGATCTCGGGCCAGTCGTGGCCGTCGAGCGCGAGGTAGTGCGACGGATTTTCGAGCGCGATCGGCCGGCCGATCGCGTCCTGGACGCGACCGACGTTCGCGCAAACGATGGCCAGCGCTTCGTCGCTGCGCGGAAACGGCAGCAAGTCCGGCAGATAGCTTCCACCCTGTCGCGACCAGGCGAGATGCTCGGACACCAGTGCCGGCTCGACGCGGCGAACGAGCGCCGCGAGCCCGGCCAGCGCTTCTTCGTCGATCGGCTCGGCGCCGGCGAGCGAAAGCGAAACGCCGTGCAGCGACAGCGGATGCTCGCGCCGGATCGCGTCCAGCCAAGCGAGCCGCGGACCGCCCGCGACCTGGTAGTTCTCGGCATGCACTTCGAACCAGGCGCCTTCGGCGCGACAGGCGAGTGCATCGCCGAAGTGCTCGGCCTTGAGGCCGAGCCCGGCCTTCAGATCAGCCACGCGACAACGGACAGCGCCTGCCTCAGACCTTCATCGGCGTCAGCGAGCCCCCACCCTTGGGCGTCTTGATGCTCGTGCACGTGCCCGCTGGAACGTACTTGAACTCGTTGCCTTGGTAGTCGACCTTCGAGGTGCCGGCGCACGTCGTGCCCGGGCCGGCGGCGCAATCGTTCTTGCCGGCGAGCGAGACACCGTAGCATTTTTCCATGGCGACGGGCTTGTCGGCCATCGTCTTGTTGTCGGCGGCGACGAGCTGGCTGGACAAGGCCGCGAGCGCGGCGGCGGCGAGAGCGAGCGAGCGAGCATTCATCGGTGAAACTCCTGGTGGATGGAAGCAAAAGTATGTTGCGCGGAAAATCCGCACGCACCTGCCTAAGTTCGCGTTTGAAGAGCGCCGGGTTACAGCGGCGTGCAGACAAATTTTCGAGGGCACTGTAACCGCGGCGCGACGGGCGCCGAATATCCAAGCCAGCGGCAGCACCAAGCTTGCACGCCTGCGCCGCAGACGCCGTGCGCGTTCGAACACCCTGGACGCAGCGACCCGTCCGGCGGAGCTAGCCCACCATCTCGAGAATGCTGAACATCTCCTCGGCGACGCGCCGCATGTGGAGATCGGGGTTCGCTTCCTGCATGCCGGCGTCGTCGATGCCGAGGGCCGCCGCCTTCAGCTCGGCCAGCGTCGACTCCGAGAGCAGCCGCGCGATCGTCTTCAGGATAAGGCCATGGGCGACGAGGCGGGCCTCGAGTTCACGGATACGGTCCAAGGGTTCGTCCATGGGAGGTTTCGGCAACAGGCCGCAGCTTGGTTGGCACCGAAGCGCGGTGCGAGCGCCGGCCGGCACGGCCGACCGACAGAAGATATTGCATGAACGCGCAGGACTGCGACTGCGCCGACACGCCGGCGAACGACGTCGTCGGGCAGCTCGATTCTTGCCGACGAGGATCGGGCGCCGGACGTTGTCGATCAGGCCGATCTCTTCGGATCTCGAGACCCTTCATACCCGCGACGACGGCCTGGCGCTTGCCGCGGCGTGCCCCGCCCGCGTGCCATGGAAGAGCGCTTCTTCGAACACCGAATAGGCAGAGAGGTCGGTATGCGCGAAATGAACGCGCCCTGTCGAATCGGCCAGTGCACGCAGCGCGACGCTGCTGCGCACGCCGGGCGACGGAATGCTCATCGCGTGGCCGTAGCGCATGAGATCGACCCGCTTCAGCTTTGCCGGCAGGTCCGGGTGCGGCGTGGCCAGGTCGGCGATGACGCGTGACGTCCAGGTATGCCAGTCTTCCCGCAGCAGGCGCGCCCGGTTGGCACCGAGCTCGGCATCGTCGTTGCCGCCGAGAGCCCAGTATGCGGTCAGCACCGTCGCCTCGGCGAAGGGCATGGTGCTCTGATGCATGTCGTCGACATAGCCGAGACCCGGACTGTCGTAGAGGACGTTGTCCCACGAGAGCGGCGCCCCCGGTTGACCGTCGAGCGCGGCGTCGATCTGCAGATTGGCGACGAGCCAGGGCGCGTGGCGAACGAGTCGCCCGGCTTCGACGAGCGCCGGTGGCGGCGTGTCGAGAATCCGCGCCGAGACGAAAAGCGGCGTCGCGAGAATGACTCGCGATGCGATCCAGCGCTCGCGCTGCCGCTCGGCGACGTTCCACGCTTCGATGGTCGCCGCGTCGCGACTTTCGCTCACGCGCAGCACGACCCGGCCGGGATGCAGCCTGTCGCCGAGCGGCGCCGCAAGATGCGCGGCGAGCCAGGCATTGCCTTCCGGCCAGGTCAAGAGGCCCTCGCCGCTGTCGGCCGCGAGGCTTTCGTCGCTGCCCGGCGCATGGAAGCCGTGCCGGCTCGCGAAGTAGTGGATGCCGGCCCATGCAGAAACCTGCGCCGCGCCGGCACCGTAGTCGTCGCGACAGCAATAGTCGAGGTACCAGCGCAGGGCAGGCGCGAGCAGACCGCGGCGATCGAGCCAGGCGGCGAAGGTCGTGGCGTCGAGCGCATCGAGTGCCGGCGTCCATCGCGATCGCGCCGTCGGGATCGCGAAGGCGTCGCCCCGGCCGGCTTCGGCGACCGCGGCGCCGAAGGCACGATAGTTCGCAAGCGCCGCCTTGCGCTCGGCGGCAGGAAGCGCTTCGATCGGCGGCAGGAGGCCGTCGCGCCAGCCGCCGCCGATGAACAGCCGCTCCTGCGGGCTATGGCACAACGTTCGCTCGTCGTAGTCGGCGCGGCCGTTCACCATCTTGCGCAGGCCGAGCTCCTCGAGCAGCTCGATGACCTCGATGGCCGTGTCGCCGGGAACGGGCAGGTAGTGCGCGCCGAGCGGGCAACGCATGCCGCCCATCGCGTGGCCGCGNNTCGAACGCCGCGCCGACCCAGTCGCCGTCGTACGACACTTCCCGATGCCGCTCGCAGCCGGCGAGCGCCGCCAGCGCTGCGGCCGATCCCGCGGCCAGAACGGCGCGCCGGGTCGGCCCGCGCGAGCCGGCGATCATCGCTGCACCTTGCCCCATTCCTCGTCGAACGTTTGGACCAGTACCTGGTTCGAAAGACGATTGACCTCGGTCGGCAGGCGCGACATGTCGGGTGGAAACTGGAAGAGCGCGGGCAGGCCGGCGACGTCGACGAAGCGCAGGTTCGGCGGCAGGCTCGTCGGCATCCTGAACGGGCGCCGGCTCGCGATGATGAAGCCCCACTCGCCGAAGCTCGGCACGTGCGCGTGGTACGGCGCCGTCGTCAGGCCCGCGGCTTCGAGCGTCGTGACCACCGTCCAGAAGCTCTTTCTCGCAATGAGCGGCGAGGTCGTCTGGATCACCGCATAGCCGCTCGCCGAAAGATGACGATCGACCAGCTCGTAGAAGGTCTTGGTGTAGAGCTTGCCGATCGAGAAGTTGGTCGGATCGGGAAAGTCGACAACGATGGCATCGAACATCTCGTCGTGCTGCTCGAGCCAGCTGAAGGCGTCGGCGTTGACGATCGTGAGCCTCGGCGAAAGCAGCGAATCGTGGTTGAGGCCGCGCAAGAGCGGCTCGGTCGAGAAGAGCCGCGTCATGTGCGGGTCGAGCTCGACCAGCGTGACGCGCTCGACGCTCGGGTACTTGAGGATCTCGCGCGCCGCCATGCCGTCGCCGCCGCCGAGCACGAGGACGCGGCGCGGCGCGATGGCCGCCGAAAGCGCCGGGTGGACAAGCGCTTCGTGGTAGCGGTACTCGTCGCGCGAATGGAACTGCAGGTTGCCGTTGAGAAAGAGGCGGACGCCGGCGCGGCTGGCCGTGATGACGATGCGCTGGTACGGGCTCGAGGCGCTGTAGATCACGTGGTCGGCGTAGAAGTGGTCCTCGGCCCACGTCGTCACATGGTCGGCGTAGACGAGCGCGCCGCAAAGCGCGGCGACTGTCGCTGCGCAGGCGATCGCGTGCCGGGCCAGCCCGCGCAGCTCGCCGCGAAAGAGCCACAGCGCCCAGATCGCGACGCCGGCGTTCATGAGGCCGAAGAAGGCCCCCGTGCGGATGAGGCCGAGGTACGGCACCAGCAACAAGGGGAAGGCGATCGAGACGGCGAGCGCGCCGAGATAGTCGAAGGTGAGGACCTGCGAGACCAGCACCTTCAGCCCGCCGTGGCCGGATCGGCCGGCGTAGCGCCTGAGGATGCGCATGACGAGCGGGATCTCGAGGCCGACCAGGACGCCGACCACGAGCACTAGCGCGTAGAGCGCGAAGCGAAACGACGGTGTCGGTGCCGATTGAAGGGCGAAGAGGGCCGCCGGCGTCAACCCGCCGACGAGGCCGACGAGCAGCTCGACGCGCAGGAACTGCGCGACGAGCTGGCGTTCGAGAAAGCGCGACAGCCACGAGCCGACACCCATCGCGAACAGGTACGTGCCGATGACGGTCGAGAACTGCAGGATCGAATCGCCGAGCAGGTAGCTGGCGAGCGTGCCCGCGGCGAGCTCGTAGACGAGCCCGCAGGCGGCGACGATGAAGACCGAGGCGAGAAGCGCGACCTCGGCCGGGCGGATCGCATCCGCATGCGATTCCGCGGCGGCCGCAACCGCCAGCGGATCACTCACCCATGCACCGCCGCCGCGACGATCATGCCGATGGCGATGGCCATCGCCGCGACGACGATCGCCAGCGCCGTGTTCTTCTTGTGCACGATCTCATCCCACAGGTGGTAGGGCGTGATCTTGTCGACGATGACGAAACACAACCAGAAGATCACCACGCCGATCAGGGCATAGAGGATCGATCCGAAGACGACCTCGGGCTTCAACCATTCGATTCCCATCGCGCTTGCTCCTGTGAGGTGTGAAGAGGACCCGGCAGCGGCCTATTTGTGGCCGCCGCCGCTCGAAAAGCCGCCGAACGCACCGCCGCCGGTGCCGTAGCCGCTGCCGCTGCGCCGGCTGTTGAGGCAACTCTGGTATTCCTGCGACGCACTGCCGAAGGTGTTGCGCACCTGGCTGCAATCGCCGGGGCCGCTGCCCTGGCTGCAGCGAACGAGGAGCAGCACCAGCAGGATGATGACGGCCCAGAAGATGATCTTGGCGAGCGGCGTCGAGGCATGGAAGGCGGTCGGCAGCGCGTCGCGCTGCAAGGCGGCGCGCTGCTCGGGGGGTAGGCGGAACGCGGCGAGCACCGCGTCGGCGCTCAAGGTCTCGCCGCCCGACCAGACGATCTCCTGCGTGCCCTCGCCCGCCGTGCGCTCGCAGTTCAGGCGCCTGGCCGACGAGGCGCCAGTGCCCTGGTAGTCGGTGTTGGAGGTGCGCTGGTCTTTCGTCAGCTGCCAGTAGAACTCGCCGAGAACGTAGGTGACCTGGCCGGTGTAATCGTAGAGCTTGCGGTAGAGAACGTCCTGGTACTTGACGCTTTCGCCGAAGGCCTGCGGCGCGCCGGTGAGCGGCACCGTCCAGCTCCAGCCGTCCTGCGCGTCGACGATGAAGGCGAAGCCCTCGATGCGGTGATAGACAAGGTATTCGCGCCAGACCGATTGCTCGTCGTCCGCGCTCGTCGGCACTTCGCAGTATTCGGCGTAGCCGACCACCTGCCAGGGCAGAGCCTGCTTGCCGCCGAAGGCCATCGTGCCGATCGTGCCGAGCGGAATCTGCGGCTCAGCGCCGTTGGTCTGCTGGTAGTGCGCGAGATCGCCGCCGACGCCTTGCGACACGTCGATCACCGACTTGCACTGGTGGCAGACGATCGACTGCGTCGTCTGCAGCTTCACCTCGAGCGCCGCGCCGCAGTTCGGGCATTGCAGCGACCTGCCGGAGAGCGTCTTCTCGGCCGCCTCGGCGAGGCCCGTCATGGCGAGGTCGGAGAGCGAAACCGAATGCCCGACCGACCACGCCGGGTGCGCCGGATCGGTGTAGTCGATGGTGCCGACGTCGCCGCGGCTGCTGCGCACGTCGGCGACGACGAAGCCGTGCTCGAGATTCGGCCGCTTCGCAAGCTCGCCCTGCGCCGCGATCAGCTTTGCCGCGACGACGGAAGCGACCGACCAGCTTTCGCCGTTGACGGTGAGCGGAGCGCCCACCTGCAGCCGCTCGGGCACCGGCACCGGCGTCAGCAGCGGTGCATCGAAGGCGACGACGAAGCGTCCGTTGTCTTCGGAAAGCCAGCCCGACTTCTGCAGTTCCGGGCCGGTCTCGAAGAGCGCGTGCCACTCGTTCCAGGTGCCCTCGGCGTAGCGGTACTGAAGCCGCCCGATGAGCGTGAAGTTCGCGCCCTGGTATTTGCCGGCGGCGCCGAGCTGCAAAGGCGAATGGTCGTCGAAGACCTCGGCGCTTTCGCCGATCTTGCGCAGCTCGTCGCCGGCGCGCACGACCGTCGAATGGCAGAAGCTGCAGACGGCGAATGGCGTCGCCGCCGAGCGGAACTCGACCGGTGCGCCGCAGTTCGGGCAGGCGGCCCGATAGACGCGCTGGGGTGAAGGTTCGGTGGCCAAGTGGGGATGCGGATGTGCAAAGGCAGGGCCGACGCGACCCCGCCTCTACACCGACATCTTTCAGGCCAGCTTCTTCAGCAGCTCGGCTTTCTTCGCGTCGAACTCTTCCTGCGTCAGGATGCCCTTGGTCTTGAAATCGGCGAGACGTTCGAGTGTGGCCATCACGTCTTCGGGCTTGACGCCGGCCGCCGCCGCTGCGCCCGCTGCCGCAGCCGGCGCGCCGGGCGCCGAGCCGGCGAGCCCCTGGCCGAGCTGGTTGGCCATCACCTGGCCGAGCGCCACGCCGGCACCGAGGCCGACCGCGCTGCCGACCATGCCGTTGCCGCCGCCTGCACCGGCCGCCAGGGCCGGGATGGATTGCGCCGTCTGGTACTGCATGAACTTGGCGGTGTCGCCGACCATGCCCATGCCGATCTTCTGGTCGAGGATCTTCTGCAGCTCGTCGGGCAACGAGACGTTCTGCATCGTCACCATCTCGAGCTTCAGGCCGAGCTTTTCGAAGGCCGGTGCCGTCGCGTCCTGCAGCGCCTTCGCGAACGCAACCTGGTTGGCGGCGAGATCGAGGAACGGCGTTCCGCTCGCGCCGACCGCATCGGAGATGTTCTGCAGCATCAGGCCGCGCAGCTGGCCGTCGAGATCGGTGACGGTGTAGCGCTCGCGCGTGCCCGAGATTTCGTTGTAGAAGAGACGCGGATCGGCGATGCGGTACGCATAGTTGCCAAAGGCGCGCAGGCGCACCGCGCCGAAGTCCTTGTCGCGGATCGTCACCGGCTGGCTGGTGCCCCAGCGCTGGTCGATCTGCTGGCGCGTGCTGAAGAAGTAGACGTCGCTCTTGAACGGGCTCTTGAACAGCTTGTCCCAGTTCTGCAGGTAGGTGAGGATGGGCAGCGTCGCCGTCGTCAGCGTATAGCGGCCCGGGCCGAAGACGTCGGCGATCTTGCCTTCGTTGACGAAGACGGCCATCTGCGATTCGCGTACCGTCAGGGATCCGCCGTTCTGGATCTCGCGGTCTTCCATCGGGAAACGCCAGGCGAGAACGCCGTCGCCGTCCTCCGTCCACTCGATGATGTCGATGAACTGTTTCTTGATGAAATCCATCAGCGCCATGGCAGCGGTTCTCCCACAGGTGAACCCCGTACATTCGGGTGCGGCGAATAATACGCCGCAGCCTGCAAAAACAATCCCCAGGAGGGGTGTGCGCGCATGAACGAATCGACACCGCTGAAGCTTGCCGTCGTCGGTGCCGGCCCGGTCGGTCTGGCGCTGGCCTTGCATGCCGCGAATGCGCTGCCCGAAGCCGAGATCACGCTCTTCGATGCGCGCCCCGAAGGCAAGGACGTGTCGGGCGATCCGCGCACGCTAGCGCTCTCGCTCGGCAGCGTCCAGTTGCTCGAGCGGCTCGGTGCCTGGCGTCCCGACAACGCGCAGCCGATCACCGAAGTGCACGTCTCGCAGCAGGCGCCTTCGCTCCTCGCCGCGTTCTCGGCGCGCTTCAGCGAGCCTGAGCTGACGATCCGCGCCATCGACGAAGCCGTTCCCATGCTCGGCGCCGTGCTGAGCTACGGCGCCATCGTCGCGCCATTGCAGAAAGTCTGGCTCGATGCCGAGCGGCGCGCGCCGAAGCGCCTCGTCAGCCGCTTCGGTTCCAACGTCGAGGCGCTGAAAAACGTCGCGGGCGGCGTCGAGGTCGATTCCGGAATCGCCGAACGCTTCGACCTCGCCGTCGTCGCCGAAGGCGGTGTCTTCGCGACGGCGGCAAAGCAAGTGCTGGTCGCCGGCGAGCGCTGGCCGGCACTGCGCCACGACTACGGGCAGACCGCCTGGGTCGGGACGGCGAGCTTCGCTCCTTTTGTCTCGGATGCGAGCATGAGCCGCAAGGAAGGCGTCGCCTACGAGCGCTTCACCCGCCACGGCCCGGCCGCGCTGCTGCCGCTGCAGGATGGCCGGGCCGGGCTCGTGTGGTGCGTCGCCAGCGACGACGATCCGGTGCGCGAGCTCGACCCGGCACAGCGCGTGACGGTGCTCAACACGATCTTTCATCCTTCGACGCCACGCATCGCCGAGATCTCGGCGCTCAGGAGCTTTCCGCTCGGGCTGATCGCGGAGCGAACCTTGACCGACGGCCGCACGGTGCGCATCGGCAATGCGGCGCAGACCTTGCACCCGGTCGCCGGCCAGGGGCTCAATCTCGGCATGCGCGACGCCTTCGAGCTCGTGCGATCGCTCGCGACGACGCGCGACGTCGACGCCGTGCTGCGCAAGCTCGAGTGGCAGCGTGCCCCCGATCGCTGGGCGATGATCGCGGCGACCGATTTCCTCGCCCGCAGTTTCACCTGGACGCTGCCCGGCGCCGGCGCGGCTCGCAGCCTCGGCCTTCTCGCGCTGCAGGCGCTCGGCCCGGTGAAGTCGGCGATCGCGCGGCAAATGATGTTCGGATCGCGATGACCCTCACCGACCTGCCGGCACACGAGCTCGCGGCCGCCATCCGCAAAGGCGAAGCTTCGTGCCGCGAGGTGATGCAGGCCTTTCTGCAGCGCATCGAGGCCGTCAACCCGAAGCACAACGCCATCGTCAGCCTGCGCGACGGCGACGATCTGCTGCGCGAAGCCGAGCGCTGCGATATCGAGCTCGTTCGCGGCGGCGGCGAGCCGCGTTCCTTCCTGTTCGGCCTGCCGCAGGCGATCAAGGACGTGGTGCCAACGGCCGGCATCCGCACCACCTTCGGCTCGCCGATCCTGAAGGATTTCGTTCCCGCGGCCGATGCGCTCATGGTCCAGCGCATGAAGGCGGCCGGCTGCATCGTCATCGGCAAGACCAACACGCCGGAGTTCGGGCTCGGCTCGCACACCTTCAACGAAGTCTTCGGCGCGACGCGCAATGCCTTCGACGCGACGAAATCGGCCGGCGGCAGCAGCGGCGGCGCGGCCGTCGCGCTGGCCACCCGCATGCTGCCCGTGGCCGACGGTAGCGATTCGATGGGCAGCCTGCGCAACCCCGCGGCGTGGAACAACGTCTTCGGCTTTCGCCCGAGCCAGGGCCGCGTGCCGGCCTGGCCGGTGCAGGACACCTGGGTCACGCACTTCGGCACCGAAGGGCCGATGGCGCGCACGGTGAAGGACCTCGCGCTGCTGCTCGACGTGCAGGCCGGCTACGACCCGCGCGCGCCACTTTCGCTGGCCAGCGAGCCGTCGTTCGCGAGCCGGCTCGACGACGCGACCCTGCGCAGCGACGCGCCAGCGCGAATCGGTTGGCTCGGCAATCTCGGCGGCCATCTGGCGATGGAAGTCGGCGTCCTCGAGGTCTGCGAGGAAGGCCTCGCGCGTCTCGCCGGCATGGGCTGCAAGGTCGAGGCGCTCTCGCTCGGCTTCGCGCCCGAGCGCCTCTGGGACGCCTGGCTGACCTGGCGCTGGTGGCTCGTCAACGGTCGCATCGCGCCCTATCTGAAGAACCCGGAGAACCGGGCCCTCATCAAGCCCGAGGCGTTATGGGAGCACGACCAGGGTGCGCAGCTGAAGGCGTCGCAGGTGATGGCGGCAAGCGTCGAGCGCACGGCATTCCACCAGCACGTTCTGAAGCTCTTCGAGCATTGCGACGTGCTTGCCTTGCCGTCGGCGCAGGTCTGGCCGTTTCCCGTCGACGAGCGCTGGCCGAAAGAGATCGCCGGCCGCGCGATGGACACCTATCACCGCTGGATGGAGGTCGTCATCATCGCCACCTTCGCCGGCCTGCCCTGCATCAGCGTGCCCGTCGGCTTCAGCGCCACGGGCCTGCCGATGGGGATGCAGCTCATCGGCCCGCCGCGCAGCGATCTGGAAGTGCTGCGGCTGGCGAAGCTCTATGAAGCTGCGGCGAGCGATGTGCTTGTCACGCGGCCCGCACGCTGAACTCGCGGGCGGCGCGACCGGACCGCGTCTAGCCCTCGTCTAGGCGAGGCGACGCAGCACGGCGAGATTGCTGGCGACTCCCTGCCGGTCTTCTTCGCGCAGGACATGCCGCGTCATGCTCTCGACGAGCCAGCCGGTTTCGGCCGCGAGTCGTTGCAGATAGGCTGCGGAGTGGGCGTAGCGCAGCGACCCCTGCAGCCGACTGTCGACGCCTTCGCTCACTTCGGTCGAAAACGCGAACAGACCGCCCGCGCGCAGGGCGCCACGCGCACCGGCGAACACGCCTGACAGATCGCCGATATAGATGAACACGTCGGCAGCAACGATCAAGTCGAAGCACGCGCCCTGCGTCGCCAGATAGGCGGTGAGCTCGCCGGCAACCAAGGTGTCGTAGACCTGCTTTCGAGCCGCCTCTTCGAGCATCTTCTTCGACACGTCGAGCCCCGTCAGCGAGCGCGCCCAGGGCTTCAGCAGAGGCCCGCACAAGCCGGTGCCGCAGCCGAGGTCGAGCACGTCGATCCTCGGCGTCGAAACAAGCGGCCGCAGTTGCGCCACGAGCAGTTCCGGCCCGCGATAGTTCAGCCGCGTGACGAGGTGGTCTTCGAACCTGCGGGCGTACTTGTCGAACAGATCGCGGACGTATCGCACCGGCGAGGCCGCCGGCATCGGCTCCGAACCCGTCGCCGCCAGGACGTAGCGGACCTTGTCGGGATCGGTGACATCTTCGAATTCCAGCGCCTTGCGATAGCTGGCGATCGCCTCGTCGTTGCGCCCCTGGGATTCGAGCACGGTCGCTTTCATGATCCAGCCGTCGGCGTAGTCGGGCTCGATTCGCAGCAGATGTTCGTAGCACGCCAGGGCTTCTTCGAGCCTTCGACGTTTCCACAGGATCAACCCGCGGCCCTTGAGCGCCCGTGCGTTGTCGGGCTGCAGCCGCAGGGCGCAGTCGTAGCTGGCCATCGCCTCGTCGCCGCGGTCCAGCAACCGCAAGGTGTTGCCCAGATTCGCATGGGCGGCGGCCATGCCGGGATCGATGCGAACGGCTCGGGCGATCAGCCGTTCAGACTGTGCCAGGTCATCGCGCTGTCCCACCAGCACCCCCAGCATGTGCAGGGCATGGAAGCTTTCGGGCATCTGCGCCAGGATCTCGCGGTACAGCGCCTCGGCCGCGCCGAGTTCGCCCTTTCCGTGCAGGCCCAGTGCCTGCCGGTACTTGGCCTGCAGCACGGCTTCGGGCACTTTCTCAGGAGTCGGCATGCGCTTCGAGGCCGGTCCAACCGGCAAAAAGCGCCGTGGCAGCCACGGGCGCGGCAGCGAACCGGCGGCTTCTTCGGTCGAGCAATGCGCAGGGTCGCGCCCGAGGTTGCACTTCGTTCATGATATTCGCCGCTTCCCTGCGAATTCTGTCGCCGATACTGCGCCCCCATGTCGGCGCAGGTCTTCGTCAAGCTCTTCGTCATCTTCGCCGTCGTAGCCGTCGGCTGGGCGGTGGGCCGGAGCGGCCGCCTCGGCAGCGGCGACCCGGCGCGGACGCTTTCGAACGCGGCCTTCTACATCTTCGTTCCGGCGCTGCTGTTCCGGACGACGGCGCGCGTCGATTTCCACACGCTCGATCCGACGACGCTGCTCGCCTTCTTCGTACCGACGCTGGCGCTCCTCGCACTGGTCTACGGCGCCGAACTCTGGCGGCGACAAGCTGATCACGGCGCCGCTGCGGCGCCGAGCGTTCGCGCCATCACCGCGTCGTTCGGCAACACGGTGCAGGTCGGCATCCCGCTCGCCGCCGCGCTGTTCGGCGAAGCGGGTCTCGCCATCCACGTCACGATCGTGAGCCTGCATTCGCTGACGCTGCTGACCGTGCTGACTGCGCTCGTCGAGCTCGATCTCGCCCGCGAGCGGCGGCGCAGCGACCCGACCCATGCGCACCTGGCGCGCCTGCTCGCGACGACGGCGAGGAACACCCTCATCCATCCGGTCGTCCTGCCGGTGCTCGCCGGGCTGACGTGGAACCTTTCCGGTGCGGCGCTGCCCCCGTTCGCCGACGAGATCCTGCAGACGCTCGGGCTGGCCGTCGTGCCGCTCTGCCTCGTGCTCATCGGCGTCTCGCTCGCGCACTACGGCATGCGTGGCGCAGTACGCAGCGCCACGGCACTGGCGCTGATCAAGCTGATCGTCCATCCGCTGGCTGTCATCGCCTTCGGCCACTGGGTCCTCGGGCTCGCGGGCCTGCCGCTGGCCATTGTCGTCATGATGGCGGCGCTGCCGGTCGGCAGCAACGCCCTCATCTTCGCGCAGCGCTACGAGACGCTGCCGGCAGAGACGAACAGCGCCGTCGTTGTCTCTACCCTCGGCTTTGTCGCAACGGCGCCGCTGTGGCTCGCCGCGCTGCACGTGCTCGGCTGAACGGGCAGCAGCGAGTGGATGTGGCCCGGCGCGGTGCTTTGGCGATACTGCGGCTGTTGCAAGCATCTGGCATGGCTTCGATATCGTCGGCCCGTTGGTGGAATCCGTTGAGCTGGTGGCGACCCGCTTCGGCCTTGGCCGAAGCGCGGGCGCCGGACAACTCGACAGCCCGATCGGCCGCGGCGGCCATGCCGCATACAACGCCGGCGGCCGCGTTGGGTCGGCCCGACCGCGTGGTCCCGTCGGCCGGGCGTGGCCTCGAGCCCGCTGCGTCGTCGAACGACCTGCCCGAGACAGATGCCATTGACGGGGAGGCATCTGAACAGCGGCGCGTCCGATTCTTCTGCTGGATGGTCGGCGTGCCCACTGCACCGAGCGCTCGCTCATCGCCTGCCGCTGCCATCCCGCGCATGCTCGAGAGGCTGGACCGGGTCATCGCCTCGGAATCGCTGCGCGCCGGCCTGTTGCCGCGAGCACCGCACGTCGTGCCGCAGCTGATGAAGACACTGCGTGACGAACGCTATTCGTCGGCCGACGTCGCCCATCGGATCTCCAAGGACGTTGTCCTCACCGCCGAAGTGGTCCGCAGTGCGACCAGCGCGTTCCAGCGCGGCGACGACGACAGCGAGATCGACCTCGCCCGGGCCGTCGCCATGATCGGCACGCAGGGGCTGCGCCGGGCGATCGCAAGCGTCGTCCTGCGGCCGATCTTCGACGCCCGCGGCAACACGCTCTCGGCACGGGCGGCAACGCAGATATGGAAGGACGCCGACAAGAAGGCGCGGCTTTGCGCTGCCATCACCTCACAGCTGGCGCTTGATCCCCTCGACGGCTACCTCGCCGGGGGCTGCTGCACAACTCCGGCTGGACGGCGGCGCTGCGGGCGATCGACGGCTTGCAGGACATCACGGCCAGCGCCACGGACCTGGCCCAGGCCGACGTCGTGCCGCAATTGTTTCGACGTCACGACACGCTCTTCGGCGCGCTTGTCGAGCCCTGGAAGCTGAGCCCCGCGTTGGACCTGCTCGCAGCGGGAGGTCGGCAGCCATGGCATCGACGCCGTGCAGTCACCGCTTGGCGTCGCTTTGCGCGACGCTGAACGGCTCGCTGCGCTGCACATCCTCGCGCCCGCTGGCGAGCGCCCTGCTGCCAGCGTGCCAATGTGGGCGAGCTTGCCCAAGCCGGTTCAGGACTGCTACGCAGCGCTGTCCGCGACGGCGTAGACGAAGAAGCGACGGACCTATCATCGCGCTTCGCCGCGCCGCAGCCCGGATGCCGCTGCGCCGCCAACGTCCAACGATCGGAACGCCCATGTCACTTCGCACCTTCCGGG
>PLZH01000213.1:15524-18600 GCA_003152055.1 Burkholderiales bacterium
TCGCACTTCACGCCGACGCGCGACTTCAACGCCGACGACGTGCTCTTCTCGTGGAACCGCATGGCCGACCCGAATCATCCGTACGCGAAGGTGACGCCCGGCCAGACCTACGCCTACTTCGAAGACATGGGAATGAAGGACATCGTCGACCACGTCCAGAAGGTCGACGCGATGACCGTGCGCTTCGTCCTGAAAAAGCCCGAGGCGCCCTTCATGGCCGACATGGCGATGGACTTCGCCTCCATCCTCTCGGCCGAATACGCCGACAAGATGATGGCGGCGAAGACTCCCGAGATCGTCGACCGCGAGCCGATCGGCACCGGCCCTTTCCAGTTCGTCTCCTACCAGAAGGACGCCGTCATCCGCTACAAGGCCTTCGACCAGCACTGGGCCGGCCGGCCGAAGATCGACAACCTCGTCTACGCGATCACGACCGACGCCACGGTGCGTTACGCCAAGCTGAAAACCGGGGAATGCCAGGTCATGGCGTTCCCGAAGCCGGCTGACGTGGCGTTGATGAAGAACGATTCGAACATCAACCTCATGCAGCAGCAGGGGCTCAATGTCGGCTACATCGCCTTCAACGTCGAGAAGAAGCCCTTCGATTCGAAGCTCGTGCGCCAGGCGCTCAACATGGCGACGAACAAGAAGGCGATCCTCGACAACGTGTTCCAGGGCGCCGGGCAGATCGCCAAGAACCCGATCCCGCCGACGCTCTGGTCGTACAACGACAAGGTGCAGGACTATCCGTACGACCCGGCCCGGGCCAAGGCGATGCTGGCGCAGGCCGGCTATCCGAACGGGGTCGACGTCGAGCTCTGGTACCTGCCGGTGACCCGCCCCTACAACCCCGACGGCAAGCGCATGGCCGAGCTGATCCAGGCCGACTGGGAAAAGGTCGGCGTCCACGCCAAGCTCATCACCTACGAGTGGGGCGAGTACAGGAAGCGCAGCAAGACGGGCGAGCAGCAGTCGATGATGTTCGGCTGGTCGGGCGACAACGGCGACCCCGACAACTTCTTCGTGCCGCTGCTCGGCTGCGCGGCGGTGAAGGGCGGCGGCAACGTTTCGCGCTGGTGCGACAAGAGCTTCGAGAACCTGATCCAGATGGCCAAGCTCGCGACACGACAGAACGATCGCGCCGGCTTCTATGCCGAGGCGCAGACGATCGTCCACAACGAAGCGCCGTGGATTCCGATCGCGCATTCGATCCGCTTCGATCCGGTGCGAAAGGAAGTCACGGGCTACAAGATGGACCCGACGGCGCACCACTACTTCGACAAGGTAGACATCACGGGCCAGTAGTCGAAACCGGTCACGGCTGGGCCGCGGCGTGTTCTCCTTTGTCTTCAAGCGCGTCGCCCTCGTCGTCCCGACCTTCCTCGGCATCACGCTGCTCGTCTTCACGCTGATCCGCCTCATTCCGGGCGATCCGGTCGAGGCGCTTTCGGGCGAGCGTGGCATGACCGAGGAACGCCACCAGCGTCTGCTTCACGAGTTCGGGCTCGACCGGCCGCTGCCGGTGCAGTACGGCGACTACGTGTGGAAGGCGCTGCACGGCGATCTCGGGCTCTCGGCGATCACGCACGAGCCGGTCTTCTCCGAATTCATGGCGCGCTTTCCGGCGACGATCGAGCTTTCCTTCGTCGCCATGCTGCTCGCACTGGCGATCGGTCTGCCCGCCGGCATCGTCGCGGCGGTCAAGCGCAACACCGCCTGGGACTATTCGCTGATGGGCGCCTCGCTTACCGGCTACTCGATGCCGATCTTCTGGTGGGGGCTGCTGCTCATCCTCACGTTTTCGGTCTGGCTCGGCTGGACGCCCGTGTCCGGGCGCATCGCGATCCAGTACGACATCGCGCCCGTGACCGGCTTCATGCTCGTCGATTCGCTGCTCGCCTCGGACCAGGGCGCCTTTCGCAGCGCCCTCTCGCACCTGATCCTGCCGGCGATCGCGCTCGGCACCATTCCGCTGGCGGTCATCGCGCGGATGACCCGCTCGTCGATGCTCGAAGTGCTGCGCGAGGACTACGTGCGCACGGCGCGGGCCAAAGGCGCGGGGCGCATTCGCGTCGTCGCAATCCACGCCCTGCGCAACGCACTGATCCCGGTCGTGACGACGATCGGCCTGCAGGTCGGCACGCTGCTCGCGGGCGCCATCCTGACCGAGACGATTTTTTCCTGGCCCGGCATCGGCAAGTGGCTCGTCGAAGCGATCCACCGGCGCGACTACGCGGCGGTGCAGGGCGGCATCCTGATGACGGCGACGGTCATCATCGGCGTCAATCTGGTCGTCGATCTGCTCTACGGCGTCATCAATCCAAGAATCCGCCACGCATGACGACGACTTCGAACATCGCCGCAATGGTGATCGCGCCGCCCACGCCGGCCGCCGAGCTGTGGCGCGACTTCCGGCGCAACCGCGGCGCCGTCGCCGGTCTTTCGGTCGTGGTGATGCTCGTTCTCTTCGCCGTGCTGGCCAACGTCATCGCGCCGTACAGCCCGTCCGAGCAATTCCGCGACGCGACGCTGGCGCCCCCCTCGCTCACGCCGATCGGCGGCCATGTCTTCCTGCTCGGCACCGACGAGGTCGGCCGCGACATCCTCTCGCGCCTCATCCACGGCACGCGGCTCTCGCTGTTCATCGGCCTCGTCTCGGTCGGGCTCTCGCTGGGCGGCGGCGTCCTGCTCGGTCTCGTCGCCGGCTTTCATCGCGGCCGCGCCGCCGAGTTCGCCGTGATGCGATCGATGGACGTGCTGCTGGCGCTGCCGAGCCTGCTGCTCGCCGTCGCCGTCGTCGCCGTGCTCGGTCCCGGGTTGGTCAACGCGATGTACGCGATCGCCTTCGTCATGCTGCCGCACTTCGTTCGCTTGACGCGCGGCGCCGTGCTCGGCGAGCTGGCAAAAGACTACGTCGCCGCCTCGCGCGTGGCCGGCGCGAGCACGGCACGATTGATGTTCGACACGGTGCTGCCGAACTGCGCCGCGCCGCTCATCGTCCAGGCCACCCTCGGCTTCTCGTCGGCCATCCTCGACGCCGCCGCGCTCGGCTTTCTCGGCCTCGGCGCGCAGCCGC
>PLZH01000213.1:18684-18853 GCA_003152055.1 Burkholderiales bacterium
AATCGGGATCGGGCAAGAGCGTGACGGCGCTTGCCGTGCTCGGCCTCGTCGATGCACCGGGCCGGGTGCGCGCCGAGCGGCTCGCCTTCGATGGCCGCGACCTGCAACACATGTCCGGGCGCGAGCGGCGCTCTCTTCTCGGCGGCGACATCGCGATGATCTTCCAGGA
>PLZH01000218.1 GCA_003152055.1 Burkholderiales bacterium
GCTAGCGAGCTCCTCGGCCCCACACTACGCGTCGCGACGCGCCGACCCAGGCACGGGACAGCATCGAAGGAGCCCCGCATGAGATCACGCATTCGTCTGGTGGCACTCGCGCTGTCATTCAGTCTCTTGCCGGCGGCGAGCTTTGCGCAGGCGTGGCCGAACCGGCCGGTACGCATCGTCGTTCCCTTCACCGCCGGTGGAACAACCGACATCCTGGCCCGGGCCCTCGCTCCCGAGCTCGGCAAGGCGTTCGGCCAGAACTTCATCGTCGAGAACAAGCCAGGCGCCGGCGGCAACATCGGTGCCGATATCGTCGCCAAGTCGGCGCCCGACGGCTACACGCTACTCATGGGCACAGTCGGTACGCAGGCGATCAACCCGGCGCTGTATCCGAAGATGCCGTACGACGCCGCGAAGGATTTCGCACCGATCACGCTCGTCGCCGGCGTGCCTAACGTGCTCGTCGTCAATCCGGCGAATGCCGCAGCTAGAGGCATCACCGACGTTCGCTCGCTGATCGCCTACGCCCGCGCCCACCCGGGCAAACTCAACATGGCATCGAGCGGCAACGGCACCTCGATCCACCTCTCGGGCGAACTGTTCAAGACCATGACCGGGACCTACATGGTCCATTTCCCCTACCGCGGCTCGGGGCCGGCCTTGCTCGATCTCATCGGCGGGACGATGGACCTGATGTTCGACAACCTGCCGTCGTCGCTGCCGCAGATCAAGTCGGGCAA
The DNA here is from genome assembly GCA_003152055.1 of Burkholderiales bacterium. Classification (GTDB taxonomy): domain Bacteria; phylum Pseudomonadota; class Gammaproteobacteria; order Burkholderiales; family Burkholderiaceae_C; genus Schlegelella_A. The sequence goes on from PLZH01000218.1 coordinate 741, forward strand.
GCTGCTGGCCCTCGCCGTCACGAGTGCCGAGCGCTGCACAGCGCTGCCCGACGTGCCGACGATCGCCGAAGCCGGGCCGCTCAAGGGCTTCGAGGCGAGCTCGTGGTTCGGCCTGCTCGCGCCGGCGGGGGTGCCTGCCGAGATCGTCATCCGCGTGCAGCAGGAAACGGCGAAGGCGCTCGCCTCACCGGTGCTGAAGGAGCGGCTCCTGTCTCAAGGCGCGATCCCCAGCGGCATGCCGCCGGCCGACTTCAGCCGCTTCATCGCCGCCGAGACGCAGAAGTGGGCGCAGGTCGTCAGGGCTTCGGGCGCAAAGATCGACTGAGCGACCCGCAGAGCGGCTTCACGCGGCATGCCAGACGACCGCGCGCCCTGCCGCCGTCCAGCGCTCGAACAGCGGGCCGTAGGCTTCCTCGACGCGATTGCGCTTGACCTTGAAGGTCGGCGTGATGAAGCCGTTCTCGACCGACCACGGCTCGGCGACGACGACCAGGCATTCCAGCTGCTCGTGCGGATCGAGCGCGTCGTTGACCGCCTTGAGGTGACCGGCGAGCGAAGCTTCGATCGCGGCGCGGCCTTCCGGCTGCGCCGACCGCTGCGCCGCATCGGCGTTGAGCATGACGATGCCGAGCGGCTGGGCCAGATTGGCGCCGGTGACGACGCAGGCCTCGAGCGCGCCGTTCATGACAAGGCGATCCTCGATCGGCGCCGGCGCGACGTACTTGCCCTTGCTCGTCTTGAACAGGTCCTTGACGCGGCCGGTGATGCGCAGGTTGCCTTCGCCGTCGAGCTCGCCCTTGTCGCCGGTGCGCAGCCAGGCATCGGCGGTGTGGGCCTGGCGCGTCAGCTCCGGCTCCTTGTAGTAGCCGAGCATGAGGCCCGGGCTCCTCATCTGCAGCTCGCCCGTCGCCGCATCGATGCGGCTCTGCACGCCGTCGTAGGGCTTGCCGACCGTGCCGGGCCGCTGGACGCCGGGCAGCGTGGCATGCAAGACGCCGCAGTTCTCGGTCATGCCGTAGACCTCGGTGATCGGCAGGCCGTGCCGTGCATACCAGCGCAGCAGATCGGGCGGCATTGGTGCCGCCCCCCGGCGGCGAATTGACACGCATCGAGGCCGAGCGCAGCGAGCACTTTCTTTGCGACGATCCGGCCGACGATCGGAATCTTCAGCAGCCGTCGCAGCTTGGCCGGCGGCATCTTCGCGTCGACCGCCTGCTGGAACTTCACCCACAACCGCGGCACCGAAAAGAAGACCGTCGGCCGCGCCCGTTGCATGTCGGCCGTGAAGGTATCGAGGCTTTCCGCGAAATAGACGTGCATGCCGGTCGCGAGCAAGGCGTGCTCGACGAGCGAACGCTCGGCGACGTGGGCCAGCGGCAGATAGCTGAGCATGCGAGCGTCGCTGCCGAGCGGCACCCGCCTGAGGCCGGTCGCCAGCGCCCAGGCGAAGGTCGCGAAGCTGTGCATCACGCCCTTTGGCACACCGGTCGTTCCCGACGTGTACATGATCGTCGAGAGCTCGTTGCCGTCCCGGATCGGGTGACCCTCGAGCGGCGGCGTCGCAGCGACGATCGCGTCCCATTGCACATAGTCGTTCGGCGGCGCCAGCGGCAGCGCGATGCACGGCAGTGAAGCCGGAATGCCGCCGCGCATGCCCGCCCAGCCATCGAGCTTGCCGACGAAGAGAAGCTTGGCTTCGGAGTGCTCGAGGATCTGCCGGATCGTCGCCGCGGCGAGCGTCGGATAGAGCGGCACCGAGACGTGTCCGGCCATCCAGATCGCGAAGTCGGCGAGCAGCCAGTGGGCGCAGTTCTTCGAAAGCAGGGCGACGCGGCTGCCCGGCGGCATGCCGAGCGATTGCAGGTGCACCGCCATGCGGCGGGCCTCGTTCATGACCTGGCCCCAGGTGAAGTCGCGTACGACGCCGCCGCCTTGCGGCTGCGTCAGAACGAGGCGCTCCGGGGCCTCGCGTTCCCATCGATAGAGGCGCTGCAGCGCCAGCTGTTCGGGTGCGGCGGCCTCGCTGGCGAGGGTATCGGGCATGACGGCGTCCTCCGTCTCGCCGCATGGGGCGGCATCGCACGCTAGTGCGGCGCGAGCCCGCCGCCAAGAGCAGGACTATGGAGTCAATCGCCCTCCGTCTTGGCGCGCTCGACGGCCATCTCGATCTGCTCCTTCACCCTGCGGGCGCCGCGCTGCGCGAGCAGCGGATCGAGGTCGGCTTGCGGCGCGACCTTGCGCGCCACATCGTCGAGCCGGTCGGGGTCGGTCATCAGCGCGTGGGCCATCGCCGACAGGGCGCAGATCGAACGCCGCTGCACGTGCATCGGCAGCTCGAGCGTGCTGTTGACGACGACGTGATAGCGCACGCTATCGACCGCCGGCGGCGCCAGGCCCCAGCTCTCGCACAGCGCCGCGCCAAGCGTGTCGTGGCTGACGCCGATGTGCGTGTGCTCGAGCAAGAGCAGTTCCTCGTCGCTCTTGGCTTCCGCCAGCATCGACTTGTAGCGCTCGGTCGCGTGGCGAAACATCACCGCCTTTCCGCACTCTTCGAAAAGCCCCGCCGAATGCGCCGCCCAGGCGTCGACTCCCAGCTCGTGGCCGATGCGACCCATGAGCAAGCCGCGAACGCGGGCACGTTCCCACAAGGGCTCGAGCTCCGGCGCCGGCGGAAACACGGCACGCAGGCCCATCTCGAAGGTCACCGAGGCGACCTCGCGCGTGCCCAGGTAGGTGATCGCCTGCTGCACACTCTGCACCCGGCCACGCAAGCCGTACATCGCCGAGTTCACCGCCTTCAATACCGCCGCGGCCAGCGCCATGTCGGAGGTGATGAGCAGGCTCGCCGCGTTGAGGTCGACTTCGTCTTCGGCGAGCAGCAGGGAAAGCCGCACGAGCACGTCGGGCTGGGCGGGGATGTCGACGTCGAGCAGGCGCCGGTTGTTCTGGGTCATGTCCGATGTTCGCGAGCGGCGACGACCCGCATGGTACGAGAGGCGGCGGCCCCGCGCGACGCCTCCGCAAGCCCTCGGCGCGGCACAATTCCCGGGATTGGCGTCGCTCGACGAGTCGGGGCCGTCCGCAAAGACGAGGGGGCGCCGGTTTCCCGGCGCCCCCTGGATTTTTTGCATCGGCCTTGCGGCCTGCCTCGCGTCGCTTGGCGCGACGTGCTGTCTCCTCGCTGACCTCTTACTCTTACGCTCACCGCACCGAAAGGGTGGCCGCGCGTGTCGAATCACTGTAGTGGGCGCACCGATTCGAAGCACGAGGGCTTTCCCGGTGCGCTGCAGCGATTCGCCCACGCTTCAAGCCGGGGCGGCAGGCAACTCGATCGTCACGCGCGTTCCTTTGCCCAGTGTGCTTTCGACGGCGACGTCGCCTTCGTGCAATTCGGCGATTCGCTTGACGATGGCCAGACCCAGGCCCCGGCCGCCGTCGCCGGTGGCCGGGGCGACGGTCTGCCGGCTCTGATAGAAGCGATCGAACAGCTGTGGCAGATCGGCGGCCGGTATGCCCGGCCCGTCGTCGCCGACGCTGACCTCGATCTTGCCGTCGTGCCACCGCGCCGCCAGCACGACGCTGCTGCCGCGCGGGCAGAACTTGAGCGCGTTGTCGACGAGGTTGGCGACCGCGCGCTCGAACAGCTCGACGTCGACCTTCGCGAAGGGCAGCGGCGCAACGGCCGCCGCATCGTGCGCAGCCGACAGCGCGACGCCGAGGCGCGCGGCGCGTTCGGCAAAGCGCAGGGCGATGTCGTCGAGCAGTTCGCCCACGTCGACGACCTCGGTGCGCAGGCCGAACTCGGGCTCATCGAGCTTGGCCAGGTCGCCGAGCGACTGCACCATGCGCGCCGCGTTTTGCGTGTTGCGCAGGGCGATCTCGACGAGGCGGCGATCCTCGGCGCGCTCGGGCGCTGCGCCCCAGCGGCCGTCGAGCGTTTCGAGGCAGGCGACCGTCGCGGTGAGCGGCGAACGCAGGTCGTGCGAGAGATTGCTCACGCCTTCGCGGCGGAAGTGGTCGGTGCGGCGCAGCGCGTTCCACTGCCGGCGGCAGACATCGAGCAGCATCTCGAAGGCGCTCGTCAGCTGCCCGAACTCGTCCTTCGTCGGCGCCGGCAGGGGACTCGTCGGCGCGATCGTCAGGCCTTCGGCGAGGCCGCGCTGCGAAAGCGTCGCCAGCGCCTGCGTCAGCTGCTTGAGCGGCTGCGTCACCGCCGAGATGATGAGCAGCGCCAGCAAGGTCGTGAAAGCGACGACAGCGACGACGAGGCCCATCACTGGCCGCGCGAAGCTCGAGCGCAGGACGTCCCAGCGACCTTCGGGCAACTGCTGCGTGTGCAGCACGAGGTAGAGATAGCCGGCGTTGGCCGATGCGTCGCGCCTGATCGCACGCTGCACCGGCTTGGCGACGATGACGGCCCCGGCATCCATGCGCTCGGGGTCGTCGCCCATCACGTACGAGGTATCCATGCGCTCGATCGATTCGCGCACCGGCCCGAGGGCGACACGAAAGCCCGGCGGGAGAACCGCCGGCCCGGTCTTGGCGAGCACCGTGCCCTCGTTGTCGAGCAGGTACAGCTCGGTATCCGGCTCGAACAGGACGAGCCCGCGCAACCAGCGCTGGAACTCTTCGGGGCTGCGCTCGTGCATGTCGAAAATGTTGTCGTACATGCTGACGACGCGGCCGAGAAACGCCATGCCGCGCCGATAGGCCGTTTCGTTCTCGAAGCGCTGGAACGAATAGACGACGGTGGCGACGACGAGGAGGGCCGTGACGAGGCCCGTGGCAAAGATGGTCAGGGCCAGCTTGAGCCGGACGGTCATGGCACGCGCATCGGCCGGGCGCCGGGCCGCTCCCAAGGCCGGCCGCGCCCCCTCGGGAGGTAGCGCAGCGGCGCCAGCAGCCGCAAGGCGCCATCGGGCTTCATCTAGGGTGAATCGCGCATCTTGTAGCCGGCGCCTCGAACCGTGAGGATGAGCTCGGGCCGCATCGGATCGGCCTCGAGCTTGTTGCGCAGGCGATTGATGTGCGTCGTCACCGTGTGCTCGTAGCCGTCGTGCGTGTAACCCCACACGGCGTCGAGCAACTGGCTGCGCGAGAACACGTGGCCGGGATGCGAAGCGAAATGCAGCAGCAAGTCGAACTCGAGCGCCGTGAACTCGAGCGAGGCGCCGCGAAAGCGCACCTGGCGCTTGGCCGGAAGGATCTCGAGGCCGCCGTTGCGGATCGCCCGCCCGTCGCCCCCGGCGTTGGCCTGCGCCGCGCGCAGCAGGTCGGCGCGGCGCAGCAGCGCCTTGACGCGGGCCAGCAGCTCGGCCAGCGAGAAGGGCTTGGTCAGGTAGTCGTCGGCGCCGAGCTCGAGGCCGAGCACGCGGTCGAGCTCGGTCGATTTCGCCGTCAGCATGAGGATCGGCGTGTTGCGGCCGCGCGCCCTTAGCGCCTTGCACACTTCAAGGCCATCGAGGCCCGGCATCATCAGGTCGAGCACGAGCAGGTCGCTGGAATGCTCGCTCTGGCTCGCCAGCGCCGCGGCGCCATCGGCCACGGCCGCGACCTCGTAGCCGGCGCCGCGCAGGTTCATGACCAGGAGCTCGCGGATGTCGGTCTGGTCCTCGGCGACGAGGATGGAGGCGGGAGGCATGGCTGATTGTCTCGTTCCGCAAGCCCGGTCTTACAACGATGTGATCTTGGCGTGATCTTTTCGCGAGGTGGACGCGAGGCGCGGCGGCGAGAGTGGCGACATCGCATTCCGGAGCCACTCATGCACGCCGCCACCCCATTGCCCAGCCGCTTTCCCGCCCCGCCCGCTGCCTGCGCCCAGATCCCGGCGACCCCCCCGCCATCGATCACCGAAGTCGTCGCCCACCGCGCCTATCTCGTTCGCTTCGCGTCGCGCCGCCTGCGCGACCCGATGCTGGCCGAAGATGCGGTGCATGACGTGTTCGAGGCCGTGCTATCCGGCCGCGCCTCGTTCGGCGGCCGCGCTGCGCTGCGCTCATGGCTGACCGCCGTGCTGAAAAACAAGATCGTCGACACCATGCGCCGCACGCCCGAGCACGAAAGCCTCGACGGCGACGATGCGAACGCGCAAGGCGCACGCAGCATCGCCTGCCCGCGCGCGGGCCCGGACGAGATCGCAGATCAGCGTCAGCGGCTGGCTCGTGCGCTCGCCGGCATCGAGGCGTTGCCGCGCGGGCTGCGCGACGCGATGCGCCTGCGCGTTCTCGACGAGCAGCCGACCGATGCCGTCTGCCGCGAGCTCGGCATCAGCGAAGAGAACCTGTTCGTGCGCGTCCACCGCGCCCGCAAGCACCTCCTCTCGTGAGGCTCGGCGCGGGCGATTGCTATTCGTTCCGGGCCCAGCGGCGAACCCGCTCGGCCAGCGCGTCGGCCTCGGCGCTGTCGCCCGCCAACGGACCGAGTTCGCCGGCCAGGGCACTCTGCACGAGCCGCTCGGCCGTCTGCGCCTGCGGCGTGACCGGGCCGAGGAACAACGTCGCGTCGTCACCGGCGATGAGAAGCGTCGGAAAGTTCTCGATGTCGGGATCGCCCAGCGCATCGGAATCGTCCTCGACGTCGAGCCACGCGAAGTCCGCGACCTCGGCAAATCGCTTCGCCAGCGCGTCGAAGATGGGCCGGTATTCGCGGCAGGAGCCGCACCACTCGGCGCACAGACACGCGACGAGCAGGCGCCGCGGGGTGCGTGCGAGGCTCACGCCTCGACGTGCAGCATGTCGTGGATCTCGTGCTCGTGCGTCGACGGGCCGTCGAGATTGACGGTTTCCCAGCCGTTGTCGTAGGTCACGACGCGAAAGCGCCGCCCCGGCTCGAGGCCATGCGGGCCGGAGAAGAGCGCGAACACGTCTTCGCCGCGATGCAGCGCGGCGACGACCTCGGAGACATCGGCGATGGCCGGCTCGGTATGCCACTCGTTCGTCTCGGTGTTCACGGGCCCCCACTCGACCCCGGTGACGCGCCCGTCGGCGTCGAGGCGGACCTTGGCTACTGCATGCACTTTCATCGTCGCTCCGTTCGGCAAAAGGCCAGTATGCCCAAGAGCCGGCCTCAGGCGCCGGCGAGGAGCCACTCTGCCGCGCGCTCGGCGATCATGAGCGTCGGCGCGTTGGTGTTGCCGCTCGTGATCGTCGGCATGACGCTGGCGTCGGCGATGCGCAGGCCAGGCACGCCGTGGATGCGGAGCCGCGCGTCGACGACGGCCCTCGGATCGCTCGCCGGACCCATCTTCGCCGTGCCGACCGGGTGAAAGATCGTCGTGCCGATGTCGCCGGCGAGCTTGGCGAGATCGGCGTCGCTTTCGAATTCGACACCGGGCTTGAGCTCACGCGGCCGAAACGGTGCCAGCGCCGGTTGCGCAACGATGCGGCGCGTGACGCGCAGGCTCTGTGCGGCGACGAGGGCGTCTTCCTCGGTCGAAAGGTAGTCGGGCGCGATGCGCGGCGCATCGGCCGAGTTCGCGGAGCGGATGCGCACGTGGCCGCGGCTCGTCGGGTTGAGGTTGCAGACGCTCGCCGTGAACGCGTTGTGCGCATGCAGCGGCTCGCCGAACGCGTCGAGCGAGAGCGGCTGCACGTGGTATTCGAGGTTGGCGTGGGCGAGATCGGGTCGGCTCTTCGTGAAGGCGCCGAGCTGCGACGGCGCCATGCTCATCGGGCCGCTTCGCTTCAGCAGGTACTCCAGACCGATCATGGCCTTGCCCCAGAGCGAATTGGCAATGGTGTTGAGCGTGCGCACACCGTCGACGCCATAGACGGCGCGAATCTGCAGATGGTCCTGCAGGTTCTCGCCGACCCCCGGAAGCGCCCTTCGGACGGCGATGCCGTGCGCCTGCAACGCGTCCGGTGCACCGATGCCGGAGAGCTGCAGGATCTGCGGCGTGCCGATAGCGCCCGTCGCGAGCACGATCTCGCCGCCCGGCTTCAATGCGGCGACGATCGGCTCGCCGCGGTCGAGCGGCACGACGCGAACGCCGCTCGCCCGGCCTTCGGCGTCGAGTTCGATGCGTTCGATGTGCGCTCCCGTCCAGACCTGCAGATTGTCGCGACGCTGGATCGGCCGCAGGAAGGCCTTGGTTGCGTTCCAGCGAATGCCGGCACGCTGGTTGACGTCGAAGTAGCCGACGCCTTCGTTGTCGCCGCGGTTGAAATCGTCGATGCGCGGGATGCCGGCCTGCTCGGCCGCGGCGGCAAACGCGTCGAGCACATCCCAGCGCAGGCGCTGCTTCTCGACGCGCCACTCGCCGCCCTGTCGCCTGCCGGTCGAATCGAACCCCGGCGCCGCGTGAAAGGCGTCCGCACCCTTGTAGAAATCTTCGTGCTTGAGGAAATGCGGCAAGCACTCGGCCCAGCTCCAGCCGGGGTTGGCACCGTGCCCGTCGCCCCGGCCCCAGCCGTCGTAGTCGCGCGCCTGGCCGCGCATGTAGATCATGCCGTTGATGCTGCTGCAGCCGCCGAGCACCTTGCCGCGCGGATAGCGAAGGCTGCGGCCGTTGAGGCCAGCGGCCGGCTCGGTCGCATAGAGCCAGTCGGTGCGCGGGTTGCCGATGCAGTAGAGGTAGCCGACCGGAATGTGAATCCAGAGGTAGTCGTCGTTGCCGCCGGCTTCGACGAGAAGCACGCGCTTCGACGCATCGGCGCTGAGGCGGTTGGCGAGCAGGCAGCCGGCCGTGCCGGCGCCGCAGACGATGTAGTCGTAGGCTTCGGCGCCGGG
>PLZH01000162.1 GCA_003152055.1 Burkholderiales bacterium
AGGAGCAGGCGCTTCAGCAAGTGCGCCGATGCCTCGTTGATTCGCTGGCAGCGAACGCACGCCTCTAATGTGCAGCGCTGAAATACAACCAAACCACCGAAATGCTGCAAATACAACCGTGGCCTGGCGCGGCAAGGCAAGCTGAACTCGGTGGCCGCACTGTCCTGACGTGCTTGACCGCTCTTGGGCGATGAAATGGAGGCGGCCGACAGCCGCCTTGGCTCGAAGCGACCATCGAAACCAAGTCTCACGTCCTCTGCGCTTCCTTTTCCATCTCCCTCAACATCCGCTGCAGCCGATCCTTCAGCTTCTCCGTCGTCAGCTGCTCCCTGAACCGCTCGACCATCAGCGGCAGCGCAAACGGGCTCGGCACGGCGAGGTCGACGAAGACGACGCGCTGCTCGCGCATGCGCTTCAGAACTTCCTTCAGGCGCCCGATGTCAAGCTCCTGGCTCAGCACTTCGCCTTCGGCCTGGCTCAGCAACATGTTGCCCGCGTCGTACTTGCGGAACACCTCGTAGAAAAGCGTGCTCGAGGCCTGCAGCTGGCGCGTGCTCTTCGGCTGGCCCGGGTAGCCCTGGCTGATGAGGCCCGAAACGCGGGCGATCTCGCGGAAGCGCCGACGTGCGAGCTCGCTCGAGTTGAGGCTCGCGAGCACGTCGTGCAGCAAGTCGCCTTCCTCGAACAGGCTCTGGTCGCCCAGGGGCGTCGGGTCGACGGGCTTGGCCGACAGCAGTTCGAGCCCGTAGTCGTTGATCGAGATGCTGAAGGTGTTGGGCGCGTCCCTCGCCATGCGCCAGGCGAGCAGGCTGCCGAGGCCGATGTGCGCATTCCGGCCGGCGAACGGATAAATGAAGAGGTGCTGGCCTTCGCGTGACTCGAGCTTCTCGATGAGCAGCGTCTTCGGCGTCGGGATGCGCGAGAGCTGCGCCTGGGTCTCGAGCATCGGCCGCGCTGCGTCCATCTCGGGCTCGAAGAAATCGCCTTGCGCGGCGTCGGCAAGCACGTCCATCACGGCGTCGGCGAGTTCGCTCGAAAGCGGCATCTTGGCGCCGGCCCAGCTGATCATCGCGCCCTTCCTGTTCTCGGCGCGCTTCACGTAAGCCGTCATCTCCTCGGTCCGGATGAACTCGAGGCTGCGGCCGGCGAAGACGAAGCAGTCGCCCGGCCGCAGGCGAGCGACGAAGCCTTCTTCCACCGTGCCGATGCGGCCGCCCGAAAGGTATTTCACCTGCATCGACGAATCCGAGACGATGGTGCCGATGCCGAGCCTGTGCCGCCGGCCGACGCCGCGATCGGGCACGCGATAGAGCCCGTCGACAAGCTTGACGCGGTGGTACTCGGGATACGCCGTCAGGCTAGCTCCGCCCTTCTCGACGAAATCGAGCGCCCACTGGAATTCGGCGCGCGTCAGCTTGCGATAGGCCCAGGCCTGGCGCACTTCGTCATAGAGTGCATCGGCGGCGAAGCCACCGCCGAGGGCGATGCTCACGAGGTGCTGCACGAGCACGTCGAAGGGCTTGTCGGGCGTCGCCCGCTTCTCGATGTGGCCCGCCTGCGCGGCGCGGCGCGCTGCCGCGGCCTCGACGAGCTCGAGCGTGTTCGTCGGCACCAACGTGACGCGACTGGCGCGCCCCGGCGCGTGGCCGCTCCGCCCGGCCCGCTGCAGCAAGCGCGCGATGCCCTTGGCCGAGCCGATCTGCAGGACGCGCTCGACGGGCAGGAAGTCGACGCCGAGGTCGAGCGACGAGGTCGCGACGACGGCCTTGAGCCTGCCTTCCTTCAAGCCCCTCTCGACCCAGTCGCGCACCTCCTTGTCGAGCGAGCCGTGATGCAACGCGACGACGCCGGCCCACTCGGGCCGCATTTCGAGCAGCAGCTGGTACCAGATCTCGGCCTGCGAGCGCATGTTGACGAAAACGAGCGTCGTCGCCGATTTCTCGATCTCCTCGACCACCGGCAACTGCATCTGCTTGCCGAGGTGGCCGCCCCACGAGAAACGGCCGGGATTGCTGGGCAGCAGCGTGTCGATGACGAGGTTCTTCTCGACGCGGCCGCGGACGAGCTCGCCGTCTTCGTGGCCGAGCAGCACATGCATCGCCTCGGCCAGATTGCCGAGCGTCGCGCTCAGACCCCAGACGACAAGACCGGGGTTCCAGTTCCTGAGCCGGGCGATCGCGAGTTGCACCTGCACGCCGCGCTTGTTGCCCATCAGCTCGTGCCACTCGTCGACGATGACGGTATGCACCTTCGAGAGCTCGGCCTTCGCGTCTTCGCGCGTCAGCATGAGGCTCAGCGACTCGGGCGTGGTCACGAGCGCGGTCGGAAAGCAGCGGTCCTGCCTGGCGCGCTCCGCAGCCGGCGTGTCGCCGCTGCGAATGCCGATCGACCAGCCGAGATCGAGCTCTTCGATCGGCAGCCTGATGGCGCGCGCCGAATCGGCCGCCAGGGCGCGCATCGGCGTCAGCCAGAGCACACCGAACGGCGGCGGCGACGCCGATTCGATCCGCACGCCGAGCGCCGCGGCGCGAGCGAGGGCGCCGAACCAGACGGCATAGGTCTTGCCCGATCCCGTCGTCGCGTGCAACAGGCCGCTCCGTCCCACGGCCATGGCTGACCAGACTTCGCGCTGGAACTCGAACGGCTGCCAGCCGCGCTGCAGGAACCAGTCTTCGCCGATCGGCTCGGGCGCTTCAGGCGAAGGCTTCTGCGCGGTCTTTCGTCTCGGCTTCACGGCGCGACCTTATCAGGCGATGAAGGCTGTCGCAGAACGCGATGAAGACGCGGGCGATGCGTTCGTCATGCATCGCGACCATGATCCTCAGGCCTTCCTGGGGCGGCCCTTGCGACGCTCGTAGAGCGCCATGAGCGGCGTCACCGAAATGCCATGCAAGACGATCGAGGCGACGACCGAGGCCAGCACCAGGGCCGCGATGTCGGCGGCCAGCGCCGGAGCCAAGCCGTGGCTCATCGCGAACATGAGGTAGTAGAGCGAGCCGATGCCGCGGATGCCGAACCAGCCGATCAGGACGCGTTGTGATGCCGAGGTCTTCGACCGGGCCATGCCGACCGCGACCGATATCGGGCGGATGACAAGCAGCAAGGCGACGACGAAAGCCCACGAGGCGTGGCTCCACTCGACGGCCCAGAGCAGCATGCCGATCGCCACCACCGCGGCGACCTCGGCGATGCGCTCGATCTGCTCGTTGAAGCTGAGCATCGCATGCGCCATGAACGCCGGCGCGTGCTTCGGATGGGTGGCGACCTGATCGGCGTGCGAGAGATCCGGGTTGGCGTGCGCTTCGGCGGCGACTTCTGCCGGGCTCGGCGCCGCGCCGCCGCGGCGCTTGCGCGGGCCGGGTCGCTTTGCGCCCTCGGCCGTCGCGCGCTGCTCGACGCGGCGCAGCGCGAAGCCGGCCGCGAACACCGCGAGAAAGCCGTAGCCATGCGCCAGCCCGGCGGCGCCGTAGGCCAGGCCGATGAGTCCGAGGGCGAGAAAATTGTCGAGGCCGACCGCCTCCTTGTGCGTGCTGCGCAGGTAGAGCACGAACCGGCCGACCGCCGTGCCGAGCAGGGCGCCGATGCCGACACCGGCGGCGATGGCCCAGAGCACGTCGACCGCGAACCAGCGCCAGCCCGAGCTGCCGAGGTCGTGCAGGCCGAGCAGGCCGAGCCCGAGCAGCACGATCGGATAAGCCGTGCCGTCGTTGAGCCCTGCCTCGCCGGTCAAGGCGAAGCGAAGTCGGTCGCGATCCTCCGGGTCTTCCACCTGCACGTCGGAAGCAAGCACCGGATCGGTCGGCGCGAGGATCCCGCCGAGCAGGACCGCGGCGCCGAGCGGCAGCCCCAGCCAGGCGACACCGAAAACGGTGACGAGGGCGGCGGTAACGAGCATCGACAGGGTGGCCAGCCGCAAGGGCAGCAGCCAGCGCCCGTCGCCCAGACCGGCGCTCATCTTCAGGCCGGAGGTAAAGAGCGAGAGCAGGACGACGATCTCGGCGATGCGCTCGAGCACCTTCGAGTCCACGGCCGCCGACAACGATGTCCAGCCGAGCCAGAGCGGGCTGGCCGCAACGCCGACGAGCAGGTAGAGCATCGAGGTGCTGAGCGGCAGGCGCGCCAGCAGCGAATCGCCGAGCGCCATGACGATGAGCAAGAGGCCGACGACGGCCGACCACGATGCGGTGTCCATGAAGTTCGAAGCGCTGCGTCAGCGGGGCACCTTAGCAGACGCCCCTCATTCGCCGATGATCCAGCCCTCCACCGCATCGACATCGCGTGGCAAGCCGTAGCCGACGCGCCGCGAGGCTCGCGCCGCCTGCGCGAGACAGAGCACGGCGTCGAGGCGGTCGCCGCTCGCATCGGCGATGAGCGAGCGGCGCAGCGCGGCGTCGAGACAGAGCGCGGCGCCCGCACGCCCGGCTTCGAGCGCACTCACGATCGCCTCGCGCGCCACGGCGCGATCGGGCAGGTCGTGGTTCTTGTACGAGCGACGGCCGATCAGCGCATGGGCAAGCCGGCGCGGATAGCCCTCGAGCGCAACGCGCCCGGCATCGCCGCCATGCAACTCGGGCATCGACACGTTGGCACGAACCAGGCGCGCGACGCCTTCGTAGTACATGAGGCCGACCGGAACGTAGCGGGTCTGCAAGGGGCTCGTCGACGTGACCTCCGATGCCGCGTCGGTGCGCCGATGCAGCAGCCTCGCACCTTCCGGCTGCGTGTTGCCCCACGCATCGATCAGGGCACGCCAGCTCATCCGCGTCGGGCAGCGCGCATGGACGGTCGCGATGACTTCGGCGCAGGTCGCGCCGAGGCCGTTGGATTCAACGAAAGGACGCGGCAGGCCGAAAGGAAAATCGAAGGCACCGAGCCACGGACCGGGCGTGGCGAGCCAGGCATCGAAGCGGTCGAGCGTCGCGAAGGCTTCGAGCGCGATGACGCCAAGGAACTCGCCTTCGAGCGCACCGAGTGCCAGCGTCACCGGTTTTCGCCACGACGGGTTGCACGTGAAGTCGATGCCGGCGAGCCGCATCGTCATCAGCCGAGGGCCAGGGCCGCGACACCGCCGGCGATGCACACCGCGCCGACGACGCGCAACGAACGATCGCCTTCGCCGAGCAGACGCCCGCCGATCAGGGCCGCGAACAGCATCGAGACTTCGCGCGCCGGCGCGACGTGGCTGAGCGGCGCGAGGCGAACCGCGTAGAGCACGAGCACGTAGCCGACCGGACCAAGCACGGCGACGACGAGCGCCGAGCGCCACTGCGCACGCCAGACGTCGGCAAAGCCGCGCCGATCGCGCAGCGCCGCCGGCAGGAGAACGGGCACTCGAAAGAGATTGCCGATGTAGTCGACGAGGATCGGCGAGAGCAGCAGCACCTTGACGGCGTAGCCGTCGATCAGCGTGTAGCCGGCGATGAGCACGCCCGTCGCCGCGCCCCAGCCGATGCCGGCGCGAACGCGTCGCCGCTGCAGCGGATCGTGCGCCTTGGCCCACAGGCCTGGACCGCCGGCAATGACGAAGACGCCGATCGCGACGCCGGCCACACCCGCCGCGGCGACGACGCTCATCGTTTCGCCGAGCCACGCCAGCGCCCCGAGCGAAGCGAGCAGCGGGCCGGTGCCACGCGCGACCGGATAGACGATCGTGAGATCGGACAGGCGATAGCCGCGCAAGAGCGTCGTGAAGTAGACGACGTGAACGATGGCGCTGGCGAGCAGCACCGCCCATTCCAACCAGCCCCAGCGCGCCAGCGCGTTCCACGCAGCCCAGATCCCGATCGGCGCCCAGAGAACGACGAGAAAGAGCGCCGAAATGAAGGCGAAGCGGACGTCGCCACCCGTTTTCTTGGCGACCACGTTCCACAGCGCGTGCAGCAAGGCGGCGGTGATGACGAGGCCGAGGGCGGTGGCCGACATGAGCGCGCATTGTGTCGCCACGCGCGCCGGCGCCGCTGTCGCCACGGCGTCGCGCTACAGTCTTGCGATGAACAGCCGGATCGAAAGATGAACCCCGTCCTCGTCGAAGCGATGCGCGGCGGCACGCGCGAATCGGCGCACCGCGGCGCCATCGCCGTGCTCGATGCCGACGGTGTTGTCGTCGTCGCGGTCGGCGACATCGAGCGGCCGATCTTTCCGCGCTCGGCCGTCAAGGTGCTGCAGGCGATCCCGCTCGTCGACAGCGGCGCCGCGGAGCAGCTCGGCCTCGACGACGAGGAGCTCGCCGTCGCCTGCGCCTCGCACAACGGCGAGCCGGCGCACACCACCGTCGTCGCCCGCATGCTCGGCAAGGCCGGCCTCGACGCGAGCGCGCTCGAATGTGGCACGCACTGGCCGTATCGCGAAATCGTGCAACGCGAAATGGCCGCGGCCGGGCGCGAGCCGAACGCTCTCAACAACAACTGCTCGGGCAAGCACGCGGGCTTTCTCTGCCTCGCCTGCCGGCTCGGCGCCGGCCTCGATCTGCGCCGATACGCCAAGGGCTACGTCGCGCCCGAGCATCCCGTGATGCGCGCCGTCACCGCGACCCTGCAAGCCACGACCGGCTTCGATCTCGAGCGCGCGCCGCGCGGCACCGACGGCTGCTCGATACCGACGTTCGCGATCCCGCTGCGCCATCTCGCCCATGCATTCGCCCGCGTCGGCACGGGCACCGGCCTCGGCGCCGGTCATGCGCGTGCCGCGAAGCGCCTGCGCGAAGCCGTTGCGCGCCATCCCTTCTTGGTCGCCGGCACGGACCGCTTCGATACGAAGGTCATGCAAAGGCTCGGCGAGCGCGTCTTCTGCAAGGTCGGCGCCGAAGGCGTCTTCTGCGCCGCGCTCCCGGAGCGCGGCCTCGGCGTCGCGATCAAGGTCGACGACGGCAACAACGCGCGCGCTGCGGAGGTCGCGATGGCG